>JAWXBD010000047.1:0-20559 GCA_034439815.1 Phycisphaerae bacterium
CAGTTGATCCGTGCGCTCGTGGTGCGATCTCTGTCGGGAGCTGCCGCTGCTGGCGTGAACGCCTCGCGCGAAGGTCAACTGTGATCCGTATTAGAGCGCGGCGATGCTGAGAGTCTCGCGGAGAGCGAACGGCTGCTCGTGCGCGTAACCAGTGACTGGAAGGACGCGCATGGCGCGGATGATCCTGGAGCGCTGTTCGCGGGCAGCCAGCTCGTGGTCCTCGGCGACGATCACCCGGTGACGGCCCGTACGCAGTCCAGTCTCGGCGTCGTGCTGGACCGGCTCGGCCGTACCGACGAGGCGCGAACGCTGTACGAGAGCGCGTGGAAGACGCTGCACGCGAAGCTTGGCGAATCGCATCACGACACGGTGAGCGCAGCCGTCAATCTGCTCGATTGCTACGAAGGGCTCGGCTGGCCCGAGTCGGCGCGCACGATGCTTCCGCGGCTGATCGCAGGGATCAAAGTCGTCGCTCATCAGCCTCGTGCCTGCGCCGGCACCCTCAACACGTGCGCGTGGTTTCTGCTGACCGCAGAGCCGGAATCGCTGCGTGATCCGCAGACCGCGCTCGTCGCGATCGAACGTGGTGTGGCGCAGGCCCGCGCGGCCGGCAACGGATCGCTGTGGTCGTATCTCGACACGCTGGCGCTCGCATATGCGCGCACCGGCTCATTTGCACCGGCGATCGCAGCGCAGCGCGAAGCGCTGAGCCTGCTGCCAAAGTCGGATGAAGCGTTCCGCGGCGAGATGGAAGGACGATTGCGCGAGTACGGCGGTTGAGTTGCGGTGGTTGTCCCTCAGGCTGCCACGGGTCGTTCGATCGCGACCTTCAGTTCGCTCAAATCCTTCGTGATGCAGCGCGTCATGGCGCCCCTCATCGGCCGCATCAGGAGCCCCAGGACCTTCGCAAAGAACGTCTGCGGTTGAGCGTCGAAGGACATGGTCACATCGCTCGCGTTTCCGGCGATGGGCGTGATCTGAAACTGCGAGCGATACGTGCATCCGCCGCTCGTGAAGCTCAGTTCGTAGCCGTGTTGCGGATCAAATTGCGAGATCTCCATCACTTCCGAGGCCTCGCGCCCGAACATGACCCGCGTTTCCTTGAATCGCGTGCCCACGCCCGCGGGGCCGGAGGTGAGCATCTCGATCCGTTTGATGGCGCTGATGTGCTGCGGAGCGCCGGCAAAGTCGCTGAGCACGTCGAAGACTCGCGCGGCCGGTGCATTGATGCGTGTGGTTATGGTGATTGATGGCATGGATCGATCTCACTTCACTCGTTCGAAGATCCATTCAACGACCTTCGTGTTGTGCTCGCCGATGGGCAGATCATGCACCTCGAGCGTGATGCGATCCGCTGAATCAAATCGGTAGACGTACTTCACCATCTTGTCGTGCTCGCCGGTGAGGTACTCATCGAGCGTCCCGTACAGCAGCAGCGACTTGCCGGACGGGTCCATGTCCCCTTCCATGCGATTCATCGCCGTGTCGAAGTCGGTCACGGACGTCTGCACATAGCTCATCTTGAAGTTGTCGTAGCCGAGCAGGACGAAGCCCTTCATCTTCATGCCCATCATGCTGCCGTCGGTGTCACAGATCAGCCATCGACCGTCCATCAGCCAGCGGAACTCGGCGGTCCCTGACTCTGGCGGCGTCGCAGTGCCGCCCATGAAGATGCGCGATTTCGTCGTCCACTTGCCGACAAAGCGCTCAAGCTCCTTGTGATGCGTGCTCGGCACCGTGAACTTCTGCGCCGCCACCATTGCCTTCGCGATCTCATCGTTGTTGATCGGAGCGGGTGCCGGCTTCGTGTTCTGAGCACCAAGCGACGCTACCAGGCCGGTGCCGGCGACGAATGCACCGAGAACGGACGCGATGGAAAGAAGCGAACGATGTCGACAGACTGAAATCATGTGCGGGCTCCCTGAACTATTTCAACGGTGACGGGTTCAACGATGACGAGGCGTCTCGTTCAGCGATCATCTGCCAGATGATCGTCCGTTTCTGCATGCATCCCTGCGCGGCGGCCCATTGCTCGTCGCGCGGCAACGGCGGGTTCGCAAGCGGAAGTACGCTCGCCGCCATCACGAGCGCGACGCCGGCGAGGCAGGCTGAATGGCGCGCTGAGCGCGGCGCAATCTCGCGCTGCAGATGGCGGAGCCGTGCGACGAGCAGCGACGAACCGGGCCACAGCAGGTATGGGACGACGAGTCCACGATGGATGTGCCGCGCCCCTCCCGGCTGTGTATCGAGGAACACTCGGGCGATGGAAGCGAGCGTTGCGCGATACGCACGGCCGCCGTCGCCAAGCGTGCGTGCGACCATCTCGTCGCAGGAGATTTCGCGCAGCGAAGTGAGACGCGATCGCGCGAACCACGATGCCGGATGACACCAGGCGAGCGCCGCGATCACGAAGATGAGCAGCGACCACCAGTGGTCGCGGCGCCGAAGGTGAGCGCATTCGTGCAACAGGACGTGTCGCAGCCGCTCGGGATCACCGCGCAGCAGATCCGCGGGCACCAGAATCACCGGACGCACGAACCCGAAGACCGCAGCATCGATCGCCCGCGGGACGATGCGCGTCTCGGGGACGCGACGCAAACCGAGCGCCTGCGCTGCTCGTGCGATCTCGCGATGCGCAAGATCCGTCGCCGGACGAGTCTCCCGGCTCAGCGCAACGCATGCGATGCGATGACGCACGAGCGCGAAGCACGCGATCAATACCACTCCCGCAAGCCACGCGCCGGAGATGGCGCGCACCCACGTCATCTCGATCGTGGACTGGCTCTCCGCAAGCGGCGGCGCGGCCAGCAGCCGCATCACACTCACCGGCGAGCTGAACCACGGAGGGATGAAGAACTTCACGAGCACTGCTGTCCACAGCAGCGTCTGCAGCCGGGGGCGCGATCGGCGTGAGCATGCGACGTCGATGAGTGCCGCGACAACGGCAATGAGCGCCACTTGCGTGGCGATGGGCAGTGACCATTGCCACCAGGCGCCTGCGGCCGCATCGAAAGCGCCATTGAAGAGGCTGCTCACGACTTCGCGCCTTTCGGAGGATCGAGCTCATCGACGAGATTGGCCAGCGCCGCGCGATCACGCTTTGAGAGCTTCTCCCTGGCGACCACGTGCTGCAGCAATGATCCGAATGTTCCATCAAACGCGCGTTCGAGCAGCGAGCGGATCGCCGAACTGCGGGCCTCGTCCTGCGTCACGAGCGCCACGTACATGCTCTGGTTGCCGCGCTTGCGCTCGCGCAGAGCGCTCTTTTCCACCAGCCGTGCGAGCAGCGTGCGCACGGTGCTATAGGACCACTCAGCGGAGTCGCCGATGCGGTCATGAACCTCGCGCGCGGTGACTTCGCCATCGCGGGCGCCTTCCGCCGCGGACCAGACCGCACCCATCACTGTCCATTCTGAATCGTTGAGACGCATGGCAAGGTTCGCATCGCCGCCGATCTACGACAACTGTCGCAGACTGTACGACAGATGTAGCAGCTGACAAGCGCCATCTGGACATTTCATGACGAAATGGGGGTCTGCAGCCGGAAATGTTTGAGCTGCACGAGTGACTGCTAGATTACGCCTCGGCCGCGGAACTTGCTCCGGCGTCGCGTCTGCGCAGCGTCATCGCATGAAACGGCCGTCCCTCGCGCCGATACTTGCGTTCAAAGTTCGTGCCCACCACTTCACCTTCGCCGGCACTTGCGGGGCGCTCGAACGGTATGCGATCGAACATCGCCGTGTGCCGCGCGACGTGCTCCTCGTACCACGTCCACAGGTCGTCGTGGTCCGTGACAAGCCGCAGCTCGCCCTCATGTTGGAGAATGCGATGGAACTCCGCGAGCGTCGCGTCCTGCACCACGCGCCGCTTGTGATGACGTGACTTCGGCCACGGGTCGCTGAAGTAGAGGTGCACCGTGCGCACGCACCCGTCAGGAACCCACCAGCGGATGAACTCGGTCGCGTCGGCCCACAGGAGCTTGACGTTGCGCAGCTGATGACGACGAACGCGGTCGGCCGCGTATCGAAAGAACTCGCCGGTCCACTCGATGCCGAGAAAGTTCGTCTCGGGTTCCAGCTCACTCTGCTGCAGCAGAAACGTGCCTTTACCGGCGCCGATCTCCAGATCGAAGGGCCGCTCGGAATGTTCGAACCACTGGCGCGGATCGAGCCGTTCGCCCCCCTCCGGATCGAACGGGGGCAGCTGATCACGCTCGATGCCGACCGTGCCGACATCGAGCTTCTTCCCGCGCGAAAGTCCGAATGACATCATCGCGTTTCCATCATCGCGTTTCTGGTGCCGGCGGAACCGGTGCCGCGGGCATCGCCGGGATCACAGGAGCGACAGGTCGCTTGTCGTCGACGGGCGCCGCATCCGCCGGCGGCGCCTTGGGCTTGAGGGTGAGGATCGCAGGATCGTTGGCGGTCTTCACCACCCAATCGACGATGTACGCGAGCGCCGCCGGATCGATCGTCGTCTCGATCGCCGAGTACTCCTGGACGGCACCCGTTGTGGCCGGCTGCAGCAGATGATTGAGCTTCTCAAAGCGCATCGTGGTCAGCGGCACGTTCCCGGCCTTCGCCGCCGCTTCAATCGCAGGAAGATTCTGATCCACGTCGACCTGCAGATCGAGCGTGCCGTTCACGGCGAGCACGGGAATGACGAGCGAACTGATCCAGCCGCGCGGGTCGTGGTCGAGAAACTCGCGCATCCAAAGTGATCCGAGCTGCTCGACGCCCATCTTGGTCGCGGCTTCCAGTGCCTCCGGCGGCTGCGGCGCGCCGTGGGCCGCAGCGAAAGCGATCTGCGCTTCGACCATCGTTCGCACAGCTGCTTCGATCTCAGCCGTCGGTTTCTTCGCGACGATTGCAGCGATCGCCGCCGTCTGCGGCACGGCCACCGAATCGACCTCTTCAGGCGTCGCGCCTTCCGCCTCCATCAAGCGGCGCATCTGCAGCGCGAGCACTTCGGCGCCGCTGACGCCGGGCCCCGCGATCAGCACGATGAATCGGGCCGCGACACTCGGATCACCGTCCTCCCATTGCCATTTGGCAACGACCGGCGCGATCATGCCGCCCTCACTGTGTCCGATCAGGCCGATGCGGCGCGGATCGATGTCCGGCTGCGTGCGCATCCATTCCGTGACCTCGTCGCAGTCCGTGGCGAAGTCGTATGACGACGCACCTTCAAACGAGCCGGTGGACCGGCCAGTGCCGCGATCGTCGTAGCGCATCACGGCGATGCCCGCCCGCGCGAGCGCATCCGCGAGCACGAGGAACGGCTTGTGGCCCAGGACTGATTCGTCGCGATCTTGCGGTCCGCTCCCCGAGATGAGCACCACTGCTGGAAACTTCTCGGGTGTGCCGTCCTTTCGCTCGGGAATCAGCAGTGTGCCGGCGAGCGAATGACCGAAGCGATGCTTGATGACGACATCGCGCGCGTCATATGGAAACGGCGGCATCGGCGTCTGCGGTCGACGGGCACCTTCGGGCGCGCTGCCGTCGGACGGCTTCAACGTGAGCGGCAGTTGCAAGCCCCCCTGCGAGTACGTGCCGACGAGCGCAGCCGTGCCATCGTCCTCAACCTTCGGCGCGAGCTCCATCGTGGCGTCGCCCGGAATGGGCACCACGATCGCATAGCCACCGTCCTCGCGCTTCGTCACGAGCAGCGGAAAGTCCAACAAGTTCTGCGTCGGAATGTCAATCGCGCCCACCGTTCCAATGTCCGTGACGTCCGCGAGCGTGACGACGAAAGGCAGCTTCGTGCCGTTGACATCCAGCGCTCCGACCCACATGGTCTTGTTCGCCGCAGACTTCGCGTCCGCTGACTTGACGAGGGAGAACGGGAGCGCATCCGGCGGGCGCCCTCCGGCAGTGAGCGTCAGCGTTCCGACGAACGTCGTGCCCGCCTCATCAATCTCGCCGACGAAGCGACCGTCGACACCGCGGCTCTTCAGTGTGAATCCGAGCGAGCGCTCGTTGATCAGCACGTCTTCAGCCAGGGACTTGAGCGCTCCTGCGAGCGGCACGGTGAGGAGGACGCTGGGCTTCTCGCCGGCCCCCCCGTCGGATCGCACCTCGGCCTTCACGAACAACCGTCCCTGCTCGGACTCAACGTACCCCTGCCAAACGCCGGTCGCCGCTGCCGCTGTCGGCACGCTTGCCGCCATGGGCTCAGCGACGGGATCGGCGACGGGGGCAGACTGCACCGCGCCAAGCGCCGCGCATGCGAGTGAGAGAAGCACAACAGCAAGACGCACGTTCACGGCGGACCTCCCGCGAGTCAATCCTCGCGACTGAACCAGACGGGCAGCATGACCGGTATGGCCAACATGTCAGGGCGACGAGTTTACGACGCGTCGTAGTGAAACAGTTCCGCGATCTTGTTCTCAGGCGTACAGAGCACGATCTTCGGCCGATGCCCCCGCATTTCCTCGTCGGTCATCTGCGCGAAGCTCATGATGAGAACGATGTGGCCGACGCCGGTCAACTTCGCTGCCGCGCCGTTGACGCCGATGACCCCTGAACCGCGCTCGCCCTTGAAAATGTACGTCTCGAAGCGGGCTGCATTGTCGACATCGGCGACGAGCACTTTCTCGTTCAGCCGCAGGCCGGTCGCATCAAGAAGATCCGGATCGATAGTGATCGATCCCATGTAATCAGGATTGCAGTGGGTGACCGTGGCCCGATGAATCTTCGCGTAGAGGACTTCGCGGAGCATGGAAGGCGTTCACTCGTCGCGGGCGGGTGCTCTCGAGGTCGACGACCGTCGTACCGGCGCCTTGCGAGAACTCTTCTTGACCGGCGCTTTTTTGCTCGCGGAGGACGCAACGCCGGTTCCTGTGACCGGCTTCTTCGCCAAAGGCTTCTTGCTGGCCGGCTTCTTCACCGGCTTCGCGGATGCTGACTTCAAGTTCTTCGACGACGGACGCGCGGATTTGGCGCTCGGCTGCGTCTTCGCTGCCGGCTTCACTGTCGCGTCGTCGTCGTCACTGTCTGGTTCGCGCGCGGCCGCCGCTCGCGCCGCTTTCGCAGGTTTCGAAGTCGAGCCATCGGAACGCCCCGCGCGCGACCAGTCGACACGCCCGGCCTGCGCCCACATCAATTCCAAATCGTAATAGAGCCTCTGCTCCGGCTCGAAGAGATGGATCACCACTTCGACGCAATCGACGACCACCCACGTCGTGCCCGCATCCCGCGTCGACCGGAACGGTGCCATGCCCATGGCCTCGCCGATGTCTTCAAGCTGCGTCGCCACGGACTTCATCTGCCGCTGACTCGTGCCGCTCGCGACGATGACGTAGTCACAGACCTGGCTGTGACCGCGCACATCGAGCAGAACGACATCAGTGCACTTGAGATCAGCAGCGGTGCGCGCCGCCTCGATGGCGAAGTTGCGGACCTGGGCTGGATCGGTCGTGGAGTATGTGCGAGTCATGCGAAGCAGGAGAGGCAGAAGAACAGGCTCACGCGTCGACGCACGAGCCGCTGACAGTAGGCGAAGTGGCGGGCCGGGACTGAATTGTGCGCGAAACACCGCCGCCTGCCGCGTTCCGGTTCAGGAACATCGCTCACAGCCAGCGTTCGAAGGATGCGCGGACGATTGGGTCCGTCATCAGGAGCGACCGCGACCGCCCGAGGGCCGACCGCCGCCACCGCTTCGACCGCCACCGCCGCCGCCGCTACGGCCGCCACCGCTGCGTCCACCGCCGCCGCCGCCGCTACGACCACCGGGGCCGCTGCTGGGACCGCTGCTGCTGGAACCGCTGCTGCCGCCACCGGAGCTGGAACTGCTGCCGCCGCGCCCCATGGGCCGCATGCCGCCGCGCGTTTCCGTCTTGCGCATCGCTCGGCGACGGCGCTCGGACGGCTTCTCGTAATACTGCTTTCGCTTGACGTCCTTCGTCAGGCCTTCCTTCTCACAAACTTTCTTGAAGCGGCGGAGCATCTGCTCAGCAGTCTCGCCAGCTCGGGCCTTGATTCGAATCGCCATTGCGGTCAACCTTTTCTTCGTGTCGCGGTCGTTAGGTGAGAGTGTGTGTCGAAAGGCGGAGGGACTGGGGCCGCTCTCGTCCGCCGTTGGAGCGATCGAGCGGGCCAAACAGTAGAGCCTATTTCGGGCGATTTCGCAAGAAGGCTTCTCTCCTCCTCATGCAACTGGTTCTTGACGCCTTCAACGTTCTACACGTCACCGGGGTTCTGCCCCCGGAACTTGCCGGGATTGACCTCGACGGCCTCGCGGACCTGATCGAAGTAACGCGGTTCGGCCGAGGCGAGACGTGGATTGTGTGTGACGGGATGAGGCCGCGGGGCGGACCGGCGCGACGTGAGCGCGTGTGGTTTTCATGGGCTGGCGGTGGCGTGAAGGCGGATGACGTGATCGTGGGGCTCGTGCAGCGGTCGAGTTCTCCGCGCCGCATGACTGTCGTCAGCACCGACCGGAACGTCACGAAAATCGTCCGACGCCGCGGCGCCGACACCATGACCAGCGAGGAGTTCCTCGAGCGTCTGGCGGCGGACTGGCGCAACGCCCGGCCAGAGCGGCGATTTGGGCCGCGGGCCGCGTCCGGTGCAACCACGCCGTCTCCCAAGCGGCCACCGCTCAGGGCGACCGTTCCGCTCGCCGCTCCCGAAGTGCGGGCCTGGCTGGCGGCGTTCGGCATCGCGCCGGACATCGCCGATCTGGAGAGCGAGATCGCGGTCAAGGCCGACCGACCGCAGGCGGTTGCGCCCCGGTCCCCAGTCCCCACCGCCCCTTCCGCGCCTGCTCCTGACCCTGCTCCCGACTGGGATGATCCGCTCTCTTTCGCGGGCATCGATCTGGCGCGGCTACTTCAAGGCACGCCTCCCCCGCGCAACGAGCCGCGCGCTACTCGACGTGCGCGGCGCGATCGTCGAGGATGAAAGCACCGCTCATGTCACATGCCCTTGCCCTTGATTTCGAACATCCGCCTGCAGACCCGGTCAACGCATTCCTTGCGTGGTACGACGAGGCGCGGCGCCTTCCGCTGCCCAACACGAATTCGATGTACCTCGCGACAGTCGATATCGACGGACGGCCGAGCGTCCGCACCGTGCTGCTGAAAACGTTTGACGCCGATGGTGCCGTGTTCTTTACGAATCGCCAGAGTCGCAAAGGTCTCGGCCTCGACGAGCACCGTCACGCGGCGCTCCTTTTCCATTGGGACCAGCTCGATCGCCAGGTGCGCATCGAGGGCGAGGTGCGTCACACGAGCGATGCCGACAGCGACGCATATTTCGCGAGCCGTCCCCGCTCAAGCCAGGTCAATGCGTGGGCGAGCGAACAGTCGCGGCCGGTGAAGGACCGTGCGGCGCTCGAAGGAATGGCCGCGGAGGTCGAGCGCCGTTTCGACGGCAAGCCGATCCCGCGCCCGCCGCACTGGGGCGGCTATCGCGTCGCGCTCGATCGGATCGAGTTCTGGCAAGGCGACAAGTTCCGGCTGCACGATCGGATCGTGTACACGCGCGATTCCGTGAGCAATCATCCTGGCGGGTTCGTGATAGAGCGGCTGTGTCCGTAGGCGGCTGCCTTGGCTGGGGTCGTGCGTCGCACGGCGCGCATTCGCCGCTCACGCCTCGACCGTCTCTTCACTTGTTCGACGGGCTTTCCAGTCGTTGCGCGGCGCGCGGCGCGGCGGGAGATAGCCGCCGCGCACACGAACGGCATCTGCGCCGAGACAGCGGCACAGGCGATCAAGAAGCGCCGCGTCCGGAACGACGCGGATGCGTTCGCTCGCCAGCGTCACACGGCTGTCCTCCAGATCGACGTGGATGGACACCGGCACCGGGCGTCCCTGCAGGCTTGCGACGGATCCGCTCGCCTGCCGCAGCGTGCCGGCGAGCATCTTGAGCGTCGGCTCGAGCGGCTCATCGTCGTCGCCGCGCACGCCTTGAATGATGAGGTCGATGCGCTGCGACAAATGCTGCGCGGCCTGCTCGATCGGCACGACGCGATCGACGATCACGCACGGCTCGGCTCGTCCGCGATCAGCGGAACCCACGAGTACGACGCATCGGTCGAGCTGCAGCACGTCGCCGAACTTCGCAAAGTTCTCCGCGAAGAGCACGCCGTCGACGGTCCCGCGACGATCGGTCAGCGTCAGCATCGCCATTTTCTTGCCCTGCTTCGTCACGGTCGGACGAATGCGGGTGATCAGTCCTCCGATGACAACCGGCTGATCGTGCGGGATCTCCTGCATACCAATCGTGTCGCTCGAACAGAACCTCACGATCGACTCGCGCCACTGATCAAGCGGATGGCCTGACACGTGAAAGCCGAGCGCCTCCTTCTCGGCAACGAGCGTTGCCATGCGATCCCACGGCGCAACGCGCTTCAGTGACGCAGCGGCGGCGCCCTTGGTTGTCGCAGGCGTGACCGCTTCGAACGCGCCGAAGAATGTCTCCTGTCCTGCAGCGCGGTCAGCGGCAAGCGAGTGACCGGCCGAGATCGCGGCCTCGACAGACGCCAGCAGCGACGCGCGGTCGTCAACACTGTGAATGCTGTCGAAGGTGCCCGCCTTGACGAGTGACTCGATCATGGCCTTGTTCACGGCGCGGAGATCGACGCGCTCGCAGAGATCAAACAGACTCTTGTAGGGCCCGCGCTTCACCCGCTCCTCGACAATCGCCTTGATGCCCTGCTCGCCGGCGCCCTTGATCGCCTTCAGACCGAAGCGCACATGACCGTGACAGTTGGTCCGCGGCTCGTTCGGCATGAAGACGACGCTGAAGTCTTCATCGGACAGATTCACGTCGGGCGGCTTGACCTCGACGCCGACGTGCAGTTTGCCCGCCGCCGGTGCGTGATCAGGAAAGATGGTCTTCTTGCAGTCTTCGAGATACACCGCCCACTCTTCGACCTTGCGCGCCTGGCTTTCGAAACTGAGCACGGCGGCCATGTACTGATTCGGAAAGTACGTCTTCAGGTAGGCCGTCTGGTACGCGATGATCGCGTAGCCGGTCGAGTGACTCTTGTTGAAGCCGTACCCGGCGAACTTCAGGATCAGATCAAACAGGTCGCCGGCCTTGTGCGCGTTGACACCGCGTTCACCGGCGCCTTTGACGAAGTCACCGCGAGCGGCGTTGATGACGTCTTCCTTCTTCTTCGAAATTGCTTTGATGATCGAGTACGCGGCGCGGAGCGGAATGCCGCCGAGGCCGTGCAGCACCTGCATGACCTGCTCCTGGTACACCATGATGCCGTATGTTTCCTTCGTGTACCGGTCCACGATCTCATGCACCGCGGGCACCGGCTGACGGCCGTGCTTGCGATTGTTGTAGTCCGGAATGAGATCCATCGGCCCGGGCCGATACAGCGCGTTGGCTGCGATGAGATCTTCGAGCCGGTCCGGCGCCATGTCGACGAGCAGTTTGCGCATGCCCCCTGATTCAAACTGGAAAATGCCGGACGCGTCGCCGCGCCGAAACAGCCCGAACACCTTCTGATCGTCGAGCGAAATGCGATCGAGGTCGAGCGGATGAACCACGGACGGATCGGGCTTCGTCGGCTTCCTGGTGCCGACTGCAGCCCAGATTGCGTCCTCTGACAGCGAACCGCGAATGAGCTTCTTCGCGAGTTCTATGGTCGAGAGCGTGCGCAGCCCGAGAAAGTCCATCTTGAGGAGACCGACCTTCTCGCATGTCGGCCCGTCCCACTGCGTGACGACTTCGTTCTCGCCGCCCGCCGCGCGACACAGCGGAACGACCGTATCAAGCGGTTGCGTTGCGACGATCACGCCCGCTGCGTGCACCCCCTGATTGCGCGCATGATCTTCGAGCGCTTCGGCCGCGTCGAGCACGCGGCGCACCGTCGGATCCTCGTCGTACAGCGCCTGCAGATCCGCTTCCTTCTGCTTCGCTTCTTCGATCGTGATGTGCAGTTCGTTGGGGATGAGATTCGCGAGCCGTTGACCTTCGGCCGGTGCGAGACCCATTACACGCGCGACATCCTTGATAGCCGCTTTCGCCTTGAGCCGACCGAACGTGATGATCTGCGCCACGTGTCCATATTTCTTGCGGACGTAGTCGATCACGGCTGCGCGACCGTTCTGGCAGATATCAATATCGATATCGGGATACTCGGAGCGATCGGGATCGGTGAAGCGTTCGAAGAGCAGTCCATACTGCTCGGGGCACGCGTTCGAAAGCCCGAGCACGTAGCCGACCATGGTGCCGACACCCGAACCACGTGCATTGGCGGGAATGCCGCGCTGGCGTGCCCAGTTGACGAAATCCCAGACGATCAGGAAGTACGCGGAAATGAGCTTGTCCGCGAGAATCGTGAGCTCGCGCTCCGCGCGGGCGCGGATCTGCGGCGTGATGCCGTTGGGGCCGTAGCGCCAGATCAGGCCGGCTTCCGCCAGGTCGCGCAGCGCCCGATCGCAGCCTTCCTTGAGCTCTGTCGGCGAAGTGGTGTCCTGCGTCGAGTCGAACGGGTGCAGTTCCACCGTCGCGCAGTACTTCTTGAACCACTCGGTGAGATCAGATCCGTCGCGCGCCGGGTCAAACTCCGGCGCCTTGCCGGGGTGCTTCACCTTCACCACCGGGGCGTAGTTCTGACCGCTCTTCAATTCCACATTGCAGCGCCGCGCGATCCGCGCCGCGTTCTCGAGCGCTTCCGGCGCATCGTGAAAGAGCTCCCGCATCTCGGCTGGACTTTTCACATACAGCGACTCCGGATAACGCAGTCGATCCGCCGCGTCCTTCATCTTGCCCATGCTGATGCAGCAGAGTGTGTCGTGAATGTCGTGATCTTCCTTGCCAAGGAAGTGCGCATCGTTGTCGCAGACGAGCGGCAGGCCGAGCTCTTCCGCCAGCTTCTTCAGCAGCGGATTGATCGCCTCCTGCTCGGGAACGTGCCGCTGCAGTTCGATGTAGAAGCGCGGCTCGCCGTTCTCATTGGCCCGGAACGTCGACGCGTGCCATCGCGCCTCATCGAGCGCGAGCTGCCAGTGCTTCGTATCCTGGCTGCGCACGAAATTGGTGAGGTGAAAGGCGATCGAGCTGCCGAGATGTCCGTTGATCGCAATGAGGCCGTCGAACCACTGCGCCAGCGTCGACTTGTCCATGCGCGGCCGGTAGTAGAACCCGTTGATGAACGAATCGCTCGAAAGCTTCAGCAGGTTCTTCCACCCCGCAAGATTCTCCGCCAGCAGCACGAGGTGATAGCCGCCGTCCATCACGCCGGTGTGCGTGCGATCCCGTCGATCACCGGGTTTCCCGTCACGATCAGGGGCGACGTACGCCTCGATCCCGAGAATCGGTTTGACATTCGCAGCCTTGGCCTTGGTGTAAAACTCCATCGCCCCGAACAGGTTGCCATGGTCGGTGACTGCGACCGCATCCATGCCGAGCTCTTTGACGCGCCGCAGCAGGCGATCCACGCGGTTGCCGCCGTCGAGCAGCGAGTACTCCGTGTGCAGATGAAGGTGCGCGAAGACCAGCGGGGTCGTGTCCAAAGTCGCATCAGCGATAGTCGGGCTCGAGCTCGTCCCGGTCCGGTTCAGGGTCAAGGTCAGGGGCCACCTCCTGCGGCGTTCATCAGTAAGGCATCAGTCCGTTGGTGCCGCAGATGGTACGGCACCAGAAAGACGGCGAGGCGAATTCCTATACTCGACACGATGTCCACGGGCACGTCGCCAGTTCCAGTCCTGAAGAACGCACTCGCCGCCGTCCTCGCGATCGTGCTTGCCGTGCCGGTGATCTGTCTGCTCGTCGTCGTTGTGCTGGTGGCGCTGGTTGTCGGATTCGTCATGATGATGACACTCGCTGTCCGCCGACTGCTGTTTGCACCGCGCGCGACGGGGCTGGCCGGTCGATCCGAAGCGGATGACAACAGCGGGCGCGAAAACGTGCGGGTGATCCGGCCCGGCCAATGACCTACACGAGCCACGCAGCGCGCAGCTGCCGGGTCATCGCTCCTGGTGTGCTGCTGCCGACCGCGCTCGGCCCGATGGCCACGACGGGCAAAACACCCCACGACGAATTGGTCAGAAAGATCTCGTCTGCGGCAAAGACATCTTCGACCGTGAGCATCGCCCGCGTCACCTCGATGTCTTCCTGCTCCGCGATTGCCATGATCGTCTTCCGCGTGATGCCAGGCAGCACCGGCGCCGGCAGCACGCCGGGCAGTTCCTCGCCGCGCGCGTAAGGCGTGCGCAGACGGTCGCCGGTGCGAAGAAACACATTCGAGACGCAGCCGCATGCGAGGTGATTGGTCACCGAAAACCAGAGTGCCTCGCTCGCGCCGGCCGCACCAGCCTGCTGCAGCGCGCTCAGGCGCGGCCAGTACGAGAGCGTCTTGTGACCAGCCATGGGATCCAGCGGATTGACGCGTCCATCCGCGATGCGCACCGTCACGCCGTTGGCGAACAGTTCCGGCGGGTACTGCGTCGGCGGCTGAGCGACGACCAGAATGGTCGGATCGTGCGATGACCGCGCGCCGCTTGATTGCAACAGATTCAAATCACCGCCGCTCACCGTGAGCCGCACGCGCGCGTCGGGAAACTTGTTGCGCTCGACGCATTGCTGAATCACTTCCGCGAGCGGCTCGATGTGCAGGCTTTCGGTGAGCCGCAGGATCCGGGCCGATTCGCGAAGTCGCGCCAGATGATCTATGACGCGGAGGACCTTGCCGGCCCGCGCATGCATCGTTTCGAACAGACCGACGCCGTGCTGGAAACCGGCATCGAACGCGGAGACCTGCGCCTTGTCGCGGGGGACCCACGCTCCATTCAGCCAGACATCCATGTACGTCCGTTCCTTCTGGCCATCGGCGGCTTCAGCTGCCGGGTTCAAACCATCCGACGATGGCCATCTGCGCCGGATCCGGATCGTAACGGACGCGCACTGCCAGCGCCGCCAGACCCCGCACGCGGATCATCGCAACGTGCGACGCGGCGCCGTGCGGCGAAGGACCGCCGTCACCGTCCCGAACCTCCACCTCGATGGCCTCGCCTGCGGGAATTCGCGACCGTGCGGCTTCGACGATGAGGGGAAGTGACGCGCCTGCGTCGCCGCCGCCCATTACACCGGCGACGAAGGACGTCACAGCCGCGCGCCGGTCATCACCGTCCCGATTGCCCCACCACGAGAGCGCGAGTGCAATTCCAATGATCGTAATCGGAAGGAGCACGCGGCGCAAGACACGGTTCATAGACCGCGGATGCTAACGGTAAAGTATCGCTTCGATGGTTGAATCTTCCTCGACCCACGACGTGGCGGACGCTCCGGCGATCGGCAAGCTCGACGCCGACCGCGTCTGCATGCAATGCCTGCATCAGCTGGGCGGCGCCACCATCTATCGCGACACACGATTGCAGATCATGTACGTGCGCTGCACGGAGTGCGGCACGATCGCCACGGTGACGGAGTATCCGATGAGCTGGCGATGGCTGCGCCGGTTCGGCGTGATTGTCGCGGCAGCTGTGCTCTTCACCTGCTTCGCGGTGCTCGCGGCCGATGTCGCGGCAGCAACGATCTCGACGTACGCGGTGTCGTGGGACACGGCGAGAACGTTCGAACCGCGCTTGTCGGCGATGGGCATCGCCATCGATCCCCAGGCGACATGGCAGGCGCCGGCTCAGCTCATCGGAGACAAGGCGGCGCTCGGTGCGCTCGGACAGGACCCTTCCCTGCTCGATCTTGCGTGGAAGCGGTGGACGTCGGAAATGATTCCGCTCGCGATCGCGTGGATCATTCCGGGCGTCGCATGGTCCTTGCTCCTCCTCCATCGTCGCCTGATCTTCGTGCTCGCTTGGCAGTTGGTGCCGATCACGCTCGCCGTTCTTTGCTTCGCGCTGGTGTTCACGGTCGAGGCCGTCACTGCGCATAACTGGAAGTCGTACTCCGCCCTCGCGTATGAGTGGTATGGCCTGCAGTTCGCCGGGACCGCTTTCGGTATCGGCGTCGCCGTGCGGCTGCTGACGATCGTCGTGACCAGGCCGCTTGCCAGGCTCATGGTGACGCTGCTGCTTCCGTTGCGGATCCGGCAGGCCGTCGCGAGCGTGTGGGAGGCCGACAGCATCTCGCGCTGACGCGGCTCGCGTTCATCGTCGCGGCCGGCATCCTGCTACGATCGCCACCCTTTCAAATCCGTTCGGTCCCCTCCGGCAACCGTCAATCCTTCGACGTTCATGGCGATCGCGTCTGTCCTCAATCTTCGGCACGGCTATGGCGGCAACCTCGTCCTCGACGGCGCGACGCTGTCCATTTCTGACGGTGAGAAGATCGGATTGGTCGGGCGCAATGGCTGCGGCAAGAGCACGCTCATGAAGGCGCTCGCCGGCGAGCTCAAGCTCGACGAAGGGCTCGTGCAGATCAACCGCGCGGCGAAAGTGGGATATCTGTCGCAGCATCCGCGGCTCGATTTCACCAAGACGCTGCGCGAGGAAGCCGCGACAGCGTTTGCAAATCTTGACGCGATGAAAATGAGTCTCGACGACGTCTACGACGCGATGGCGACCGCCGACGCTGCGCAGCTCGATCAGCTCTTCCGCAAACAGGAAGAGCTTGAAGCCAAGATCAACCGTGCGGGCGGGTACGCCGTTGATCATCGCATCGAAGCGACGCTGCATGGACTGACGTTCACCGATGCGGAGTTCGACAAGCCTGTTTCGTCTCTGTCCGGTGGACAGAAGGCGCGCCTCGGTCTCGCGAAGCTGCTGCTCGAAGAACCCGACCTGCTGCTGCTCGACGAACCGACGAACCACCTCGACATTGATGGTCGCCGCTGGCTGGAAACATTTCTCGCCGACGAGTATGACGGCGCCGTGGTCGTGGTCAGCCACGATCGATGGCTGCTGGACCGCGTGGTCACGCGCATCGTCGAGATCGATCGCGGCGCGGTTCGCGAGTATCCGGGAAACTACGAAGCGTTCGTCAACCTGCGCCGCGAGCGCCAGCTCAGCGAAGCGCGGGTGTTTGAGAAGCAGCTCGACAAGATCCGCGCGGAAGAAGAGTACATCCGCAAGTACAAGGCCGGTCAGCGAGCGAAGCAGGCGCGCGGTCGTGAAACGCGCCTCGCGCGGTTCAAACAGGATGAGCTGGTCGAGCGCTCGGCCGAACTCGATGTCATGCATCTCGATCTGCCTGCACCACCGCGCGTCGGCGACGTGGTCACGAGCGGAGAACATCTGAGCAAGAGCTTCGGACCGCGGGTGCTGTTCAGCGATCTCACCTTGACAGTGAAGCCTGGCGATCGGTTTGGCATCATTGGTCCGAACGGAGCGGGGAAGACGACGCTCGTTCGTGCTCTCCTTGGCGATCTGGAGCCGGACAGCGGCGTTCTGCGCCGATCGCCTCGTCTCGCAGTCGGCTGGTTCCGTCAGACACAGGACCACCTTGATCTTTCAATGACCGTGTGGGAGTACCTGCAGTCAGTCATCATTGGCATGGACGGCTCCACGACAGCGAGCGAACAGCAGGCACGTGATCTCGCAGGCGCGTTTCTGTTCTCGGGGCGTGAGCAGGACAAGGTGCTGCAGGTGCTGTCAGGCGGCGAGCGTGCGCGCGTCGTCCTGGCCGGACTCGTCGCGAGCGCCAAGAATCTGCTCGTCCTCGATGAACCGACGAACCACCTCGACATCCCGAGTGCGGAGCGCCTCGAGCAGTCACTGCTCGACTACGGCAGCGGCGCCGACGAAGGCGGCGCGGGCGGCGCGGTGCTCCTGATCACCCACGATCGAGCGCTGCTTGAGGCCGTATGCGAACGCCTCGTCATCCTGGACGGTCACGGCAAGGCGACGATCTTCGAGGGGCGCTATAGCGAGTACCTCGCGAAGTACCCGCCGCGCGCAACCGAGCGGGTAAAGGAATTGGCGTCCACCGCGAAAGCGCCGGCCAAACCAGCGGCGAAGTCAGGCGGAAACGCGGATCGAAGCAAGTCCGACCGGACCAGCGCGCCGAGCGGCAAGAACCCGCTTGCAAAGCTCGCGGTCGAAGAGCTCGAGAAGCGGATCGAATCCATCGAGACGCAGCTCACGATGCTGGATCGCGACTTGTCGAGTCCATCGATCTACGCCAACGCGGCGCGCATCAAGGAGCTGAATGCGCAGCGGGCTCGCCTCGCCGCAGAGCTGTTGCCGATCGAAGCTGAATGGACACGGCGAGCCGACCTCGCATGAGCGATCACGAGGTCGACCCGCCGCAGGAGAGATCAGGCAACGCGCGACGCCATGCAACGCTTGCGATGGATGCGATGCGTGCGATCAATCTCTGCAAATCCCGGAAATGATCGACGAATGATGTCCAGAGACATCGCGCCGCGTGCCCGGGAGGAGAGCGACCGGGCAGAGCGGCGCAGGGGGGAGTCAGGCGGTCTGAAGGATGACTTTTCCCTTGCTGTCGAGAAGCTCGAGCTTCCTCGAAAGGATGTCATCCGAAATGTTCTGTGCGACCATGCCGAAAACCGGCTTGTCAGTCTCGAAGGTCGCGATGACAGTCGCGTTTCCGCGGTCATCGACGACACGCAGGGTGAACGGACCTTCTGAGGCACTCAGACCGAGCGCGAAGAGCAGAGCCCGCCGATTGGCCCGGTCGACGTACAAGGTCGCCGCGGCATTCACCGACGAATCCGAACTCGTCAGGCTTCGGATATGCGAACTCCGATACGCGAAGTCGTTGAGGTCCGGCACCAGCTCCTGCAACTGCCTGCTCATCAGGTCCTGCTGTGCAAGCTGCGCGATCCGCTCAGCGGTGCGCATCGTGCTCGCGAGACCGAAGAGGGCAACCACCAAACCTGCGGCCAAGAAGAACGCTGCAGCTCTCCAATACGGAGTTGCCCGGTCGCGTACCGACGCCGCCGAACGGGCGCGGATTTCAGCGACCAGCTCGCGCATGGTTTCATCTTGAGACGGCGGAACCTCCGCTGTCACGGACGCAGCGACCGTCCGAAGCGCAGCGGGGTGCGAGTAGGTCGGATTGACTTGGATAGCGCCGCCAATGGTCGCGAGCGGCTTCAGCTCTTCAGCCGCCTCTTCGATTTCTTCACTGATGCTGAGGAGCACCTTCTGTCGCAGCAGCGGACGCGGATCCTCGGTTGCGAGGAACGAGGGGTCCTCGGCGAGTTCTGCCTGCATGGCGCGGATCTCAGCCTGGACCGTCGCCGGAGCGTGATGAAACGAGCGATTGAACAGCGCCGCCTCGTAATCATCGAGGAGACCGAATGCGTCCAGCGGCGCCAGCTCAAGCAGCTCCTCGCGGGACATGGGGTCGGGACTCGTCATAGATCCTCCGTCAGGCACCGAGTGTCACTCAGCCGCGCGTGGCGACTCTTGTTGCTCTCATAACCGTTCGCTCGCCGGAGCGGCAACGTTCCAAATTCGATCCGTCGCACGAAACCCCGATGACCGCCTGAATGCGTCGGCCGCACTGCACAGGGAGTGGGCTCTCAAGTCCTTACATACACGAAGTGGGTCACCGGCGCGGTCCCGCGCGGGTGTCGGCAACGGATTCGCCGTCACGGACTAGAGGCGGGATCACTGCTCCCGCCATCGCTCCTTACGCAGGCTGTTGCAAACTGTTGCAGCAAAGCGAGGCGTTCGATTCCTTCTCAGGTGCCGCGTCGTCGCGACCCATCGGGGATGGCGGGGTGCCCACGACCGGTATTCTCGTTCTGGGCAGCCGCGTCTGCCAATACGCCCGTTCCAACGATGATCCGTGCGATACCGAGCGATCCGGGGCGATCCGGGTCGAGGGCGGCTGCCACCTCGGCTCAGCGAACCGCGTCAACCATGGGCCCGCTCGTTGGACGGCCGCTCGCGCAGGCGCAAGAGCCCGCGGCTGAGGGCGCTCTTCACGGTTCCGAGGGGCGAATTCAACTGCTCGCTCACTTCGCGGAGCGTGAAACCCTGCAGGTAGGTGCGCTCGATCACCGATCGCTGTAACTCCGGTAGCTCCCGAAGCTTGTCTCGGAGCCATTGGCGCTGTTCTTCGCTGAGCCGGTTCTCGCTGCGCGGGTCGCCGGGCGAGCGTGAGCTCTCGCTCGATGGAACGGGCGGTTCGCCTTCGAGCGACGCAGCATCAATCCGGACGCCGCGGCGGCGCAGTTTGTCGATCAGGTGCCGACGGGTGATCAGCATGACCCATGTCACCAGCTTCGCGCGGCGCGGATCGTAACGGTCCGCCGTCCGCCACAGCCGAACGAACACCTCTTGGACGGCGTCCTCGGCTTCGGCGCGGGTCGAAAGTGACTGGCGTGCGGACTTGTAGACCAAGGGACCGAAACGGTCGTACAGCTCAGCGACGGCGGCATCGTCGCCCGCCGCCACGCGCTGCATGAAGTTCCAGTCTTCGTCGGCCATGGCGTCGTCCATCAGCCTGGTGACCAGACATGTCCCCGGCGCGTGCCCGGCGCGTCCCCACACCCGTCCCGCCCCTTTGGACTTGGTGTCCGTCGACCATTCGCTCGCAGCATCACGTTAGTTTCGCGAAAGAATTTGGCAACCACCCCATCGGTCCGGGAGGGACACGACCGGTATCCGCGCCACGTCAATCGCCAACGTCTGGCCCCAACGTCTGGCCCCAACGTCTGGCCCCAACG
>JAWXBD010000048.1:0-11776 GCA_034439815.1 Phycisphaerae bacterium
GATCTGCCGCGCATCATGAAACGTGAGGCCGTACTCGAGCGTCCAGCTTCGCTCCGCCGCTTTCGAATCCTGTTCTTCGGGAGGCTTGCGGGCGTTGATGATGATGTTCTTGATCCCCAGCTCCGAGATCTGATCGAGAATCACCTGCTTCGCGCCTTCACCCAGCGCCACCATCGACAGGACCGATGCGACGCCGAAGACGATGCCGAGTGTCGTGAGGAATGAGCGGAGCCGGTGGCGCCACAGGTTGCGCACCGCCTCGATCACCAGCTCCAGAACGACCATCACGCGGCGACTCCCTGCATGATGTCGCGTTCGATGCGCCCGTCGCGCAGCTGGACGCATCGCGGCGCCGCCTGCGCGATCTCCTGGTTGTGCGTGATCATGACGATCGTGCTGCCGCCTTGATGCAGCTCGAGCAGCAGGCGGATGATCTCCGCGGAAGTCGCGGTGTCGAGATTTCCAGTTGGCTCGTCCGCAAGAATCATCGCCGGATCGTTTGCGAGCGCGCGGGCAATGGCGGCGCGCTGTGTCTCGCCGCCGGAGAGTTCGGTCGGACGATGGTGGCCGCGCCGCGCGAGGCCGACGCGGTCAATCAGCGCGAGTGCCTTGACGCGCCGTTGACGGCGGGGCAGGTGCGAGTAAAACATCGGCAGCTCGACGTTCTCGCGCACGGTCATGTGCTGGATGAGCTGGAAGGACTGGAAGACGAAGCCGATGCGCGTGCGGCGCACGAGCGAGAGTTTGCGGTCGTTAAAGTGAGCGACGTCTTCGCCCTGCAGCAGATACGAACCGCGCGTCGGCCGATCGAGGCATCCGACGATGTTCAAAAGCGTCGACTTGCCGGCGCCCGACGGTCCGACGATCGCGACGTACTCGCCACGCGCCACTTCCAGATTGATGTCGCGCAGCACGGGCAGGGGATTGCTTGCGGAGCCGTACACCTTCTCCACGGATGCCAGCTTGAGGATGAGATCGGTGGCAAGCATCGGCGTCATCAGCCGCCGGCCTTCGGCACTGCGGCCGTCACTTTTGTCTCCGCAGGCGTGGGCGCCGCCGGAACAGGTTCGTCGCGCGCAGGTGAGCCGGATGACGGCTGCTGCCCGAGCTGCGGGTTGTACAGCAGCACACGGTCGCCGACGGCGACACCTTCGACGAGCTGCGTGTACGTGTCGTTGCTGAGCTCGGGCTTGACCCGGACCTTCTCGGGCTTCGCACCATCGCGCACCATGTAGCAGTAGTGCGTGCCTTCCTCGAGAAAGACGCATTGCAGCGGCACGAACAGCACGTCGTCCCGCTCCTCGATGAAGATCGCCGCTTTCGCGCTGATGCCCGGTTTCAATTCCTGCCCGCCGGTCGAATCGAGCGTCAGGCTGACCGTGAACTTCTTGACCTCGCCGGAGTCACCGCCGCCTCCGCCGCCGTTGCCGGCGACCTGCGCGACCTTGGTGACGGTGCCGGTCAGGACCAGCCCGGGATACGTGTCCATCGTGATGTTCGCGATCTGCCCGTCCTTGACGACGTTGATGTCGGCCTCGTGCACCTGGACCTGGACCTGCATCACGCGCCGATCGGGGATTGTGAACAGCGGCATTCCACCCCAGATCTGCGCCCCCAGTTTCAGCTCCGCTCGATACCAGGGCTGACTCGGATCGCCATAGAGAACGATGCCCGGTGACGGCGCGCGGATCGTGAAGTTCTCGATCTCCTTCTTCGTCTCGTCCAGTCGTTTCTTCAGCGACGTGAGACGAACCTGCTGACTCTCAACGGCCACTTCGCGCTGCCGCTGCGTCGAGTGGGCCCGCTTGTCGGCGTTGTCGAGTGCGCGCTGCGCATCGCTGACCGCGGACTCCTTGTCGGTCATCATCATCGGCCGCGTGTAAATGTTGAAAATCTCGAGATCACGTCGCGCTGAGACGAGCTGGATTTCGGCCCGTTCGTAGTCAATCTGGTCCTGCTCGAGATCCGATTTGTTGATGTAGTCCTGCTCGAGGAGCATCTTCGAATCCTCAAGCTTCTTCTGAGCGCGGCTGTGCTTTGTCTCCGCCTCTTTGATCGACACTTCGAGGTTGCGCTGTTCCTTGGGCGCGTCGCCGTCGGTGTACTTCTCCCTGTCCTTCTGCGCTTTGGTCAGGGCGATCTTTGCCTTTTCAATCGACGCAACGTTCTCTGACTTCTGAATCTCGAGCTCCGTCGCTGCCGTGTCGCGATCCGCCTCGGTCTTGACGATGTCGAGTTCCAGCTGCTGCTGCATCGCCTCGAGTTCGGTCGTATCCAGTCGGCAGAGCACTTCGTTCGGCTCGACCGTCGTACCTTCCTCGATCAGGAACGTGATCTTGCCGCCGCGCTGCGACTGGCTCATGATCTTTTCCGAGTTCTTCGCCATGAGCGTCCCATTCTCGGTAATGGTGACGGTGAGCTTGCCGCGCTGCACGGTGTACAGCGCCTCCGCAGCGATTGCGTTGCCGAGGCGCTCGGGTGAGGACGTCACGCGCCACAGGACGGCGCCGCCCACGGCACAGATCGCGAGCACGAAGAACAGCAGCTTCATGTGTGCCACATCCCGTTCTCATTCACGAAGAAGATCCCCATGTTGCGCAGCAGCCGCAGGCGGCCGATGTAGTGCTCCACCTTGAGATCGATGAGTGCATTCTGCGCGGTGGCAAGACTCTGGCGGGCGTCGAGCACATCGCGCGTGATTGCATCACCCGACTCGTAGCGGACCTGGGTGATCGCCACGGCGCGGCGTTCACGTTCAATCTGTTCCGTTTGCAGTTCGATCCGCTTCTCGAGCTGCTGCAGCTCGCGCAGCTGATTCAGCACATCGCGCTGCACCTCATCCAGCTGCTGCTCCGCGCTGCGCCGCGCCCGCTCGAGCGAAATGAGTGAAGCGCGATAGGAATTCCGCTCCGCCTGCCGGTTGAGGGGAAGTTCGACCGTCAGGCCGAACGTCCCATGCGCTTCGTCGGGCGACAGCCCTCGATGACCCGTTCCGTTGCCGTCGTAGCCGAAGCCCGCGAGCAGGTCGACGTCCGCGAGCAGGTTGTTGGCGGCGAGGCGCACCTGCCGCTCGGCGTCTTCCACCTGGTCGTGCTGAGTGTGCACATCGAGCCGGTTTGACTGGGCCGCCTCGACTGCGGACGCCGGATCAAGGCGCACCTGCTGGAACGTCGGCTCTTCGTCCTGGATCCGGATGGCCGTCGAGGGCGGGAGACCGAGGAGAATCCGGAAGTCGTCGAGGGCCAGCTGAAACGTCGTGCGCGACACGAGAAGCGCGTCTTCCGCCGCGATTTCGCGCCGGCGTGCGAGGAACACGTCTTCCTCCTTGTACCGGTCCACCTGCCGCAGCGCCTCGGCTTTCTTTCTATCAAAGATGGAGTCTTTGTAATATTGCTCATCGTTCGCGAGCCGCAGTTTCTGACTCTGCAGCTGGTAGTACGAATTCGCCACCTGGATGGCGAAGTCCTCGCGGAAGAGTTCAAACGACCGCACGCCGTAGATGAGGTTGCGCTCGCCCTGCGTGAGCGCTTCGTACGCGACTTCACGGCCCGCTCCGCGGAGCAGCGGCTGCCGGAGACTGACGGCGACCAGCGAATTGTGATTGGTCGTGCCGTCGTCATTGAAGAAGTTTCCTTCGACGTTGCGATTGCCGGCGAGCAGTCCCTCCACGTTCAACGTGCCGCCCGTCGGAAGGATCTGCGACACGCCGGAGCGGAAGGCATACCCGTCCGAACTCGTCGAGTCCTCGCGACCGTTCCACAGATACGAAATGGCCGAGTTCAGAATCGGGCCGAAGTTGTAGCGGGTCAGCGTGAATCCGAGTCCCTGCAGATACAGCGACTCGGTCTGCGTCTTGAAATCGCGGCTCGAGTCGAACGCCAGCTGCAGCGATTTTGTGAGATCGATCTCGATCGGCGCAGCCGCGGCAGCGCTCGATGCGCCGGTGCCGCTCGCGGGGTCCGCGTCCGGTGCAGCGTCGGGTTGGGGCGTCGTGGCCGGCACATCGACCGAAGGATCGGGCAGTTCTTTCGGATAGGTGATGGAACCCGCGCGGTCGCCGAGGACGCGGCGGTCGTACTCGCGCAACAGCGAGTTCGTTTCGCGATCGGCGCTGTCCACGTACAGGCCCGGCGAGCAGCTCGTCAGCAGCGTTAGGATCGCTACAGCCGTAAAGCGTGCCAGTCTCGCTACCGCATCGTAAACGATCGATCCTGCTGTCAGCCAACTCGTGGCTCGTAAGCGGGAGCGTTCGTTCGCAGCGATATCGGGCAAAGCTTCGGTCCTCGTGTAGCTGGCGGTTCGATCAGGGAAGAAAACGGTTGTGGTGCGAAGAGCAGAAATCGCCTCCGTCGCGCGCAGCGTAACCGCGAGGTCCCGTGAACGATCGCGCGAAGTTCCAATTGCGGTGGGATCGCTTCCGCGATGCATACGGTGACGGTGAACCAGCGCGCTAACGAAAGCGCACACCAACGCAATCCGCGATCTGCGGGTCGCCCGGAACGTGGATCGGGGAACGCCGGTGTCGCCAGAGAGACGAATACGCTCCGCCGGGGCCAGAACGCGGACCGTCCAGCTCGGGACCTCAGGTCGGGGCGACCCGGCGAGATGCTGCCGCTTGGCATCGAGCCGGGTCTCCGGTATTCTGCTCGGCTCGACTCACTTTGGGGACAGCGGGCTGACGATGTCCAAGGCACGCCGCTGCCAGTTCACGACAGGTATCACGAGGTTTCGAATGGCCACCACGATCCCACCGACCGGCAAGATCACGTTTCAGATTTCGACCCTTCCGGCAACGCCGTCGGCCAAGAAGACCGTGATGCGCCTCATGCGCATGAACCCGCGCGCCCAGCGCATGCTTTCGAAGCTTTCGCGCAACCGCGTGAACAATCTGAACCAGCGAAACCCGCGCGCAGGCCGCATGTGGCTGAGCCGCGCCACGGCAACGCGCCTCGTGCGCGTCGCTGTCGGCGAGAAGTTCACGCTGACCATGACGCCGCAGATCGTCAACGATGTGAAGAGCGTCGAGTCATTCCTGACGCGCATCTGAACGATCACTCGTCCGTTGCCGCTGCAGCTTCGATGAGCACAACCCAGCTCGAGTCGGCATCGGGCCCCGACGGAAGGCGCACCACCTCCGTCGAGCGACGGCGGGTGCCAGCGAACTGGACCTCGATAGCTGCTGAGCGTTCGCCGCTCTTGATGCGAAACTTGACCGCGACCGTCATCCCACGTTTCGCGCGATCGTTCGTGACGCGCACGGCGCAACGTGTCTCTGACTCGGCGGACGCTGACTCGACGGTTGCTTCCTGATCGAAACGCGTGCTGATCGTTGGCGACCACGCAGCCTGGAAAGTCGACGCGGCAATGACAGCCTCGCGCAGCGCCGAGGGATCGGACGGTGCGGTCTCAAGCTCTTTCGTGATCGTGTCCAGCTCTAATGTCGCAATCACCGCGACGACGACCGAGACCCGGGCGGAGGATGGCACTTCGTTACGGAGGGACTGCAGCAGAGCTCGAACGCGGCGGTGCGTCATCGGCGAAGCGCTGATCACGAGCCGCCCGGCTTCGGCAGAGATGATCGCACGATCACCTGCGTTCTCGTTCCAGCCGTCCGGATCAACGTGATCAGTGATGATCGTGATGATGCGCTGCATCAGCGCGTCGTGCGTCGCCTGCACCTGCGTGGTCGCGGCGCCCTGTTCCGCCTCGTCAGCGCCTGGGACCGCTGGTGCAGCGGGATCGGGATCGGCGTGATCTGCCTGCGCGAGCGCGGCCAGTGCGTCAATCAAGGACGGATCGGCGATGAGATCCGCGGTGTCGTAGATCGCGGTCTGACGCAGCGTGCCGATCGCGCGCAGCGTGGTGATCACGATTTGACCTGCAGACGCGTCGACAACCGGGCGTTCCGTCTCGCTGCCGAGCGACGCTGCAATCCCCTGCAGCACCAGCAGGGGCGGAAGATCGCTCGCGTGAAAGTCAATCCGGTCGTCCTGCTCCACCCCGAGCCGATCGAGCGCCACCCAGTCGATCCGCAACGGCATACGGCTTGACGCCTGCAGTTCGGCGAGGACCTGCTCGACGCGCTCTTGCCGTGCATCGATGGAACATCGTCCCTGCTCGGCCTGGGTGATTGCCGCCAGGCTGATGGAGAGGCTGTCGGCGGTCTGGCTTTCGGCAGTTTGGGCCGCGCGTTCCGGCGCGAGAGCGGACGCGGACAGCACACAGGAGCAAAGCAGGGCGACGAGCATGGGACAGTGAACCGATCACCTGATCGCACGTTGCGGCGACCTCGCGCGGCGGCGAGCACATGGGCCGTTATGGGCGAGCGAGGATCGCGTTCCGGATCGGCACGACGAGATGCGGGATCACCCGGTGTTCGGCGAGTCGTTCGGCGTGGCCGCACAGCGCCGCGAACACGGTGGCCATGTCGTCGAGCGATCGGATGGGCCCGAGCTTGCGGACGGTCAGGAAGATGCTGATCGGGTCGCTGTCCGACGGCGGAAGGTCGGCCCGCGGCCGCGACTTCACTTCGAAGCTCGCCTGCAGATCGCCGCCCAAGGAGAGCGACACGCCGATCGACGGCTGCACATCGATGAGCATGTCCTGCTGCCGATCGATCAGCGAGGTCAGCGGCGAGTCGGCGTACAGCGCATCGAAGATGATCTCGTCGCGCGGCTCGTCGGTTTCAAAATCAAAGCCGAAGATCAATTCGAGATAATCGACATCCAGCGGTGAGATGGAGAGAAAGTACGGCGCGACCTCGAGGATGCGCTTGTGCAGGCTGTACGCGTCGTCGAGCGACGTCGGGTTGACCGAGCCTGAACGAAGGGACGTCTGGCGCATCGCGATCCAAGCGAACTCGCGGTCGTTCTCGGCGCTCTCCAGCGCGATCTCGCCTTCAAAGCGGCGGAACCGGTCGAGCCTGGGGAACTCCTTGCGGAGCCGGTCGAACATGTCGAGGACCGGCTCGCGCCGATCGGGCAGATCGAGCTTGAGGCCCAGTTTCTGATTGACGTAAAAGTCGCTGCAGAGAGCGGCAAAGTTCGGGGCGGCGGGTTCCGCAGGCATAGCCGCGCAGGCTAGCGGTTCACCCGGCCGGCACCGGCGATCAGAAAGGTTCTCCACCGTGCGAAGCACGGAAGCGGCGGAAAATCGCAGGCGGCGCGCCAGCTTCGCGCCCAATCTGCCCGGATCTCGACGGGGGTGGGGGTCAACCCGTCGATACGAGACGCACGTTGCCCGCGCAGCCGCACCCTTCACTACCGCGCGACCATCTGCCGACCCTCGACGGGCTGCGGGGCTGTGCCGTGCTCCTGGTCATGCTGACGCACGCGTCACTGACCGAAGCGGCTCCGTGGCTGGAGGACTTCAAGAACACGATCCGCGCCGGCTACTTCGGCGTGGACATTTTCTTTGTACTGAGCGGACTCCTGGTGACACGTGTGCTCCGCCAGGACTGGGCGGGCGGCCGTTCGCTCGGCCGCTTCCTGTGGCGACGCTCGCTGCGGATCTTTCCGGCGTACTACATGCTGCTCCTCGTGCTGCTCGTCGTCGCGCCCGGCTGGTATCTGCTCGCGTGTGCGCTGTACGTCAGCAACGTGACCGACGCCATGTGGCCGACGCTCGAGCATCCGTTGCGCCACGCGTGGTCGCTGGCGATTGAAGAGCAGTTCTATCTTGTGTGGCCTGCGCTTTTTTATCTGTGCGGCGACCGCCGCGCCCGCATCGTCGCCAGCATCGGCATGCCGTGCGCCGCGATCGCGTCGCTGGCGATCCTCGCATCACTGGTCTATGCCGGTGTTGCTTCGTCGGACGAGGCTGGTGACTGGACGTATCGGCTTCCGACGACGCGGCTGCTCTCGCTCTCGCTCGGCTGTTCGCTGGCATTCGCGGAACGGCGGCTGCGTGCGAACCGGCGGCTCATGCTTGGTATGGCGATCGGGACCGCGGCACTCGCCGCGGTCGTGATGTGGATCGGCTATGTCGAGCTGGCGATTCCGGCCGGCGCACCGGGCACCTTCGCATTCGCGTTCGTCTCGACGAGTGCCGTCCTCACGGCGCTCTGGCTGCACGACGGGCCACGAGTGCTGCGGGCTCTTCTCGCGAACCTGCCCCTGACCAGCATCGGACGCATTTCGTACGGCCTCTATCTGTATCACTTCCCGATCTATCTGGCCTTCGGCATTCGGTACATGGACGACCGGCCGTCGATGGCCCGCGTGCTGGCCGCAGTGGGCACCACGTTCGTGGCGGCGACCCTGAGCTACATCACGTTCGAACGACCGATCCTGCAGGCGCGCGATCGGATTCCGACGCCGGCGGCGCTGTGGAGGCGGATTGTTTCGTAGCGCCGCGAGGGATTGAGCGAACTTGTTCCAAGCGCTCGGCGCCGGACGGCGGGTGCTGGGAGAGGCGAGCCCCTGCTCGCCTGAGCTGGCGCGTCGGCTCAGTCCGCACTGCGTTCGGATTGACCCCTTCGTTGTCCCGCAGCGCCGACGGACCGTCGCCCGCCGCGGTCGATCGCGGCGGCGACGGTGTGCTCGTCAGTATTCCGATCAGTGCATCATCGCCGTCGCCGCGAACCGACGAACGCAAGCGCCAGCACTGCAATCGTCCCCGGCGCCGGGACGGTTCCCCCGAACCAGAATGTGTCGACGGCAGGTCCACCGCCGGAGCGGCTCATCACGACGCGGTCGAACGGAATGGTCGAGATTGCTCCGATGAAGGGATTCGTGCCAAATTCGGGCGACTCGTACACGAGCGTATCGCCGCTGTAGAGACTGAAGAAATGTCCTATGCCGGCAGTAAAACCGATCGCGGTCTGTAAGTCGTCGAACACAAACGTCGTCTGTAGGTCGCCCCACGTATCGCGCAGGAACCATCCGTCACTTCCCGGCGGGGGAACGGACACGGGTGCAACGTAGTCGTCGCCGTCCGGGAAGAGCACCCCGAGCGCCGAGTACTGGTCCGTGATGACTTGCGGCGTGTCGAAGACGAAGTCAAGCTTGGTGGTGTTTCCCGCTGCTCTCTGCCACAAATCGAAGTTGACCGTGAGCTGCACGCTGGCGCTCGCGGTTCCCGAAGCGACGTGCAAAAGTGTGACGGCAGCGACGATGCATGAAATGCGGGTCATTGGTTGCTTCCTAGGTTGTCCCGCAACGCTGACGCGCCGTCGCCCGCTGCATTCGATCGCGGCGGGCGACGGCGTGCTCGTCAGTCCGCTTATTGCATCACCGTCGTCGCCGCGATCCCATGAACGCAAGCGCAAGCACCGCAATCGTCCCCGGCGTCGGGACCGTCCCGCCGAACCAGAATGTGTCGATGTAGGGACCACCGCCGGAACTGCTCATCACGAAGCGGTCGAAGGGGATGGTCGAAATCGCTCCGATGAAGGGATTGGTGCCAAACTCGGGCGACGCGTACACGAGCGTGTCGCCGCTGTAGAGCTTGAAGAAGTGAGTATTTCCCTCAGTGAACCCGATCGCGGTCTGAAAGTCGTCGAAGAGAAACGTCGTTTGCAGGTTGCCCCACGTGTCGCGCAGAAACCATCCGTCGCTTCCTGGTGGCGCACCGAAGGGTGCGGCGTAGTCGTCGCCGTCCGGGAAGAGCACCCCGAGCGCCGCATATTGGTCGGTGAGGATCTGCGGCGTGTCGAAGACGAAATCGAGTTCTGTGCTGTTTCCCGCTGCACTCTGCCACAATTCGAAGTTGACCGTGAGCTGTACACTGGCGGTCGCAGCGCCCGAAGCGACGTGCGAAAACGTGACGGCCGCGACGATGCATGAAATGCGGGTCATTGGCTCCCTCCTCCGTTCTCCATCAGTGTCTGCATGAGTACTGCGAGTCCGTCGCAGGCGGCGAGGACTTCGGTGTAAGACGCTTCCGCAGCCCAGGCGGCGAACGCGTCGGCATCTGAGAACCCGAGCGTCGCCAGCGCAGCGCTCATCGCCGCATCGAGCGACATCGCGCCGCCGCTCGTAAAGGACTCGTTCTCCTCGCACGTGCAAAGGTACACGCGGCATGGAGCAGTACCGGTCCAGACACCCGACACGATCGCAAGGTCCGAACCGTCCACGTCACCGTCGCCGTTGACATCGGCGACGTGCCAGCTCGTTCCCCATGCTCCCAGGACGATCGCCGTGTCGACGGCGTTGACGCGAAAGTCTGAGTTGACATCCTCGCGGGAGGTGATGGCGATCGCTTCGCGCACCGTGACGACCGGATCCTGCGGGGATGAGCGTGTCTCGACCAGCATGGTCCCGATCATCTGACCGTACGAATTGATGTCGTGCAGTTCTTCGATCGTCCAGCGGCCGTAGGGACCGTCCAGGTCCGAGGGGAGGTCACACCCGACCGGCGTGCCGCCGCTCAAGGCGTGCGGATCAGAGTCCCATCGGACGACGTCGTCGATCTCCATCGTCTGCCAGGTCGACCCGCTTCCGCACCACAGGCCGGCGACACGATCGGGGCCCGCAGGTCTTCGCACCCCGACGATCGCACCGCACACCTCAGCTTCGACTGCCTGGATGGCTTCGGCTCGGCTCTCGTCATCGCCCTCGAGCGCGCCCAGATCGAGCGGCGCCGTCGAGCTCGAGTCCCAGTACACGGCTGTCGATGCGCAGTTTGGGTAGGCACCGGTGAACGCGAGTCCGACCGCCCGTTCGTCCGCGAGGATGCCGCGGATTTCGGTGTCGACGTCAGGATCGCCGCCGAACGCTGAATAGACAGCCGGAGGTGACGTGGATGTCGATGCAACACTCCATGCGGCGCTGTCTTCATCGGCAGGCGCCTCGCAGCCGGTTGTCTGTGTTCCGGAACCGCACGGTCCGTTGATGGGAAGCACCTCGGCCTTCGCGCCGCCGATGTGATAGTCGATCGCGAACGCGTACGAGTTCAGCGCACCAGTCGGCGGCGCGAGCAGGATCGAGCCGCTGGCGTCCTCCAGCTCGCGAAATCCACGAGTCGGACCCGCGAAGCCGGTGCACGGGTAAGGGGCGATACCGACGACGTAGGCCGGCGATCCCTCGTCGATGGCATAGGCGACACTCGGGCCGTTCGCGTAGGCCGCGGCCGGATGGATGTCCGCAGCGACCGCCGTCAGTGTGCCGCCGACCACCGTCAGCGTCCATTTCCATGCCAGTGTGTTGGAGTCGGCACTGTCGCCCGCCAGTCCCACGATGACCCGGTCCGACGCAAGATCCTTCGCCACGCTTGCATCTCGACCGCTCATCGTGCTGCCGGCGAGCGTGTGAATATCGACGGCGGTGTGCGCCGCGACACCGCCAAGCGGGACGGGGGTCCAGAAGAGTGCGTGCGGGTCACCACTCACTATGTACGCCGCCGCCATCTCCGCCGCCTCGCTGATCGCGAAGCTGTTTCGTCGGGTCTTGGTCGTCGAACCGCCCGTCTCGAAGAGTCCGAGATCTGCGCGCGATCCGATCGCGAGATAGTTCGCATTGTCGCTGGGATCGAGGTAGGTGGGTGCTCTCCATCCGGGCGGATGAAGCCGCACGAGCCGTGCGGGCTTGGCGCACTGGGGGGCGGCCTGTGCGGCCTGACCCGTGGCACCGGCGCCTGCGGCGGCGATCACGAGAGCGAGGCTACCGATCGCTGTGCGGATGTGCGGATGTGCGGATGTGCTGATGTGCTGATGTGCTGATGTGCTGATGTGCTGATGTGCTGATGTGCATCAAATGGAACTTCCTGTCATTTGGTGAAGTGTCAAGCTCGGCAACGGTATTGGAACGATTCAGGTGTTTTGCGAAACAATCCCGCC
>JAWXBD010000049.1:0-10813 GCA_034439815.1 Phycisphaerae bacterium
GCATAATCGAGCAGGCGCAATAATGCCTGTCGGTCATAGCCTAGTGCGTCGGTCACACTTAAAATGGTTGGAATGTCTAACCCCCCGGTTTTACCGCTGGGATAAAGTTTCAGCTGCCGACTGCAACGCAGCAGCACTTCCCATGCCTCGAACCCTTCCATCGAAAGCGGCTCGTTTTTGATGTAGGGGCATAACGGCTCGTCCGTGCTCTGGCTTAACTCGCCTTTGCTGCACGGGAGGGCTTCGTCGTGGCATGTTCTGCAATATCCAGACCCGCCGCCGAAGTGCCATTTGCAGCGAGCCTGTATCCGTTTCTTCCTTCGACGAGTCCTGTCGCGACATCTCTCGCTTCCATGGCGATATCCCCCCTTTGATTGCCCCGCGCCTTCAAGACCGGTTGTGATCGAGCCGACGCGAAACTACCGCGCGAAAACAGGGGTTCCGAAAAGTGCCGCACTTTTTCCGTGAGATTGTGCGCGAGATTGTGCGATGGAACGTGCGGACGATTTCGGCGGCACCTCGCAGTACAGTCACGAAGTGGATCGCGACGAGACCTCCTTCATTGGTCATTGCACGCTCGACTGGATGAACCCGATCGGCCCGGCGGCGATCGCGCAGGTGCTGGGCGCGCTCGGCGCTCCGGCGACGGCGCTCGACATCGGTTGCGGCAAGGCCGCGCTCCTGCGCGAGATCGCGCGGCGGCATCGAACCGCCGGCATCGGCATCGACCGCTCGCCGTGGGTGATCGCAGCGGCGCGCAGCGCCATCGCGCGTGATGGACTGAACGACCGGGTCACGCTTCTGCGCGGCGACGCGCGTGAACAGCTCGCGATATGCGGTCAGCAGACCTTCGATGTCGTCGCATGCCTCGGCGCGTCGCACGCGCTCACCTCGCTCGCCGAAACAATCGCCAAACTCGCGCCGTTCGTGCGCCCGCGCGACTCTGCGCACACTGAACGCGGCGGACGTCTCGTCCTCGGCGAGGGCTACTGGCGGCGCGAACCGACCGCTGCCTACCTTGCGGCCACCGGAATCGAGCGGGAGGAGCTGCGCCCGCTCGGCGAACTCACTGCGTCGATCGAATCCGCCGGACTCGTCATCGAGCGGACGGTGACTGCGACGCAGGCCGACTTCGACCGGTATGAAGAAACCTACGCCGCGAACCTCGAGCGATTCGCGACGGCGCACGAACACGATGGCACCGATGCGAGCGCGGTGATCAGAGCGCGGATCCGGCCGTGGTTCGAGGCATTCTGCGCCGACCGCACGCGCCGCAGCGACGGAACGGAAGGCTCAGCGATGGGATTCGCGGTGATGGTGGCCCCGGGGGAAAGGATGAAGGATGAAGGATGAAGGAAGAAGGGTGAAGGATGTAAAAGTCGTCCTTCTGCCTTCTTCCTTTTCACTTCTTACTTTCCTCAATCTCGCTCATGACTTCGGCATCGATCCCGAGAAACTCGCGCATTTGCGCGTCGTACACGTCCTGATCGCGCTCTCGTGAGAAGTCGAGCCGCATCTCGTTGATGACCTTGGTCCCCTGGCCGATCCAGTCGTTCCACGTTTCCGCCGAGATGTTCGCCGCGATCCATGCGCCGACGGGACCGCGAAACGGTGGCTTCTCCAGTTTCGTGCCAGGCTTTCCCGTGCGCCGGCACACGAACGTGCCGCTGGCGCGCAGCCGTTCGGCGGCTTGATCGACTTCCTTGCTGAGCTGCGGCGGCTCACGCCCCACGCTGCGCAGCAGTTCCGCCATCGCGGTCTGCGGCATGCGGTCGCCCTTGGCTGCGGCAACGGTGTATCCCTTCTCCAGGAACTGCACCGCCTTGTCGGTCCACCCCGCGTCGATCATCGCCTTGCCGCCCAGCTGGAACGCCTTGCTCATGTCGGGATTGAGCGCCACGCAGCGTTCCATCGCGAGCGACGCCTCACCCGCCCGGCCCGCCTGTAGATAGGCATTGCCGAGACTGAAATGAGCCATGTCGTTGTCGGGATCCGCCGACGCCATCTTCTCGAACTGGGCGATGCGGGCCGTAAGCGCGTCAAGCGAAGTCATGCGGACAGCGTAGTGCGCACGGCTCGATGCGTCGAGCAGCGAGGGGCGATGCGCGCCCGCCGCCTGCTATCCTTCCGGCCCGACATGACGCTCCCACCGGCGATATTTCCGCGCCTTGCTACCCCGGGCCTTGCTACCCCGGGCCTTGCTACCCCGGGCCTTGCTACAGAGCTCTGCGGCGTCCGACTTGCAAACCCGGTCATCGCGGCTGCGGGAACCTGCGGATACGTGCGCGAACTGGCCGATGCGCTCGACCCTGCGGCGCTCGGCGCCATCACAACCAAATCCATCACGCGCGAGCCGCGCGAAGGGAATGCCCCGTGGCGCATGTGGGGCGTTCCCGGCGGCATGCTCAACGCGATCGGTCTCGCCAACATCGGGCTCGAGCGTTTTCTCGCGGAAAAGCTGCCCGGTGCCGCGTCGCTCGGCTGCACGCTCATCGGTTCGATGGCGGGTCATTCGATCGACGACTACCTGGCGCTTGCAGCGGCATTCGATCGCGAGCCGCTCATTCCCATCGTCGAACTCAACGTGTCGTGTCCGAACACCGCGGACGGACTGCAGTTCGGCGAGCACCCGCCGAGTCTGCTCGCATTGCTGCGCACCGTGCGTCCAGCACTCGGCCGCACGAAGATGCTCGTCAAACTCTCACCGAACGTCGGCGACATCGTCGCGATGGCCCGCGCCGCGATCGATGGCGGCGCCGACGGACTCACCCTCATCAACACCGTGAGCGCCATGGCGATCGATGTCGAGTCGCGAACGACCCGACTCTCGCGCGGCGCCGGCGGCATGAGCGGACCTGCGATCCATCCGCTCGCCGTGCGCATGGTGCACGACGTCTATCATCACGTGGCGCGCGACGCGAAGATCCCGATCGTCGGACTGGGCGGTGTCGACGTGTGGCAGGACGCAGCGGAATTTGTGCTGGCTGGCGCAACGTGCGTCGGTATCGGCACCGGACTCTTCGTTGATCCCCGCACGCCGATCGCCGTGATCAAGGGGCTCGACCGCTGGGTGGAACGGCAGGGGTGCTCCTCCATCCGCGAACTGATCGGAGCAGTGCGCGCGTAGCGCCGTCACCCATGCTTGGCCGGAAAGAGCGTGAACGGTTTGACGCACTGTTCGAGGATGTCCTCGAATCGATGCCGGCGGCAGTGCACGCGCTCCTCGAGGAAGCGCCGGTGGTGCTCGATGACGCGCCGTCAGCAAAGCTGGCGCTTGAGCTTGGTCTTGATCGCGACGAGGAGGCGCTGTGCGGACTGCACAGCGGCATTCCGCTCACCGAGCGCTCAGTGAACGACTCGGGTCAGTTGCCCGATGTCATTCATCTGTTCCGAGAAGGCATCATCGATCATGCCGGCGGCTGGGACGAAGGCGAAGATGAAGAGGGGCCGTACGGCGGCGAGGCGCGCATTCGTCAGGAGATCCGCATCACGCTGCTGCATGAACTCGGCCACCACTTCGGACTCGACGAACAGGATCTTGAACGGCTCGGCTACGCGTGAGTGCGCCGCTTACCGCGGGCGGACCGACACATCGGACGAGACGTCTGTCGGCAGCTTCGCGTGCAGTTCGGCCTGCAGTGCTTCAAGATGAATGTTGGACGGCACCATGGCATCGATGACCACGCGCCGGCGCAGTTCGGAGAACGCGATCGATGTCACACGGCACTGACGCGCGACGAGATGTGTGCGCAGTTCGGCGATCGACGTGCGCAGATCGGCGCGCCCGCTCAGATGAATCCTGATACGGCAGCCGCTGTGCGCATCGAGCCAGAAGAGCGCGAACCACACGAACAGTGTGAAGAGGAGAGCGAGCGCCCATTGTCCGAGTCCGCAGCAGATGCCGATCAGGACGACGATAATCGCCTGGACCGCGAGCTTCGGATGGATCGTCGCGCCGGCGAGGCGCATCGCGAGCCCTGCGCCGATGAGCGCGAACGCGAGCAGCGGATGAATTGTGACCAGCAGTGCGATCATCGCGCCGGCGATGCCGAGCAGCAGCAGCACCTTCCGGTCGGCACTGTCTCGGATGACATCGGCACGCGTGGGTCGGCTCGGATGACGCGCGATGAGCCAGGCGCAGGCGACGGCCAGCAGCAGCGCGAGCAGCACCGGCACGAAGCGGATCGGCTCGCTGAACTGCCCGATGCTGCGATCGAGCGTGAACCACCCTTCGGCGGGCGGGCGCAGCGGAACGAGTGTGAGCAGTTGATCGGGAATGCACCGCACGAAGCCGACGATCGTACTCGCTTGAACACGTCACGCGCGCAGCGGCGTTCGCGCGAGCTGGCATGAAGGGCCGAGAATTCGCGCAAATGTGCTGTCTGCGATTGATCGCGCACGACCAGCGCGCACACTGCGGTCATGCATCGACTCTCTGTCTGGACCACGGGATGTGTTCTCCTGCTCGCACTTGTCACTGCCGCGCCGGGACAATGGATCGCTGACGCGGCGCTCAACACGCCGGTGTGCGACGCCGTCGGCGACACCGTGCAGCCGAAGGTCGCGCCGGCACCAGACGGCGGAACGTACGTGTCGTGGTTTGACAATCGCGATGGCGGGTACGACGTGTACCTGCAGCGGATCACGCGCGACGGCGTGGCGCTGTGGGCGACGAACGGGATTCTTATCGCGGACCTCGCGAATTCCTCGACGCAGGACTACGGACTGTGCGCTGACGGCGCGGGTGGCGTCTACCTCGCGTTTCTCGATACACGTTTCGGCGGCACCGTCGTCACGGTGACGCGCGTCGATCAGGACGGCGTGCAGGTCTGGGGCAGCACCGGCAAGCAGGTGTCCAACGGCGGCTCCGTCGGACAGCCCGCGGTCGCCCTGTCCGGCGACGGCCGTCCGGTTGCCGCATGGGTTCGTGACAGCGTGACGGAAGCGCGGCGTCTCGAGCCGGACGGAACGTTCGCGTGGCCTGTCCCCGTGACGCTGAGCGCGCCGGCGGCGCAGCTGTGGGTGGCGGATGCGCAGTCAGGCGACGGAACGAGCGTGATTCTCTCGATGGTGCGGCAGACCGGCTTTGCCGGCGCGAAGACGCTGTGGGCGCAGAAGCTTGACGCCTCGGGCGCGTCGCTCTGGCCGCGGGCGCACGTCAAGGTGTTCACGGCGGGATCGCTGCAGTTTGGCAACTTTCCGAACTTTCTGAGTGACGGTGCGGGCGGCGCGGTCTTCGCGTTCTACACCACGGGACCGCTGCAGAGCTGGGCACAGCGCGTCACCGCCGACGGTTCACCTGCGTGGGGAGCGAATGGCATCGCGGTCACGGTCACCAGTGCAGGTCGCGAGCGCACCGGCCCGGGATTCGCATTCGATCCCGTCACGCAGCGCACGTATGTGGCGTGGGAAGAGCGCATCGCAAACACATCGCAGTACGGCGTCACCGCGCAGGCATTTGACGCGGGCGGCGCGCGGCTGTGGGGTGATGACGGCACGGTCATCGAACCGGTCGTCGCCAACTTCGGCACGCACGATATCGAAGGGGAAGTGTTCGACGGCCACGCGACATTCGCGTATGTGCGCGACCTCGCGTTCAACAACGGAACGCTGTTCGCCGCGCAGCTTGATGACAGCGGCGCGCTGCTGCTGAACTCGCCACTCGCGTTGTCCTCCACAGCAAGCGGTCACAGCCGTGTTGAAACCATCTTCAACGCAGGTCCGTGGGGCGCCTCATTCGTCGCGATTTGGCAAGACAGCCGCGACGGCGACCAGAATCTCTACGGACAGGCCATGAATCCCGACGGTTCACTGGGACCGCCGGAGCGCGAAACGATCGTGGGCGATCTCGACGGCGACGGGCTCGTGAATGCGACGGATCTCGCGATCCTGCTGGGTGCCTGGGGCAGCACGAAGGGAAGTCCGGCCGATCTCGACGGAAACGGTGCGGTCGATGCGGCGGACCTTGCGGTGCTTCTCGGGGCGTGGAGCTGATGGGCTGAGGTGGCTGGATTCGAGCGTATGCTGGCGACATGACGCCCGATCCGAGTCATGCAAACTTCAATTTCATGGACGCCGACGACTTCGATCGTGAAGCGATTGAGGCTGATCGTTTGCTCACGCCGGAGGAACGGCTCGCACTCGGTCCGCAGCTTTATCGCGAGGCTGTCACGGTCCTGGAGGCTACGTTGCGTGCTCAGTTCCCCGAACTTGGCGAAGAGGACATTGGAGCGAAGCTCATTGAACGTCTGACGTGGGCTTCGACTCTCGACGAGTCTGATTGACAAGGGACATGACTGATCCTCGTGACTGCATCCGCGCGACGATTCGAGCTCTCAACGAGCTGGAGATCCCGCACATGCTCACCGGTTCGCTCGCGAGCAATTCCTACGGACGCCCGCGGTCGACGCGCGACGCAGACTTCGTCGTCGCGATTGGCGACAAGGCGATCGATGCGATCGGCAGTCGTGTCGGGCCGGTTCTCAAGCTCGATCCACAGACGAGCTTCGAGACCGTTACGGCAACGATGCGTTGGAGATTACGCGCGGCGAGCGGCGGCTTTGAGGTGGAGTTGTTCGCGCTGACGACCGATCCTCACGACATCGCTCGGTTCTCGCGGCGCACGGCGATTCGGTATGAGTCTCTCTCCACCTGGATCCCGACGGCCGAAGACGTCATCGTGCAGAAGCTGCGATGGGCGGCGCGCGGTCGACGTCAGAAGGACATCGAAGACGTGCGGTACGTCTTGCTTGTGTCAGGTGACGGACTGGACTGGCCATACCTGCGTCAGTGGTGCGATCAGCATGGTTCACGCGAGCTGTTGGAGTCGCTGTGGGAAAAGGCGAGGCGCGATCGCTGAGAGCGGCCCTACTTTCGCAGCACTTCCTTCGTCGCGTCCGCGAGGTACAGAATCCGCGTGCACGCCGTGCACTGGACGAGGACGTTCGGATTGCTCATGAGCATGGCGACGGATGCGAACGGGATTTCGATGCGGCAGGTGCCGCACGCGTATTCCTTGTGACGACGGTCGATCTCTTCGATCTCCGCCATCACCTCACCGTCGCAGTCATTCGCGACCTTCTCAAAGATCTTGCGCTCGCGTGCCGGCACAGCAGAGCCGGCCTTCTCACGCTCCCGTTCCAGTTCATCGAGCCGCGCCTGACATTCCGACTTCCGCTCCTGCAGCTGGCCAGTCACGACGTCAAATATTTTCTTGCGTTCGGCGACCGAACCCGAGAGCGCGGTGAGCTGCTTCTTGATGCTCTCAAGGCGCTCCATATCCGCCATGGCGCGGTCTTCGGCTTCTTTCTTGCGCGTCTCGAGCGTCTTCACTTCGGCGAGGATCGCCTTGTACTGCTTGTCGTTCTGTGACGTGTTCAGATCGTTGCGGAGTTTCTCGACGCGCTGTGTGAAGCCGTTCGCTTCGCCCTCGAGATTCTTGATAGTCGCCTGCAGTTGGCGCGACTGGCTGCTCAGTTCCTGCGCCTGGCGTTCTAGCCCGCTCATCAGCTTCTGTTGAGCCCCTACATCACGCTCACCCGCATCCACCCGAGTTCGCAGCGCCCGCACTTGGCTATCGACGCGATACAGGATCAGCAGGTGTTCCATCAAGCTCATATGAAGCTCCGCGAGGCCGATGCCGAAGGGCGTTGACTCGTCAGCCCATCGATGCCGCTGCTGAATAGTACCGGAATCGGGACGAAAACACTTGCACTCTCGATGAGAGCCGGTAGCGCGGACGCGTCGTACCCGGCGCGATCAGGAGGCTGCGGCGGTGCAGGCCAGCAGCCAGTAGACGACGGGGCCCGTCATGAGCGGTGAATCCAGGACGTCGAGGACTCCGCCCATCCCGGGCAGAATCGTCCCCGAGTCCTTCATCCCCGCGTCGCGTTTGAACATGCTCTCCGCGAGATCGCCAAACTGGCCGACAATTCCCACGAGGACGCCGCCCAGCGCACCGACCCACCAGGGGAGGTGATCGACCGGGTGTTCGAGCCGTGCCGACAGCAGCGCGAGGGCGGTTCCCACCAGCGCGGCTGTGACGACACCACCGGCGAGGCCTTCCCACGTCTTCTTCGGCGACAGCCATTCAATGAGCTTGTGCCGGCCGATCGCGCGACCTGTGAAGTACGCGCCGATGTCGCAGCTCTTGGTGGTCAAGATCGCTCCGACGAGGATCCACGGCGAGTGATCGTGCCGGATGAGCAGCCAGAACGTGATCAGCACGCCCGCGTACACCGCTACGAGCAGGAGCCCTCCGATCGCGGCCATCACGCCGTGCACGTTGTGTCCGCGGGAAAACCGCAGCAATCCGGCCACCACGAGAAAAAGCGCGAGCGTGCAGGCGACTGCGGTGGCCACTTTCGCCGAATGAAAGTACGGGAGCAGCGCGGTCACGATGTAGGTCACCGTCGCGGCGACCATCGCCAGCCGACGGCTCGACGCGACGCCGACCGAGCCAAGCATTCGCGACGTCTCATGCGCCATCACAGGCACCACCAGCAGCGCGAGGCAAAAGATGACGAGCCCCTTGGGCACGGTTCCGTCACCCAAGCCGGCAGCATCCGCGGCATCGAGCCCCCACGGCCTCGTCAGCTGGACGCGTTCCATCACACTGTCGAGCCAAACGACGAGCACGATCACGAGGATCAGGAGCGGTCCAGTGATGAGGCGGTAGCGGAGCACGGATGCGTCAATATTGGGGCAGCGTCCGGTCGATGTCGACGGCCCAGAGGTGGATTCCGCCCGCCATGGATTGCGTCGGGATGCCGGCGGCGCGGAGGACGGCGGTCGCGCGCAGGCTGCGGGCGCCGTGATGGCAGTGCACGACGACGGCGCACTTGCCCTCATCGTCAAGACGGTCGCGTACGTCGTCGATCTTCAGCTCGAGTTCGTGCAAGGGGACGAACATCGACCCGGGCATAGCGCAGATGGCCCGCTCCTGCTCGGTGCGGCAGTCGAGAATGAGCGGCGGCGCGTCGCTCAGCAATTGTCGAGCGACGACGCGCGGGGTCACTTCCCAGTCCGCCCGGAAGAGGTAGCCCGGCGGAAGCCCTTCCGCGTCGAGCTGCGGGGGCGGCGTCGGCCCTCGAACTGAACTCGTGTCGTGGTTCTGGTCGGTCATCACTTGGCGATGGGTGCCGGCGCGCCATTCGGGGCGCTTGCGATAGCCGGGGCGCTTGCGCTAGCCGGGGCGCTTGCGCTAGCCGGGGCGTTCGTGACGGGATTCAGCGACGGCGGATCTGCCGGCACGCGCAGCGTTTTCCAAGGCGGGTCGATGAACATGCGGATCGGGGCCAGCAGGAGATCAGTCGCCGCGCGGAACGGCGCAGCCACACCCTCGAGCGCCGCCTTGCCGCCGTCGCCTGGACCTTCCAGCACCGTCGCAGTCGTCGGATAGTCGCCGCGCTCGCGCGCGGTCGTGCGGTCGTACTGCACGCGGGTCACGCCCCACGGCTGCACTTCGACCTGCCGCCGTTCCGTCACGAGCGTTGTCCGCGCCCAGTGCGACCGATCGGCGCCATTCGTCAGGCTCGGCGCATCAGCCTCGTGCTGCATCACCGGATCGCCTGCCAACGGACCGGCGAGGTCGGGCAGGGGGTTCGGGTCGCCGCGCACGAGCAGCGTGTCGGATTGATTCAGATGACCGGTGCAGCCGACCGCAAGGAGCGGCACGAGAGCTGCGAGCAGCACGCGCAGCTGCTGGGGTCGGCGGCGGAGCTGGGTCGGTGTGGGCATGGAAGAAGGAAGAAGTATGAAGGAGGAAGTATGAAGTATGAAGCGCTATTGGGTCGGCTGCAGGCCCAGCTGTTCCAAGGATGCGGTGATGGTATCGGCATCGAAGCCGCGCCGGGCCAGAACTCCGGCGATGCGGCGGGCGAGTTTCGGTGCCGAGGCGCGGGTTACCCGCTCGCCGCGCAGTGCAGCGCGCGCCGCGGCGAGGGCGCGCTGCTCGTCCTGCGCCGGCGGCGCTGCAGCGTGGGCTGTCCGCTCGGCAACGCGCTCGTCAACGCCGTCGTTGACGAGCGATTCCACAATGAACGCGCTTGAACATGCGCGTTCGTCAGCGAGCGTGCGTGCCCGCTCTGTCGCGTAGCGTTGATCGTCGAGCCAGCCGTCGCTTGTGAGCTCATCGAGCGTTGCGGCCGCGATCCGAGCGTCGCACTCGTGCCGATCGACGAGGATCCGTTCGAGCATCGTGCGGCTGTGATCACTGCGGGCGAGTGACTTCAGTGCCACCGTGCGAGCCCGCGCGGTGTCGATCGCGCGGAGCAGAATCTTCCGCTTCGCCTGCGAGAGAGTGCCGCCTTCCCGCAAGCCAAGTCCTTCCACCTCGGAGCGCAGCGCCGTGCCGAACTTCGTGCCGCCGACGACGATCGCAACCAGACTCGGGTCGCGGCGCAGTGGAGCAATCGAGTCGATCGTGGAGCTGGGAGACGAGCGGGTGGCCATTGCGGACTCACTTCATGGTTCTGTGCGGGTTCGGTCAGGTCAATTGGTCGAGATATCCGGCGATTTCGGATGCGGCATGTCGATCGCCACTTGCGTTCGCGCGAACAAGACCGATACGAAGCGCCCCGATCGCCTCGTCGTTGCGGCCGGCCTCTTCCAGCGCTCGGGCTTTATGAAAGTAGGCATAACAATAGTTCTCGTCCGTGGCGATGCAGCGGTCATACCAGCGCAGCGCCTCGTCGACATCGCCGCGCCGGGCGTACTCCTGGGCAAGTCCGTACAGGCAGAACGTGTCGCGCGGGTCCACTTCGACGAGCGCGTGCAGTGTTGCGAGACGGTCCTTCGCTGCGCCGCGCGGCGC
>JAWXBD010000050.1:0-4941 GCA_034439815.1 Phycisphaerae bacterium
CTGTGGGGGAGGATGCAAGATGCCTAACACTCAGTCGGGCGCATTATTCTGTCCACGATGCTCTGCGGGAGCCGGCCTGCAAAGTCTCAATGAAGGCTCCCCGCCGATGTAGATGGGACGGGCGCGCAACCGTCACGGCTCCGCAGGCCGGTCCAGCGCCTCAAGCCGCTCGCGGGCCCGCGTCCGTTCGGCTGGCGCCGCCTTCGGGCTCGACTCAAGCAGGCGCAACGCTTCGGTCAGATGCCTGCGGGCAGCGTCGATTTCGCCAGCGTTCGCGAGACAACCTCCCAGCACCCGGCGTCCTTGCTGCCAACCAACCGCATATAGGCCTCGTTGACGAGCGCCGTCGGTTGGAGGGCGTGATCGCGCCGCTCCTTGGACATCTCCCGACGAGCCAGTTCCCGCAGTTTGTCGAAGAGAAGCGCAGCGAGATCCCTCACGGCCTTGGCATCGCGCGACTAGTTCGTCCACAGGGCCTCAGCGCTCTGCGAGTTCCCCGCGACCCGGACGATTTCTGACCGGCACCGGGTTGTAAGAGCGCAAAAGCATACGAAAGGGGCAAGTTTCATGTCCGTGAGGACGCGACATCGCCTCGTTTGGAGCAGCTATGAACCTTCGAAATACCTTCCTCTTCGCGACTGCGGTGGTCCTCTCCGGCGCGAACCTCGTTCACGCCGACGCGACCTACTCGTGGCGCTACTACCGGCCCGGCAACACCGGCATTCAAGGGGACTACAACGAGTCAATGTTCATCGACTCGGATGGCGATCCGTGGATCGGTGGATACAACCCCGCTTTCGAGGAGGGCGGTGTTGCAAAATTCATTCAGGCCGAGAACCGCTGGATCAACCTGTCGAACGTCGATTACCCGGTGATCGGACATCCTGACGACGTCGGCACGACGCGGGTGAGCGACATGGTTGCGGACGGGCTGGGGCACCTCTGGCTCGGTACGTGGCGCGGTGCACTTCGAATGGACCTCGCAACCGGTGGCAGTTCGCTCGTGAAATACAGCGGTCAGAACTCGCCGCTTCCCGGCGGGCTCACGCGGGATGTGACGCTCGCGCCTGACGGCACGATCTGGTTCTCCGCAGAGTCAACCAGTTGGGGCGATGGCGGCCTGACCCGTTACAACCAGACGACCAACGTGTGGACAAACTTCCCCGGCCATGGCGGCGGCAAGATTGCAGCGCAGCCTCAGCCGCGCGGCGGATACTACCTATGGACCGCGACAGGCGGCTTCAACGGCATGTCGCGCTGGGACAGCACGACAAACATCTGGAAGAACTATCCGTTCGCGTCCGGACAACCGGCGGCGCTGGTGTCGCTGGATTCGACGGACGATGCGGGCAACGTGTGGATGATGCGCTGGATCGGCAATCAGGGCGTGCAGAAGCTCGATTGCATTCGCCCCGACGGCACGTGGGTTTCGCCCGCGCTGCCGCCGCAGAATCCAGTCGTTGCGGTTGCGGCGCTCCGCGCGTTTGGCACGATGCAGGCGCTCATGGTCGACGGTTACGCGCATCTCTACCGATTCGACGGATCATCGTGGACTAACTTGGGTCTAGTGCCTCACGACGGTTTCATCGATGACCTAGACATCGACGCCGCGGGCAACGTCTGGCTGTGCGGAACGGGAACCGGAGGAGCACTTCGTCGAGATGCCCGGACGGGCGATTGGCCGCGCTATCGCGTCACCAACACCAGCCAGTTCGACTTCTTCAACAACGACATAGCGATTGACGAGCAGTCGGGCGACATCTATGCGTGCGCCAATGCCTCGTCGGGGATCGGCGGGATGGTTCGATTCGACGGCGTTCGGTGGACCGGCTTCGTGAATGAGTTGGGGTACGGGCTGACGGCGCCGTGGCCCTTCCTCGGGGCGCCCACCAGTGAAGCCGTCTATGTTCGACCTTCCAACGGCTTCGTCGTCGCCAACCCGATCAACAGTTTCACCCACGAGTTTGACGGGACATCGTGGACGCCGATTCCGGGCGGCGCAGATCAGGTCGAGCAGTACGTCGAAGACTCGCTCGGCCGCCTGTGGGGAATGGGCCACTACGGCGGCATGGGAATCTACGAGGACGGCGGCTTCACGCTGGTCGACACTGGTGGGTGGAGCGGACGACTCCAGCGCGATCCAGATCGACCCGGAACCGTCTGGGCCAATGAGGAGTGGAGAATCCTGCGCACTGACGGCGCGTACAGCTTCGCGCGGACCGCCGAGGATTTTTCTACTCCTAGTGTCGCACTCGAGACGTTCGGAGGACTCGCTGTTGACCACGATGGCGCGGCGTGGGTGGGATGCACACTCCACAACCGCAGCGGAACGATCGGCTCTGGACTCATTCGTATCGACGCCGACACCGGCACCCACACCCTGCTGAATTCCTTCGACGGCTGGCCCTTCCCGGGAGAGTTTGTCTACCCGCTGCGGGTCACGCCGGACGGGAAGCTCTGGATGGCATACGAAGGGGGACAGTTCCCTGATTTTGTGCGCGGCCTTTGCTGGTACGACGGCACCAACGTCGGCGATTTCCCCGCACCGCCGAATGGCGAGCCGCAATGGGGCGGGCTGCCGCATGCGGCGATCAAGGACATGGAGATCAAGATCGTTCCCAACGGCTACGAACTCTGGATGAGCTGCCTGAGCCGCGGCATCGCGGTGCTCACCGTCACGCCATCGACGGCAGTTCCCAGTGACCTCAACGGCGACGGCGCGGTGGGCGCAAGTGACTTGGCAATGCTGTTTGGGGCGTGGTCGTGATGAGCAGTACTCGCGCAGCCAATGCAAACGAACTTCAAAGGAAACTAGTCATGACTCGACGTGAACTTGGAACAACCTCCACCTTGCGCGCGACGCGCCCCAGCCGCGTGACCGCGGCAACCTTGGCCATCGGCGGATGCATCGCTCTTGCCTCTGCGGTCTCCGCGTCGCCATCAGACTCTTCTCTCAACGTGCCTTGGCAAGTCACCATCACCGATCTTGGCTTGCTTCCCGGCGGCATCTACTCGTCGGGCTACGCAGTCAACGACACCGGCAAGATCACCGGCACTGCCTACGACTCAACGGGTGCGCTGACGAACGTCCAGTGGGTCAACGGTGAGATCTCGATCATGCCGGGCTTCGATCCGTCCGGCGCGTCGATCCCTGAGGATCTGAACGACGCGGGTGAAGGCGCCGGGCGCTTGGTCATCGGCGTGTTCCTCTCCTACGGCATCTACTGGGACAGCCAGAACAACGCCTTCGCCTGCGAGGGCCTGCCCGGCGGCGGCTCCAGTCTCACGAAGGCCCACGGAATCAACGCATCGGGGCAGGTCACAGGCATCGCCAAAGAGGGCTCGCCTAACTTCTTCGGTCACGCGGTCGTCTGGCTTAAGAACGCACTTCAGTCCGATCTCGGCTTCATGGGCGGCGGCACCTACTCTGAGGCCTATGGCATCAACGACCTCGGCCACGTCGTCGGCGTGGCGGCAATCGCGAACACCAATCAGCATGCCTTCCTTTGGCAGAACGGCCAGTACACCGACCTCAGCACTTGGTCGGGCGGCACGTCAAACTCGAAGGCGTACGCGATCAACAACCAAGGGGTCATCGTCGGCCTGAACAACAACGTCGCCTCGCGCTGGCAGAACGGTTCGGTGTCGCCGCTGCCGATGCCGCCGGGCGTCTCGGCCTTCGCGCCGGCCATCGACATCAACGACGCGGGCGACATCATCGCGACCGCCACGAAAGTATTCCCGATCGAAGTCGGCGTCCTCTGGCGAAACGGCGAAGCCATCGCCCTTGGCACGCTGCCCGGCGGCACGATCAGCCGAGCGCGGCGCATCAACGCCGCGGGTGAGATCGTCGGCGAAGCGAATGCAGCGAACGGAAACTTTCACGCCGTGAAGTGGACGGTCACGCTCATCGCTCCGCCATGTCCGGCGGACATCAACGGAAGCGGCACCGTCGACGCCGCTGACTTGTCTGTGTTGCTCGGAGCGTGGGGCAGTGCGAACGTCGCAGCCGATGTGAACGACGACGGCACGGTGAACGCCGCCGACCTCAGCGTGCTGCTTGGGGCGTGGGGAGGGTGTGGGAGTTGAGGGGAGAACGGCGCGTGATGGCCATGGGAGCGCCTGACCGTGCGGCGCTCGATGGGTCACGCATTCGCTTCGACGCCTTCACGTTCCCACACCGAGTACTTCAACAAGCTCGGCGACGACTTGAAGCGTTCCGCCATCCTCGCCGGTCAGGACGATGGGCTCGAAGTTTGGATTGATGGGCTTCAGCACAACGCGCACTTGGCGCGATGAGTCGCCCTGATTCACCTTCACGCTCTCGTAACGCTTGATCGTGTAGCGCTGCCCGGTCTCCGAGTCAGCGCCATCGCGGAGCTGAACAAGAACCGTCTTGCCCTCTCGAGTGCCTTCGACTGGTGCCGCAAAGAGGCAGTACGCGCCGTCCGGGATTCTCGGCTCCATCGACTTGCCAATGACTTGAGCGACGAACATGCCGCGGCGCAAGCGGCGCTTCGTATCCACTGCTGCCCATTGGAACCCATCATCTTCGAGGTGCTGCGGGTCGCTGAACGCGCCGGCCGCTGCCCTCAGCGGGACGAGCGGTACGCACGTCATGTATCGCTCCTTGGGACCGGGTTCGACAAGCCTCACATTCGACGGGAGCTTGCGGGGTTCACTGAGTGGAGCGTGCTCAACTCCGTCGTTACTTCGCAGCCGTCGATACGCCTCCGACGCCATCCAAGTCGTCACGATCTTCTGGAACGGCTCGTCGTTCATGAAGCGGACGAAGATCTCTTCGTTCTGGTCCATCCGCTCGACGAACAGCTTGTCCAGCAGGTTCTTGAACACCAGCTCGAATTTGTCGCCGGGGTTCACGGCGGCCGCCTGCCGCAGCCCGTCGTCGGCCATCGCCGCGGCGACGATCTGATCGAAGAA
>JAWXBD010000051.1:0-54443 GCA_034439815.1 Phycisphaerae bacterium
GATCACAGTTGACCTTCGCGCGAGGCGTTCACGCCAGCAGCGGCAGCTCCCGACAGAGATCGCACCACGAGCGCACGGATCAACTGCGGCCCGTATTACATGGAGCGTGATTACACGACGGCCATTCAGCACCTCAACGAAGCGGTCGCCATCGAAGACACGCTGCTCTACATGGAACCGCCGGACTGGATGCAGCCCGCGCGTCACACACTCGGCACCGTGCTGCTCGATGCCGGCCAAGCGGCTGATGCCGAGCGTGTGTATCGCGAGGATCTCAAACGATGGCCGGAGAACGAGCGTCAAGGGAAGACCGCGCAGACGAAGGAGACACGCGAGCGGCTGGATCAGGCAGCGGGCGTCAGCGGATATCACGGCGCATGCGAGTTGCCTGTGTGCACCGCGCGCCGGAGACGCCCGTGCACGTCGAGACTGAGTGCCTTCACCTCACGCGGCAACCGGTTTGCGCGGAATCTGTCTCGAGTCCTCGCCACGGCTGAAGCGCCGTGTATAGTTCAAACATGAATCCCTCCCTGCTTGAGCGCGTTACGATCGAGCCCGGCAAGTGTGGCGGACGACCGTGCATCCGAGGAACGCGCATGCGAGTGAGCGACGTCCTCGAGTTGCTTGCCAATGGCGCGTCGATCGAGGAAATCGTCGAGGACTATCCGACGCTTGAGCCGGATGACGTCCTAGCCGCGATCACCTACGCCGCGTTGCAGACTAGCCACGCAGTGATCCGCGTCGCATGAGGTTTGCCGTCGACAATCAACTGCCGCCGCTCCTTGCTCGTTTCCTGCAGCAACGTGGACACGATGCCGTTCATGTGATGGATGTGGCGCTGGACGCCGCGGACGATCGGACGGTCTGGGCATGGACGACGGCGGAGAGACGCGTGATGATCAGCAAGATGAAGATTTCATGTTCCTCGCCAATCGTCCTGGGGACTTGGGAGAGCTGATCTGGGTGCGCCTCGGCAATTGCCGCAAAGACGTCCTCATCCGCTCCTTCGATCGAGCTCTCGCATGCGTCGTGACTGCATTCGATTCGGGGCACCGCAGAGTCGAACTGACATAGTGCGTTGCGAGGCGCTCCGCAGTCGAGCAACTGCGCCCGTGCACGTCGAGACTGAGTGCATTCACCTCACGCGGCAACCGGTTCAGGCGCGGCATTCGGCTCAAGCTCGCGCCACGGCTGCAGCGCCAGCAGCAGGAGCACGATGCCGGCGGCGGGCGGAATGGCGCGCAGGACGATCTCGATGACGCTCGCGAATGTGCCGTGCGCTGTGTCGACGCCGAACCCGCGGCCTATCGGCTCGACGTAGTGTCGCGCGTACATGAACAGCAGGAGCGGTGCGACGACGACGCCGCAACGCACGAGCATCCGCGCGGAGCCGCCGATCGTCGCCGCGGTCGCGAGCAGGAAGAGTGCAGCGACCACGAAGACAAGCGTGAAGAATGTTTCTGCAATCGGCTGCAGCGGGCCGAACGAGTCCTGCCAGATGCGATACGGAAGCCACGCGAAGCAGACGAGCGAAAGACCGTACGCCACGCCGCGCGCCCGAAGTGTCGCCGCAGCGTCGACGAAAGATCGCGTTCCGGTCGGACGCTTCGCCATCAATGGAATGAACGCGAGGCACACGACGCCGAGGAGCACGTCGAACAGCATCGTGCGCGGATAGCCGAACGCTTCAATCGCGACCCCCTGCCATGTGGCGCTGTAGGCGATTGCCACATTCATGAGCGCCATGTACGCCGTGAACTGCGTCCCGGCGACAGCGGGATTCGTCACGTCCATGAAGGCCGCAGATCGCGTGCCGTACATCAGGCCGTTGAACATCGAATACACCAGGACTGCGATCCAGTATGCGGTGATCAGCGCATCCGGCACCGGAGGGCGATCGTTCGCACTCACCGGAAAAATCCATCCATACTGCTGCAGGACACTCGCCAGGAACAGGACCGGCAGTCCCATCAGCGCGATGTACGTGAACAGCGCGGCGCGTCGACCAAAGCGGTCCGAGAGCGCGCCGCCGAGTATGCAAAATGACGCAGAAATCACTGCCGAGAACGCGTTCAGCCAAGCGACCTGCTCATCCTTCATCCCCAGTTCGACCGCAAGATTGGTCTGCAGCGCCAAGCCGAGGCACATCGCGCCGGCGGGCAGCAGCGCGAAGAACAGTCCACAGAAGGCGCCGCGTGAACCGAGGAACGAGCGAAACGCAACCTCGACAAAGCTGCGCATTTCGCGTCCCGCGGACATGACGCGCGCGGACAAACGTGTATCAGACGCGGACGGACGCGCAGGCTGCGCGGGCTCCTTCATCGGCAGCACGACGAACAGCGTCACCAGCAGAATGCAGCCGACGACAAAGAGAAACGTCCACTGAAAGTCCACCCCGTTGCTCGTGAGGAACAGGACGCCGCTTCCGCCGAGCATGATGCCGATGTACGCCCCGGCAAACATTGTTCCGTTTGCAAGACCTCGTTCATCTTCCTGCAGCGTGTTACATGCGAGTGCGTCGATCGCGACATCCTGCATCGCGCCGAACGTGTTGTGAACGAGCAGGATGATCGTGAAGAGCTGGAGCTGTTCAGGGAGCCGCAGCACCACGGTCGAGAGCAGCGTGCACGCCATCAGCACCTGCGTGAGAAGAATCCATCCGCGCCGACGGCCGAGTCGATCCGAGGCAAACACATCGATGACCGGTCCGAATGCCCACTTGAAAGCCCACGGCAGATAGAACGAACCGACGAGGGCGCCGATCTCAGCAGGCCCCACATCCTGGCGGCGCAACTGTGTCGCGACGGCGGTGCCGACAAATCCCAGCGGAATACCTTCGGTGGCGTACAGAAGAAAGAACGCCGTGAGGCGCCCGCGCCTGGTCGCGAGCAGATTCGGGAGCCGCATAAGGCACGGAGGCTGTCACGATGTGGAGTTGCTGTCAAGACCGAAACACCACCGCCTCTCCAACCACTGAGGATTGAAGAGGCGGTGCTTGCGGAGACTTGTCGTTGAAGCGGCGCGTCAGTCGCTGCAGGGTCCCCAAGCACCCAGCACGAGCGCGAGATCAGCAGCGTCGACCTTGCCGTCCTTGTTGATGTCAGCATCGCACTGCACCGGTCGAACGACGAGCGCGACTTGCGTTGCGTTGTCACCGTTCAGCACGGCCAGCTCCGGCAGCGACGACGAGAGCGAGCCGACGAACAGCAGCGCGATGGATGATGTGGGCGTCAGATTCGGCAGGACGATCCCCGGTGCGATGAATCCAAGCATTCCGCTCGAGCAGACGCATGTCGTCACGCCCCCGCCCTGCAGTTCGACCATCTGGCAATCCAGGTCGACGTTGGCGCCGGCGCAGGAACCGCTGCCGCACTCAATGAAACCGCAACCGCCCGCGAAGCAGTTGGCACCCGTCGTGATCCATGGCGAGTCCTCGCAGTAAGCGAACTCCGCAGCGATCGCGCCGTCGAGGAGTAGCTGGAGCTTTCCGCTCATCGGCACCGCGCCGACCATGCTCGCGAAGTCGACGGCGACGTTGTAGGACAGGTCGTACGAATCAGGTGCACCAGGACATGCTGAGGGTGTCAGCTGCGCCGACCCGACGCGCCGGTTCCAGAACGCGGGCTGCCCTGCAAACGTGCGAGTCTTCACGTCGTTGGCCTGATTCGCGTCAGCGACACCGCCGCTGGCGTTGGCGACCTGGAGCGTGAGGACATCGCCAGCGGCGAGCGGAATGGCGTTCGGTACAGCGGTTGTGAGCCACAATGCGTTGCATGAGCACGGTCCGCTCGGCTCGGCGCAGATGCAGGTGTTCGGCCCCGGGCAGAAGTCGCAGTTTCCAAGGACGCCCGCCGATGCGGTGAGATCCAGCGTTGTCGAGAAGATGGCCGTCCCGTTGCGGCTCAGCGTCACCTTCGTATTGAGCGGAATCATGCTCACATCCGATGCCTCGACGACCCACGCGCCGGTGATGCGGTATGTGCCTGCGGGATCGGACGGCTGCGAGACGATCGCGATCTGTTCAGCACGGCGATCCCATGAGGACTGCGCGCAGCAATCCTCGCCAAACAGGGACTGACCGGCGACGAAGCCGATCGAGAGAGGCATCGCGCCAACGCGCCTCTTGAGTTGATTTGAATACATCGTTGAATCCTGCTCGCTGGTGCAATGAATAACCTGCGACCGTCCGGTCTCCAGCTTTCCCGGAACTGCCGCGGAACCCGATGGAGCGGATGTGGGCGTCGAACGCGACGCCACACGCTGCTCTCAGGAGGGAATGGCGGAATCCAGGGCGAGTGAGCGCCACGCAGTGCGATTCACGAGCGAAATGTCTTTGTCTGGCTGCCGCGCACTGACACTCCGGCTCACCCGCACGATCTTCACGCACCAAGGTATGCGCCCGGAGGGCGCCATAACGAGCCCGCTCACCCCACAGCCCGATCCCGCAGCCGCGGATTCACTCCGCCGCGCCTGCGGCGCAAGAGCGAGTGTGCGCCCGGAGGGCGCTACGGAGCGCTATTTAAAGCACTTCGGCGGCGAGGCTCGCCAGATCGCTCCGCTCGGTCTTGGAAAGCGTGACGTGACCGGCGATCCGCTGCCCCTTCATGCGCTCGATCAAGTGCGACAGTCCATTGCTCGCGCTGTCCAAGTACGGATTGTCAATCTGGAGAATGTCGCCGCAAAGGACGATCTTTGTTCCGTCGCCCACACGGCTCACAATCGTCTTCACTTCGTGCGGCGAAAGATTCTGCGCTTCATCGACGACAAAGAACTGATGCGGCAGGCTGCGGCCGCGGATGTACGTGAGCGGTTCCAAGATGACCTTGCCGCTCGCCATCAGCTGATCCATGCGCTGCTCCGCCGACTTGCTGTCTGCTTCCTCGCGGCTGTGGGTTCCGCGCGTTGACAACAGGTATGCGAGATTGTCGAACACCGGCTGCATCCACATGGCGAGCTTCTCGTCCTTGTCGCCCGGCAGATAGCCGATGTCACGTCCGAGCGGCATGATGGGCCGCGCGGTCAGCAGCTTGTCGTAGCGCTCTTCCTTCAATGTCTTCTGCAAACCTGCAGCGAGTGCGAGCAGCGTCTTCCCTGTGCCTGCGGGACCGATCAGCGAGATCAGCTTGACCTCGTCATCGAGCAGCAGATCGAGCGCCATCGTCTGCTGAAGATTGCGCGCCATCACGCCATAGACAGGCTTGCGCGGACCGGTCACCGGAATCAGGTAGCCGGTGTCGGCGAGAATGCGGGCGAGCCCGCTGTGCGATTCGTCGTCCTGATTCTGCAGCACGACAAACTGGTTCGGAATCGGATCAAGGACATCGACTTCGGATCCATTGCTGAGCTTGACCTTGCGGGTCAGGATGGTGTCGATCGACAGCTGTCGCTCGTTGTAGAGATCGTCGATCACCACACCAGGCACTGTCATCTGCACATAGCCGGTGTACAGCCAGTCCGTGTCAACGTGATCGTGCTCGAAGTCCTGGCTCGGGATCGCGAGCGCATCGCCCTTGACCCGGGCATTGATGTCTTTGGTGATGAAGATCGTCGGCTTGCCGCTGGCGTGCAGGGCATGCGCGACGGCAAGGATGCGATTGTCGGCCTTGTCGAAGTCGAGCGAGAACGGCAGCGTGGTGTCCGCGCGGTCGATGCGTATTGATCCGCCTTGCTCGTTCCAGACCACGCCCTCAAACAGCGGTCCCTGCGTGCGCAACTTGTCGAGCGCGCGAATCACGGCGCGGGCATTGCGGCCTGTCTCATCGTTGTTCTTCTTGAAGTGATCGAGCTCTTCAATGACCGTCAATGGAATGACGACTTCGTGCTCTTCAAACTTATAGATCGCGTTCGGGTTGTGCAGGAGGACATTCGTGTCGAGCACGAAGTGCTTGCGCACACCTTTCGCCGCTGCTTTCGATGCGGCGGAGCTGATCGAACTCTCCGCCCGCGTGGACGCCCGAGCAGTCACTCGCGGCTTCGGCTGGGACTTTGCATCGGACTTGGCATCGGACTTGGCATCGGACTTGGCATCGGACTTGGCATCGGACTTCGCATCGGACTTCGATTGCGAAGCCGCTTCGGAATGCATCGTCCCGTTCTCGCGCACCTTGCGGTCTCGTGCGGGCTCTCGTTGATCATCGACTTTGGATTCGGTTTTGGGCTTTGCAGCCAAGTCGCTCCTCCTGAGCATTGTCGGGTCCGTCCGCACTGCGACGATTCCGGCATCGTCGGCGTCATCCTACCCCGACTCCATCACGCCATGATCGAATTGCGTGAAAGTCGCGAAAGGAACTTGAATGAATTGATGGCTCGCGCTCACTTCGGCGCGTCGCTTAGTCACATGTGAACAAATGGATCACGATCATCAGCGGACTGCAGGAATGTCACGCCCGCGACCATGTTCGCCATGCGACGTGCCAGTTCCGGCAGATATCCGCGCTCTGTATTCGTATGGCCCGCGACGAGCACGGCGCAGCCTCGGGCCAGTGAGGCGAGCACGTCGTGGTGACGGCATTCACCTGTGACAAAAAGCGTGCAGCCTTCCTCGGCCGCGACCTCGAGATGGGAACCTCCCGCGCCGGCGGAGATACCGATGCGCTCGTGCGTCGGCGGCGCGCCGTGGGGCACGGCGACCTGCACGCCGCTCACACGAAAGTGCTTCTTCAAGCGGGCAGCAATCTCGCTTGCGGCCAACGGCTGGTCAAGGGTAAGGCGTCTGCCTGCGCCGGTATGTCTCACAGGTTTCGGAACGAGCGGATGAATCTCGATCGGCGGCTCCTCATACGGGTGGAACGAGCGAATCGTTTTCACCGCGAGCGGCAGCGCGCGTTTCGGACACACCATCTCGAGCCGCACCTCGTCGACACGCTCCAGCCGACCTTGCATGCCGATCACCGGCTTCGTTCCGATGCCGCCGAAGAACGTGCCTGTCCCGGGTGTGACGAACGAACATCGCTCGTACCCGCCGATTCGGCCCGCTCCAACAGTCGCGAGCGCATCACGGAGCCGGTCCACCGCATCGAGAGGACAGAACGTGACAATCTTCGTTTCCTCGGTCGACGACAACTGCTCGTGCGGCACCAGCGCGCGGACGTCGCCGATGCCGATCCCTTTCGCAATCCAGTCATTCAATCCATCGGGTGCGGCGTCCAGTGCCGTATGCGGCGACATGACCGCGATGCCTCGCTCGAGCAGCCGCATGACGACGCGCTCAGCCGGTGTTCCTCCCGCGAGGCGCTTGAGCGGCTTGAAGATCGGCGGGTGATAGGCGATCACCGCTTCGCATGCCTGGCGCACAGCTTCGTCAAGCACCGCGGGCGTCAGATCGATCGTGAGCAGCGCCGTCGAGACCGGTGTCTCGCACCGTCCGACGAGCAGCCCGACGTTGTCCCATTCCTCTGCCAGATGCGGTGGCGCGATGTCATTCATCGCCCGCAATAGATCACGAACAGTCGCTTTGCCATTCATGAGTTCACGCCATCACTTCCAGGTACGACGCAGCCACGAGCGAGCATCGCGGCACCGAACACACCGGCCAGATCGCCCAGATCGCTTAGGCAGATCTCGCATTGCCGGCACTGCGCCGGAAACACGGATCGATCAAACGTACGTCGCACGCGTTCCAAAAACGGCCTGCCGAGCGCCTCGGTCACGCCGCCGCCAAGGACCACGGTGTCAAGTGAGAGCACGGTGATCCAGTTGGCAATGGCGAGGCCCAGCACGTCGGCCGCGTGATGCACCACGCGCAGCGCCAGTTCGTCGCGCGCTGCGTACGCCTCTGCAATCACCGAACTGGCGACGGGATCAGCTGGGCCGCTCGAATCACGCTCCTTCAGCAGACCATGAAACGCGGAGTCAGGAAATGACGGCAGCAGCTGACGAATGACTGCCGCCATCGCCGTGCGGGAACTGTGCTGCTCGAGCGTACGGGCGCCAGGACCGCCTTCGGGAATGACGATGGTGTAACCAAGTTCGCCCGCCGTGAAGAAGCTGCCATGAAAGATCGCGCGGTGCATGACCAGTGCGCCGCCGATGCCCGTGCCGACCCAGACGGCCAGCAGATGCTCTCGTCCACGTGCGACACCGATCGTTGCTTCTCCGTATGCGGCGACATTGACATCATTGTCGAGCGCGACGGGCCGGTTGAGCGCCGCAGCGAGCAGATCGCGAAGCGGCACATGCTCCCAGCCGAGATTGCCGGATTTGATCACCACCCCCGCGTTGACATCGATCGGTCCCGGCGCACCGACGCCTATCGCCGCAACATCGTCGATGGACACGTTTGCATCGTTGCAGGCGCGCTGAACACCGCCAACCATGCGTGCGATGACGCCATCGCGACCGAGCTGCGCTTTCGTCTTGCGCTTCGCCTGGCCGAGCAGCTTGCCGCGCGCGTCGGTGACGCCGACACTCATATTGGTTCCGCCGAGATCAATGCCGACATACACGGGCGTCATGGCCGCGCAGTGTAGCGGCGTTGTCGTCGCGTCAGTGCTCGCCTGGCGTCAGCGCGTCAGCGCACGGTCGCCCATGCCACAGGTAATACGCAGCTCGGCGAATGTCATCAACGATCAGAATGTTCGCGGGCAGGAGCAGCAGGGTCAGCGCCGTTGCACTGACCAGTCCTCCGCAGATCGAGATGCCCATCGGAATCAGAAACTTCGCCTGAAAGGATCGTTCGAGAAGCAGGGGAATCAGGCCGCACACCGTCGTCGCCGTGGTCAGCACAATCGGCCGCAGCCGCTGCGAGCCTGCGACAACGAGCGCTTCGCGCAGACTCCGGCCCTTCAGGAGTTCCAGATTCGTGAACTCCACAAGGATCAGCGAGTTGTTCACCACGATCCCCGAGAGCGCGACGAACCCGATGAGCGAGAGAAACGTGAGCTGGTATCCCATCACCCAGTGCCCCCACACGACACCGATCAGTCCGAACGGGATCGCCAGCATCACCGCGAACGGCTGCGTGTAGCTGGCGAAGAGACACGCGAGGACGACGTAGATCGCCGCGATCGAAGCGATGAACGCCCATGGAAGTGACGCCATCGCGTCGTTGAGATCCTTCTGCCGCCCCGCTTCACGAATGTCGATCGTTGGATGCGCCGCGCGAATGCGTTCCAAGGCTGGCGCAAGCGCCCGCGTGATCTCTTCAGGATTCGTCGTCGCTGAACAGTCTGCAGTAATGGTAATCGTGCGGGCGCGGTCGACGCGATGAACCGCCGCGTAAGCATTGCCTTCAGTCACACGCGCCACTTCTGCAAGCGGCACGCTGCGCCCGTCTGCGGTGGTGATGCGAAGGTCGGCGACGGAATCAATGCGTTCGCGCGCCGCTTCGTCGAGCCGCACGCGGACTTTGATGTCTTCGCGCAGCGCGCTGTATGCATGGGCCTCAAGTCCATACAGCATGCCGCGCACCTGGCGCGCGACATCGGCAACGTTGAGGCCCAGGGCCGCCGCCGCGGGCTTCAACTCAACGCGCAGCTCGCGTTGCGTTTCCACGTCGTCGTCGCCGATCGAATACACGCCAGCGAAGTTGCGGAGATCCACCTTCAGTTGTTCCGCTGCGAGTTTGGCCGCCTCGCGATCATCGCCGCGCACCTGATACGTGATGTCGGCGCCGCTGGGACCCCCCGCCACTTCCGCGTAGTTCACGCTTTCCGCTTCGTCCACTTCGCCGACGAGGTCGCGTATTGCGTCGAGGACGACAGCCGAGTGGCGCGAGCGCGACTCGACCGGCGCCAGCTCGATGTACATCTGGGCCACATGCTCGGCGATCGAGTCGGGAATCCCCGTTTCAAAATTGGTGCTCTGCCCGACGACCGAACTGATGGCGCGTACGTCAGGCTGGGCATTGCCTGCGCGCTCGAATCGCGCGACGACGGCCTGCGTCGCATCGGCCGTCGAGCCAACGGGGAGACGAATGTCGACGATGACCGTTTCGGTGTCGTCGGTCGGGAGAAAGATGAATGGAACGCGCCCGCCGGCCACCATGCCGACGGACACGAGGAGCACCGCGAGAGTGGCGCCCGCAGTGACATAGCGTTCGCGCAGACACCATGTGACGATCGATGTGTATGTGCCGATCACTCTCGGCATGAACCGCTGTTCGCGCCACCGTTCGTAGCGCTGCCAGAATCGCGCCAGTGCGTGCGTTCTCGTCCTGCGACCGGCGCGCACAGCATGCGCCATGTGCGCGGGCAGAATGAGCATGGTTTCAACGACGCTGGATGCGAGCGCGACCGCAGCCACGATCGGCAATTGTCCGAGCAGGTCCCCCATGCGCCCGCTCACGAACGCGAGCGGCAGGAATGCGAGCACGACGGTGGTCGCGTTCGCGATGATGGGCCACGAGACGATCGATGTCCCCTCGACGGCTGCAACTTCGGGCGAAACCCCGGTCTCGCTGCGTTGCAGGATGATGTCACTGACGACGATCGCGTCGTCCGCGAGCATGCCCACCACGATCAACAGGCCGAACATCGTGATGAGATTGAGCGTGATGTCAAACGTCCACATCAGCACGACGGTGCAGCCGATCGAGACGAAGATCCCGCTCATGATCCACCAGGCGCTGCGGCCGTTCATGAACAGCAGCATCACGATCAGCACGAGCAGCGAGCCTTGCCAGGCATCGTTCGTGAGGAGATCGAGACGGCCTTCGATCAGCCGCGCGAGATCGCTGTGCGCGACAATCTCGCATGGCAGCGGATCGACGGCGCGTCGCGCGAGACCGAGTTGGTACCCGCGCTCACGATCACCACCGGTCACGATTCCCTTCACCCGGCTCCAGCCCGACGCCCTTTCAAGCGCATCGCCCCGCCGCCCCGCGACGTAGCCGCGCACCATCTCTGCGATGCGCACCGCGTCTTCGTCGGACTTCTTGAACACAATGAGGCTGGCCGCGGGCTCACCATTGAAGCGGCGCGTGACCCGCTCATCGCGGAATCCGTCGGTCACCCTCGCGATATCGCCGAGGCGGAGTACTTGACCGCTCGTCGTGGCCTGCAGCGGGATTTCGCGAATCGCACTGGCACGTTCCTCCACACCCATCGTGCGCACACCGACATTCGCGGACGACGTGCGCATGGTGCCGGCCGGCAGCTCCGTCATCCAGGACCGCACGGTGTCGGCGATATCGGACAGACGAAGGCCATGGCGTTGCAGCGCGACTGCGTCGACCTCAACGCTCATCTCGTAACCGCGCATTCCGACTTTGACGATCGAGCCCATCCCTGGCAGTCCGCGCAGATCCTCTTCGACGCTGCGCGCCGCAGCCTTCAGCGCCGCTTCACCTGCACCGCCATGCATCGTCACCATGATCACTGGAATGTTCGGCAGCAATTCCGTGACGCGGATCCGCTCCGACTCTTCCGGCAGATCCTCCAGCGCGTCAACCGCAATGCGCACGTCGTCGATGCCCTTGTTGATGTCGATGGAGTCCTCAAACTCCACGACGATCCCGCCGCCCCCTTCTGCAAGATTCGACGTGATGCGCTTGATGCCGTCGAGATCGACGATGGCGTCCTCGATCTTCCTGGCCATCGACTCTTCGATTTCCTGCGGCGAGGCTCCGGGATAGATCAAAGCGATACGCGCAGCTTCAGGATCAGTCTCCGGAAAGAATTCGCGCCGCATGATCAGCAGACACGCGCATCCGCCGATCACAAAGAACCACATCAGCAGACTGCCGACAATCGGTCGGCGCACACCGAGCGCGATGAGTCCCTTCATCGCAGCGTGGCTCCGTCCTGCTCGGCACGGATGGACGGATCGCTCTCGACTCCGATGATCGCTGTGCCTTCCACAATCTGCCGCGAGCCATCAAGCACGACCTCGGTTCCCGCTGGCAACCGGTCACGAAGCACGACCCACTCCGTGTCGGGGAGTGAGCTCTGTGGAAGCAATCCGCTTTGTGCAAACTCGACTTCGACCTGCAAGTGCTGCACGCGACCGTTTGCGACCACGAGCGCGCGTCCGCCCGAAACCGCCCGGCGAGGGAGGACCGTCCGGACCTCGTCTCCTGCTGCGGAAACTTCTGCGTCGACAAAACTGCCCGGCGCGATGGGTGTCGGATGATCGGTCTCCGCGTAGACCGTCAGCGTCCGCGTCAGCGGATCATCCTCCGGGGAAATGCGTGTAATCCGTGCGTCGATGGGCGTTGCGCCAATCCCCTCGCTGCGCAATGCCACGGCGGAATCGACTCGCAGAAACGGCCGCGCGGACGCAGGCAGGAGGAGCGGCACCTCGATCGCTTCCGTGCTGACGACGCGCGCCACGCGCATCCCCGGCGTCACCATCTCGCCGACCTCCTGATTCGCCACCTGGAGGATGCCGTCGAGCGGGCTGCGGATCGAGCATCGGTCAAGATTCGCCTTTGCGAGATCGCGCGCCGACTCCTGTCGAGTCCGCTCGGCGATCAGCGCCTGACGTCGCGCCGGAATCTTGTCGCGCGATTCCTGGGCGTTCATGACGATACGACTCGCAATGATCATCCCGCCGCGCAGCCGATCAACTTCGCGATCCACTGCGGCACCATCCCGCTTGGCCTGCTCAACCCGCACGAAATCCGCGCGCGCGAGTTCAAGCTCTTCCTCCGCGAATTTCAATTCACTTACGGTCGTTGTCTCGTCGATCGCGAGGAGGTCAAGCTGCGCCGCGAGCGATACGATCGCCTGCTCCGTCATGGCGAGCTCGCGACGAAAGTCGCTTTCGTCAAGCGTCATCAGTAGAGCGCCCTTGGTCACCACGCTCCCCGGGCGATAGCGGTCCGAAACGGACTCGATTGTTGCACTCACCTGCGCCGGCACGTCGGCACTGTCAATCGCCTGCGCCGTGCCGTAGGCCTTCCATCGTCGACCGATCGGAATCTCGAGTGCCTTCGTCGTCACCACGCGCCGCAGCTCGTTCGCTCCCGTGTTCTCCATCGGAACCGGTCGAGACCTCACGAGCAGCCAGAACACGAGCGATCCCGCTCCGACCAGGAACAAGAGAACACTGGAGCGAACCATGACCACCAAGACGACATTGCGATAGGCAATCATTGGTTTTCGTTGACTTCTGTACACCGAGGAAGGTGCACACAGAGCGCAGGAAAACGTGATTCTAGGATTGTCGGCGAGCGGCGGTCGACTGCGTTCCCTCACTTCGGCCGCTTCTTCGACTCTGCTACGCTACGCAGCGTATGAGCGACCCCCTCATGAACGAACCCTTCAACGAGCATGGCAGCGCCGCTGCGGAAAGCCTTGCGATCGGGACGGTCCGGCATGTGGCGAAACTCGCGCGGCTTCGCCTTTCCGACCAGGAGACCGAGCGGTATCGCGGCCAGCTCACGTCGATTCTCGGACACATTTCGAAGCTGAGCGCTGTGGATGTTGCCGGTGTCGAGCCCATGGCCCACCCGCTTGCGATGACCAACCGTTTTGGCGCTGATGAACCGGCAGCCGCCATGTCGCTCGATGCCCTCCTGATGAACGCCCCCGCTGTCGAGGGCCGTCTCCTCGCGGTGCCGAAGGTGCTGGGCGAAGGCAGCTGACCGGGTACGTTCGCGCCCCCTCTCTCTCTCTTTATTCACGTTCTATCGATGCCTACTTCCGCTCGTGTTTCTCCTGCTGCAGATGTCGCCGCCCGCGCGCGAACCGAAGCGGTGCTCGCGCGGATAGAGCGTTTCAATCCGCAGCTGAACGCATTGAACGAAGTGCTGGCGGACGACGCGCTCGAACGCGCTGCGCAGATCGATCGCGACCGGAGCGGCGGTCTCCTCGCGGGATTGACGATCGCCGTCAAAGACAACATTGCAACGACGGAAGGGCATACGACTTGTTCGTCGATGATGCTGAAGAATTATCGATCGCCATTTGAAGCGACGATCATCACAAAACTGCGCGACGCTGGTGCCGTCTTCATCGGGAAGACCAATCTCGATGAGTTCGCGATGGGTTCGTCGACGGAGAACAGCGCGTTTGGAGCGGTGCGCAATCCGTGGGACCCGTCGCGCGTTCCGGGCGGCAGCTCGGGTGGCAGCGCAGCGGCAATGGCCGCTGATCTCTGCGATATCGCGCTTGGATCTGACACCGGCGGCTCGATCCGGCAACCGGCGTCGCTGTGCGGCGTGGTCGGATTGAAGCCGACCTACGGCCGCGTCAGCCGCTACGGCCTGGTGGCGTTCGGATCAAGTCTCGATCAGATCGGTCCTATCACGCGCAGCGTGCGCGATGCGGCGGCGGTTCTGCAGGTGATCGCCGGCGTTGATGCGCACGACTCGACCAGTGCCGATGTTCCCGTTCCCTCGTATCTCGAGTCGCTCGATGAACCGATCGCCGGCTTGCGCGTCGGCGTGCCCAGAGAGTACGTAAGCGAAGCGAACGATCCATCTGTGAACGCGGCGATCCTCGCAGCCATCGAGGTCTATCGCGGTCTCGGCGCCACGATCGTCGACATTGATCTTCCGCTCACTGACCTGGGAATCTCCACCTACTACGTGATTGCGCCTGCGGAAGCGTCGAGCAATCTTGCGCGCTACGACGGCATCCGGTACGGCCATCGGGCGACGCTCGCGCCGGGCGAAGATCTCTTCGATCTGTATGCGAAAAGCCGCGCCGAGGGATTCGGTCCCGAAGTGAAGCGGCGCATCATGATCGGCACGTACGTGCTGTCGAGCGGCTATTACGACGCCTACTACAAGCGGGCGCTGCAGGTGCGCCGGCTGATCAAGGACGAGTTTGACCGCGCGTTCGAACACTGTGATGTCCTGCTTGGACCGACGTCACCGACACCGGCGTTTGAGATCGGCGGCAAGAGTGATCCGCTGTCGATGTACCTCTGCGATGTCTACACCGTGAACACCAACATTGCGGGCATCTGCGGGATCTCGCTGCCCGGCGGGATGTCGGCGTCGTCGCTGCCGATCGGAATTCAGCTGCAGGCCAAGGCGTTCGCCGAGACGACTCTGCTGCGAGCCGCGCGCATGTTCGAATCGGCGACCGAGTGGCATACGTTGCGCCCGTCGCTGTGACGCGCGGTCACTCCCAGCCATGCTTGCGCCCGAAACCTTCGAGCGCCTTGCGGAACTCCGCCTCGAGCCGCTCCGCGTCGTCGCGGCGCTCGCCCATCAAACCAACCTGCGCGCGGCATGCGAGCATGAGTGGTGGCGCCAGGCGATCGACGATCAACTCGGCGCGCGCATCATCAATCGTCTGAAACGTGAATCGGATCTGATCAGGCGTCTCGATCGTTTCAATGATCGCCATCTCGCACGCGAGCCCGGCCCAGTACGCCGCGTTGCCGACATCTGACCAGCGCACCCCGTGCAGCGCCGGCGTGGGCACCTCGCGCTCCTGTCCGCTGAAGGCCTCGCGCATCGCGGCGACCACCTCGGCCTGACCCGCTGGCGTCAGGCGGCGCGCCGCCAGTTCATCGTCGGGTCCGTACGAACGATTGATCGTCGCCGGATCGAACGGCGGCGCGGCGCAGCGCGCGGCCAGCACGAGCACGAGGGCCACGGGCGCGCGGACGAGGATGTGCGATCGGTCCACGCGGCAAGGTTCCCGCAACGGGGTCGGGTTGTCCAGAGACGTGGTTGCCGGGCGACTGGGAATCGGGGGGGTGGGAACCGGGCGGTACGCGGGCGAGGATCGCCGCCGTCGGGATTGCGACGTAACTGTTTTATTGACAATAAATTATGAAGTTCCGTCCGCTCGCGGTCCACTTGGCATCTGCCCCGAATGCGCGGCGAGTGGGAGTTGCCCTGTAGGCCCCCAAGCCATGCTGGCGATAGAGTGAGGACTTCTCGCCCTGTCTCGCCTGCGTGTCCGACTCCTGGGCCCGTCGGGCGCTGACAACGGATCCGCTTCCACGGATCAACTTCATGTTTGGATTCGGCGGCGACAAATCCCGGGAGACCTCCAAGGGTGCCCGACGGGTGCAGCCATTCGGCACATCCGCGCGGCGACGCGAGGAACTCCGCCGGACACTGCCGCGCCCGAGTCCCGAATTCCTGCACTGGTTCCGGCGACCCGAGTTCATGCGCACCGTCGGACTGACGGTCGCCTTCGCGCTCGCCTTCGCCGTCCTGATTGGCTGGAGCCGCGAGACGCCGCGTGCCTTTGTCGGCGAAATCGCGACCGAGAGCAAGATCAACCCGCGGAACTACGAGTTTGAAAATCGTGCGCTCACCGAGGAGCGCCGCGAAGAAGCGCGCCGAACAGCACCGCGCTTTTACACGGCCAACGGGATGGTTCTCTCCACGCTCAAGGCGAGGATCGATGGACTTCCAGTTGCCACGTTTGAGAAGACGAGCATTGCCGACATCGATCCCAAACTGCTGCATGGCTTCGATCTGACGAACTCCGTGCTCGAAGAACTTCAGCTGCACGGCGGTGCAAAGATCGCGAGCCAGGCGTGGCGCGCACAATCCGATCGATTCATCGGCGCGCTGTGGTCGCAGGAACCGATCATTGCATCGCAGGAGTATCAGCTCTTTGCGACGACGCTCGTACGCTTCGTCCTGCCGGCGCCGATCGATCGTGCCGCGGAACCGGCGACCGACCGACCCGACGCGACCAAGTCTGATGAGCCCAAGAGTGCGCCGCCGAGCGTTGTGTCGAACTTGGAGCTGGTAGCGACGCGCGTCGACACGGCCCATGAACTTCCATCAGGAACGGGATCCGTTCAGACCGGTTTCCGCAAGGCCCTGGTGCGGCTCGCCCGGGACGCGGGCTTCTCCGGAACGCTCGCTCCAGTCGTCGCGGCTGCGGTTGCCAACGATCCCCGACCCACGGTCCTCTTCGACGAGGTGCGAACGGCGCAAGCCGCAGAGCGCGAAGGGGCGCTCGTGATGCCAGTGATGGAAGTGCATCTGCGCGGCGAAGTCATTTACGCGGAAGGTGATCGACTCACCGCTGCTCAGATTGAACGCCTCGATCAGAGTGTGCAGAACGAGGAAGCGACCCGCCCGGTTCATGAATCGCTCGCCAGGGTGCTCGGTTGCACGGCTCTCGGATTCGCCGTCGCGATGCTGGTGCTGCTGTACGCCGTGCGCCATGAGCCCCGAGTGGGCACCCGGCCAGCGCGGCTTGCCGGCGTGTTGACGCTCATGCTGGTTTCCGCAGCGATTGCGGCCGTTGCCAGTACGGAGTTTCCACGGACGACGATTCCCGCGACCGCCGCCGCGTGTCTGCTCGTGGCGATGGTGACTGCCCTCGCGTACGGGCAGCGTTTCGCGCTCTTCGTCGGTGCGCTTGAAAGTCTGTATCTCACGCTTGCAGTCGGTGTGCCGCCGACCACGGCACTCGTCCTCTTCCTTGGGTGCGGAACGCTCGTGTCACTGCTGCGCGACGTGAGGCACCGCGCGACCATCGTGCGGGCGAGCGGTGTGACCGCGTTTGCGCTGGGCCTCTGCGTCTTTGGTCTCGGGCTGTTGGAAACTGAGCTCGCGCCGGGCGGACTGCAACAGAGCCTGCGCGACGGATTCTTTACGGCGATTGCCAGCTATGGCGTCGGATTCTTCGTGTTGGGAACGCTGCCGCAGATTGAGCACCTCTTCGGCATCAGCACTGGACTTTCACTCGCTGAATTGCGCGACCCTCGCCATCCGCTGCTCCGTCAGATGCAGGAGCGCGCCGCGGGCACATACAGTCACTCGCTGCAGGTCGCGAATCTAGCGGAAGCGGCGGCGGAGGCGATCAGCGCCGACGGCCTGCTCGCCTATGTCGGGGCGCTCTATCACGACATCGGCAAGATCAACAAGCCCGAGTACTTTGTCGAGAACCAGCTCGGCGCTGCGAACAAGCATGAGCGGCTGAGCCCGGCAATGAGCCTGCTCGTCATCGTAGGTCACGTCAAGGACGGACTGGAACTCGCGAAGGAGTACGGACTGCCGCGCGCTCTCCATCACTTCATCGAGAGCCATCACGGAACGACGCTGGTCGAGTACTTCTTCCACCGCGCAAAGAGTCAGGCCGAACTGAAGGGTGAAGCGGAGGATTCCGTCGAGGAGTTTGACTTCCGCTACCCCGGTCCAAAGCCGCGCACTCGGGAAGCGGCGATCCTGATGTTGTGTGATGCAAGCGAGTCGGCGACCCGCGCGCTCAATGAACCGAGCCACGGACGGATCGAGAGTCTCGTACGGGCTCTGTCACGCCGACGTCTCGATGACGGGCAATTCGACGAGTGCCCGATGACGTTTGTGGAGCAGCGGATCGTCGAGGACACGATCATCAAGAGCCTGGCCGCGATTCATCACAGTCGCATCGCCTACCCGTCGACCTCCGGCAGCACGAAGGATCAGCCTCCAAAGACGGACGTGCAGTCGATCGCCCGTGCCTAGCCGCTGGCAGCGCGAACTAGCCGCTGGCAGCGCGAACTAGCCGCTGGCAGCGCGAACTAGCCGCTGGCAGCGCGCACGATCGCGCGCATCGGATTCGACAGCGCGAACGAGCTGATCTCGCCGAGGTCGATCCACATCCCGCGCCGCGAACGAGTCCGGCCGCGATGCACGACGAACACGACATCTCGGTGTGATGTCTGGTGCGCGAACTCGCGCTCACGTTCAATTCGCTGCGGCGCCACGGCGCCGAGCGCTTCGATCAATTGCTCGACGGGAAGCAGCGCTTCCGATTCGACAGTCGGCACCTGCCACATCGACGCCCACAAGCCGCGCTCGGGCCGCTGCACAAGCAGGACCTTTCCGCCGCGGATGAAAACGATTGCGTGGTGATACACGCGCTTGCGGACACTCGCGGCGACCGGAACGGGGATGGACGCGGGGTTGCCTCCAGCGAGCGCCTTGCACTGCGCCTGCAACGGACAATGTGCACACCGAGGCGCCGCGGCCGTGCAGACGGTCGCGCCGAGCTCCATCAATCCCTCGTTCAAGAGTGACGGCTCCGCTGCCGCGTTCACGAACCGTTCGGCTTCACTCCATGCCCAAAGGACGTTCGCCGGCTCTGACGCCGTTCCGCCGCGCTGCTCCAGTCGCATCAGCACGCGCGCCACGTTCGTGTCGACAATGGGAACGCGCTGGCCGAACGCGATCGAGGCAATTGCCCCAGCGGTGTAGCGTCCGATCCCGGGAAGCGTCTGCAGCAGGTCGACGTCGGACGGAACATGCCGGTCGAACCGCGCCACGATCGCTTGCGCAGCTGCGTGCAGCCGCTTGGCGCGTCCGTAATAGCCGAGCCCCTGCCACGAGGCGAGCACGTCCTGCTCGTCTGCGGCTGCCAGCGCCGCAACATCTGGAAATCGGCGCATGAACGATTCATACTTTTCGATGACCCGCGCAACCTGCGTCTGCTGGAGCATCGCCTCGCTCACGAGCGCCGTATAGCCCGTTCGCTCCTTCCGCCACGGCAGGTCGCGCTGCTGCGCCGCGAACCACCGTTCGACAGCTTGGCTCGACGCACGCGCAGTTGCCGTCTTCTGCGGCGGTTTACGAGGAGAATTGCTGGTCGAGCGGAGCATGGGTCGTCGAAGACGCAGCGAATCGGCGGAATGATGTTCCGGCTTCCAGGCCATGAACCCTTGCGATCCGTCCGCCCAACCGATAGGGTACGAAGTCCGTCTCAAACGCTGCGGAGGTTGCATGGCTAGCAAGATGTTTTACTCGGCGGAAGAAGCCGCTGAGAAGCTCGGTAAGTCTGTGAACGAAGTCTTGGAAATGGCCAAGCGTGGCGAGATCCAGGAGTTCCGTGATCGCGATCGTCTGATGTTCAAGGTGGAGCAGGTCAATCTGCTTGCCGGTGACGACGACGTTGATCTTCCGCTGGCGCTCGAAGACAGCGGCATGGGTGAACCAGGGATTACCCTGTCCGACTCTGGCGGAGGCAGTGCATCCGGGATGCGCTCCCATCCGATCAAGCCCCCGGCAAATCCGAAGAAGCCGCCTACCTCGCGCGACATGCTTGCTGACTCCAGTGAGGAGACCGGCATTAGCGCGTTCGATGCGAGCAAGTACGGTCAGGACAAAGCCAAGGGCGGGTCTGGCGAGCTGTCGCTCGAAACCGTTGGCAGCGGCAGCGGCCTGCTCGATCTCACACGCGAGAACGACGACAGCCTCTCCGGCGCGGCGCTGATCGAAGACGCGTTCTCCAACGACGAGAACGTCGAGATGCCTGCAAATGCCAGCGGACTCTTTGACGCCGCGGGCGGTGCCGACAGCGGCGGGAATGTTGTGATGTCGGGCGGCGGCGGAATGGCCATGATGCCCATGATGGTCGAAACCTACGACGGCGCATGGTCCGGCCTCGGCGTCGGCCTCATGATCGGCGCCTTTGCTGCGCTGACGTGCGCGATGATCATGGCGATCGTCAGCGTTACCGGTGCTGTTCCCGCTCTGGCCATCTACTTCACCGGCAACTTGGCCGTGTGGGGCGGCGGACTCGCGCTCGCCGCGATCGTCTGTGGCCTCGTCGGATTTTTCATCGGCCGCGCGACGGAATAAAGTTCACTGCCGATGCTGCTCACCAGCTACGGAACCAAGCAATGGCTGACGATTCTTGTCGTCAGTCTTTTGCTTGCGCTCGCCGCGGCGTGGTGGAACCAGTGGTGGGCGGTCGTTCTCGTTGCAGTCGTCTGCCTCGCGCTCCTGTCCTTCTTCCGCGACCCGCTCGGTCGGGCACCGGCGACGAGCGATCCGCGCGACATGATCAGCCCCGCCGATGGCACGGTTTCAGCCGTGTTTACCGCTGATTCGCATGAGGCCACGGGCAATGCGCCTGCACTCGTGATCCGCATCTTTCTCAGCGTGCTGAATGTCCACATCAACCGCGCGCCGTGCGATGGCGAGGTCGTCGCGATCGTGCACCGGCCGGGCAAATATCTCGATGCCCGCACCGAAGAGAGCGCGCGCGTCAATGAATCAAATCTGATCGTGCTTCGAGCCGCGAACGGCCAGACGATCGGCATTCGCCAGGTGTCCGGCGCGATCGCGCGCCGCATCGTGTGCCCGCTGAGAGTCGGTGACAGGCTGAAGCGCGGTGAACGCTTTGGCATGATCACGTTCGGGTCAACGACGGAGCTTGTACTGCCGCATCCGGAGCAGACTCGATCGATGGTCAAGAAGGGTGACGGTGTCACCGGTGGCGTGACGGTCGTCGCGCAACACGTGAACCCCGCCTCGTAAACCCGTCTCGTAAACCCGTCTCGTCACCCAGTCGAGGGGCTCTCCGATGCCGCATCGTCCGTTTCAGCAGTTTCGTGTAGATCGCGCCGTGGGCAACGCCCGCATCGCCGCGAGCAAGCATCTCGGCATCAACCGGTTCATGCGGCTCGACACGATGGCGTATGAGGACGGGTCACTGCCGGGTCGGACAAAGGAGCTGCTCGGCCTCGTTGCAAGCGCCGTGCTTCGCTGCAACGACTGCATTGATTACCACGTCGAGCAGTGTGTCAAGGCCGGATACTCCAAGGACGAGATTGAGGATGCGATGAACATCGCGCTCGTCGTTGGCGGATCGATTGTCATCCCGCATCTTCGGCACGCGCTGCTGTCGCTTGACGAGCTGCTCGCCGAGCGCGAAGCGAATGTGTGACCCCGCCCGCGCATTCGCAGCGCTTCCGCTTTCATGCTGATCGTCAGGCCGCCTTGCGATTGTCCCAATCGTCAGCGTCGTGCTCGTCGGCTCGCTCAGAAGGCCAGCCGCCGCTCGCACGATGGTGAATGCGGAGAACCGCTGCCACCTGTTCGGCAAACACACCTCGCAGCGCGTCGATGACGCCAGCCAGTTCGTCGTTGAATCCCTTGCTCCGATCGCGGAACAGCACGAATACCGCGAGGCAGTCGTCCTTCCACAGACACGGCCAGGCAACGATTTCCGACGTCACCAGCCCTGTCCCACCCAGACCAAGACTTGCGATGAACTCGCTCGAGTCCTCAAAGCGCATCAGCTCCTCGGTCTTGCAGAGTTCCGGACACAGGTCGGATTCGAGGCGCTTCAGCATCGGATGCGCAACCTGTCGCGGACAGTCGTAGTTCACGTATGCGCCGAGACTCCATTCGCCATCGGCGCCTGGAAGAAAGACGGCTGCATTCGAAGGACCTGTCTTGGCAATGAGATACTCGACGCCAATGCGCAGCAGCTCCTCAAGATCCAGTTCCTGTCGAAGGAGCGTTCGATACTCAGCGGTCATTGCAACTTCGTCCATGCGCTCCTCAATGCCCTTGCGGGCGTCCTTCAGATCCTCGGAGAGTGCACGCGCCTGTTCAGAACTTTCTGCGCGTGCCTCGTTCAGTTTCTTGCATATGCCTTTGAGACGGACAACGCGATCTTCGCGGGCACGGTCATCTCGACTGCGGACCACCGCAGCGAGCAGCCGTGCGCGAAAATCACCCGGCTCAAATGGCAGGTGAACATAATCAACCACACCGCATCGCATGGCATCCAGCACAGCCGCGACGTTCATCGTGTGAGACAGCAGTATTGTCTTGCTGGTTGGCGCCAGCCGCGTGACGAGCTGGGCAAACCCGGCGGCGCCGACCTCGCCCTCGGTCGTCGTGTCTGCGATCAGTACGACATCGAACCGCTGGTGAAGCAGCGCTGAGCGCGCCTGGTCACCAGCACCTGCGGTCACAATGTCGAAACCGGTTGGGTCGGCAGCACCACGGATCGCCAGTTCAATAAACTCCGTCGCGCCGACCACCAGAACGACGACTCGTCCCGCGACGCCCCACACCGAAATGTCGTTTTTTGCACCGTCGAATCCATCGCTGCCACTTGTCACGCGACGCCCCCTTCCATCGATCGATCCTGCGTTAACCACATCCATCGCCATTACGCCGCTGATCGGCGCTGGCGGGGTGTAGAGGCACGACCCTCTCCGCGTCCGTCTGCTTTTTGGTTGTCCGCCGGCAGTGCAATCGTCACGATTGCGCCGCCCGCGGGAGCGTTCCGAAGTTCCAGCCGCCCGCCTGTCGCCTCGATGATGGAGCGGGCTTTGCAAAGGCCCAAGCCGGCACCGCGACCCGAGCGTCGCTCGCTGAAGAACGGATCAAGAGCATGCACCAGAGCCCGGTCACTGAAACCCGGCCCCGTGTCCTGCACCGAAATCACACATCGACCGTCTTGCGTATCCGTATGAGCACTCACTTCGACGCGGCCCATGAGCGCCGCGTCCAGCGCGTTCTGGATCACCTCGGCAAGCGCGTCCGCGGCCTGCGCCGGATCGGCAAAGCACGCAGGCGATGCGGACGGCGCTGCGTCAACGCGAACATCGATGCGGCTTGTTCCGCCAACTGTGTGATCTGTAGCGGCGCCGTTTCCGGATGGCAAAGGCAAGAAGCGCAGCGCGAGCTGAATGATCTCGGACGCGTCAGTTTCGCGCACCACCGGACGACTCGGGCGCACGCTTCGGAGGAGCTGCGATACAAGCGTGCTGGCGCGTTCGGCAGCGATGATGATCTCGTCGACACCCTTCGCCGCCGAAGAATCAAGCGTTCTGCGCAGGAGCTGGGCGCGTCCTGAAACCACCGTCAGTGGATTGTTGATCTCGTGCGCGAGTCCTGCGGCAATCTCGCCCACACTTGCGAGCGCCCTGTCACGCACCACTCGGTCCCGCGCGAACGCCAGGGCGCGCAGAGCTTCGGCTGTCCGCTCCGCCGAGCGATTCGCGCGGGCACGTTCGATGCTCGACGCAAGGGCGAATGACCACAATGCCGTCGGTACCAGCGCGAGCACCGCCGGCTGCAGCACTTCACCGTCAGCGCGGATGATTGTCGTGATCGCGGCGCCGCGGCAACTGAGCACCAGCTTTCCGGGACGACCGTTTGCCGTGCGCAGTTCGCACCATCGGTCTGCCGCGGCCGCGCCGTCCACGTCACCTTCACCAGCCGATCGTCCGGCGAGGAGCTCGCCGTCGGGCCCGTACTCACGCACTTCTGCCCGCGCGCCTTCAGGCGACATCGAGATCGTGAGCAGGCGTTCGCGCTGACCGCTCATGCGCGTGATCGCGCGCACAATCAGCGCGAGCGTTGCAGCCGGATCACCCGCCGAATCAAAGTCTTCAATCGTCTCGCCGCAGGAGCGAGAACTCTGGAAGGCTTCGAGCCGACGGTTGGCACGTTCGATTGCCTCGGCCGCGAGATGCGCTGGCGTGGCGCATGAGAGCTGCAGCGCCTCGGCGCGGCCCGCGACATCCTCGAACAACGTTTCAAGGGACGAAGCGAACTTCGCATGATCAATCTCCAGCGCGTCCAGGATCGGCTGCGGACCCTCGCCGCTCGGGCCAAATCCGGCGCCCCCGATATGTCGACGGCAAACGGTCCGGTCAGCGAGTTCGGCCAGCAGAACAATGGTTCGATGAACTCCCTGGGCAGCCGTTACATCCGTGCCGCGCAGGCGTATCGCGTCGACGAGCTCTTCGGGCAAGTTCCAACGCAGCGCGAGCCGTGCGCCAGCGGCTGCGCAGGAGAGTCCGATCCTGGCGCCGGCGGCTGCGTCCAGACTGAGACCGCGGCGCTCCGCATCATCACACGCGGCATCAAAGAGCGCTGGTGCCGCCTTCGCGAGTGACATGGCGCCGAGATCGTGCAGAAGTCCTGCAACGAACGCGCGTCCCGACTGACCGGCGCGGACGAGCTTCGCAGCATGTTCTGCGACGATCGCCTTCGCGAGCGCGTGCCGCCAGAATCGAAGCGGGTCGAAGCCGTTGCCCGTGCTGCCAGCACCGCCAAATGAGCCGACAAACTCCACCGCAAGCGCCGCGCCGCGCACTGCGTCAAAGCCAAGCAGCACCACCGCGCGATCGAGTGAGGCGACGTCAAGCTGACGCCCCCGCGGACCGCGTCGGCACAGCGCAATCACCGATGCGGTCAGCGCGCTGTCCTGCCGGATGATGTCGACAAGATCGCCGGCGCTGGCACTGTCGTCGTTCGCCGCTGCCAGAAGCTGCATCGCCAGGGCGCTTGGCGTCGGCAGCGCATCCAGCCGTTCAAGCACAAACGCCGAGGGCCTCGGATCGTCAGGGGTTCGGTTCGTCAGGTCCGGCATGGTGAATCACTCAGGGAAAAAAAAGATCCCTCGCGCTGGAGCGGGGATCTGATCTTGCGGACGTTCTTGAAACCGTGCTGTGTCAGGTCGAGACGAGCCCATTCACAAGTCGTAGCAGTTCATCGGCGCGGAAAGGTTTGCGTACAAAGCCGTCGGCGCCGCGCTGCATCAGGCGCTGCACTTCAGCGTCATCCGCGACGCCAGACACAAAGACGACGCGGATGCCTGCATACTCAGGATTGCTGCGGATCCGCTCGCACACGACGGAACCATTCCCATCGGGCAGCATGTAATCAAGCAGGATCACGTCGGGACGGAACTGCTCGGTCAGAATTCCGGCGTCGTAGCCGTTGGACGCGGTCCTCACATCGAAGCGGTCGCCCTTGAGCGTCTCCTGCACAATCGCGAGGATCTGCGGATCGTCATCCACCACCAGCACGCGCCGGCGATCGTCGCCGAGCACCGCAAGCGGAATTTCGTTACTCCGCATGAAGCGGATCAGCTCGTTGCGGGGGATCCTGCGGAATCGTGATCCCGGCACGCGGAAGCCGTTCAATCGCCCGCTGTCGAAGCACCGAATGATGGTCTGCTGCGACACCTTGCACACTTCGGCCGCCTCGCCGGTCGTGAAGACTTGCTTCTCGACCCAGCGATTGCGATCCACGTTTCGACTTGGTTCAGACACGCGCTCCGCACTTTCTTCAGCGTCAAATTTCGGACGTTCGCCGGACATGAGTTCCTCCCCTGACAGGCGCGTCGCACAAGATCGCGATGCGCTTGCCTGTCCTGTTCCGGCGGCATTCCTTCTCCGCCTTTCCCATTTCCCCAACTGGTCACGCGTGCCTGCATCGGCATCGCATCGCTCGTCCTTTGCACGAGGGTTCGCAGGGATTGAGCGAGGGTTCCGATGAACGCGATCACGCCGGTCATCCGGCGGAATCTCGTATCGGGCGTGCTCCTCCGCAGCGGCTATCGGCCGTTCGATCGCCGATTCATGCGCTGTGCCGATCAGTGACGCGCGCGCCAGACCGTGACCGCTTCCGGTTCGCGCGGATAGATCGGCGCGAGCTGCGGAGGATCCACGAATTGCCCTCGAACATACATGCAGGCGCCGACATGCCAGCATGCGTCGGCGGCAAACACCGGTGCCTCGACGATGAGTCCGGCGGAGCGTGCCTGATCGACAAGATCGCAGGGAACATGCTCATCCGCGAGGAGCGTCCGGAAACTCGCGCCGTCGGGAGATTCGAACTGAAGTTCCGCAGCGCGAACGGTCGCGGGAACTCCGACAACGCGCAGGTCGCCGCGTGCACCAGCGACGCCACCGACACCACAAACCATGGTGAGCCACGCTGTGTCGCGCTTGGACGCCAGTGCCACGAGCCATGGACCTGGCGCCTGCGCGGCGTGCGCCGCTACCAGCGCACTAGGAACGGCAATCAACGGAACGGCACACATCTCCGCGATGCACTTCGCCGCCGTCACCGCGATCCGCAGTCCGGTGAATCCGCCGGGTCCGACTGAAACTGCGACCGCGCTGATATCGGCCGGGGTGGCGCGCTGCGTCTGCACGAGCGCGTCGAGCGTCGGCATCAGAAGGTCGTCGTCGCGGGATCCCGCTGCAAAGGTCCGCTGGACCGGCGTACCGCCCACCGGACCGATGGCGACCGATCCGCCGCGCTGCGACATTTCGATCGCGAGCAGCAATCCGTTCACCGCTCCCCGCCAAGCTCCGGCTGCTCGTCGCGCAGCGCCACGATCGGCAGCGTCGACAGCACCAACTCATCGGCGTCAACCGGGAGGTTCGCGAGGTCGATCTCAGCCACGCGACCCCGCTCGTGATCGCTGTTCAGCACCGCCATCTGCGAAGTCACTGTCTGGGCGCCCATCTCTGCATGCGCATGGCCGAGACAGAAGAGCTTCGTGCCCCAGCGAGCTGCCAGCTCCGCCACCTGGGCGTCGCGCTGACCGCGACCCCAGACCATGAGATATGCGGGGCCAATCGGACCCTGGTAATCACTTTCGATGAGCGCGCGTGTGAAAACGCGATCATCAAACCGCGCGGTCATTTCGGGAGACGGAATCGAATGCGAGCACCACAACCCGCCTTCCGTGCGGACAGCGAGCGGCATAGCGCGAAAGAATCCAGCCAGCGCGTCGGCGACACTCGGAGCATCTTCACCAAAGACAAAGTCGAGCCCGTCGTCGAACATCGCAGTACCGTCCCCGTGACCCTTGCTGACGCCGATGCCAAGCATCTGGCACAGCTCATGATTGGCGAGCAACGGATGCACTTGACCGGGGAACTGCGTAACCATCTCTGCAACGCGCGCCACGGCGCGATAGGACAGATCGACTCCGTTGATGAGCCGATCGCCGTGAATCAGTTCTTGGAGAATCAGATGGTGGTTCGGCGACGCCTGGAGCTTCGCGAAGGCGCTGATGCGCCGCAAGTGCACGGGATTGTCGTGCAGATCGCCAGCGACGATGAGCCGGCCCTGCACTCCAAGCTGATGCACGCAGCCTTGCCTGCACGCAGCGCCGAGAAGCAGCTCGGCAGCGCGATCCAGGATCGCGCACACCGCATTGCCGTTCCGCATATCGACTGAACCGACACTCACTCGATGTTACTGCACCTTCGCGACGAGCGGAATTGGTCCGGCACCTGTCGCAGTTGTGACGATGAGCTCCGACGCGATGGTGCCTGCTTTTGATGCGGTGAGCTGCAGCGTGAGTTCAATGTGCTCTTCGCCGACGGGCTTTTGTTCCATCACTTTCACTGTCACCGAAGGATCGCTCGCGACCACGCTTCGCAGCTCCCGCCACGCCGAAAGTTTCGGCCGTTCCATCTTCGGATTGAAGTACTCCAGCTCCACGACCACTTCGGTCGGCACGCCCACCTTCATGTCACCGGCAAACACGATCTGATCCTTGACGAACCATTGACGCTCGTAGCGGGGCATGTCCCACTTGAAACCCGTGTTTTCATTGCGGATACGCAGCGGAAGAATCCGCACGTCGGGACGATCGGTTTCAATCGTCCACCAGAGCGGCAGGACCGTGATTCCCGCGACGTCCCACGCGATCTCGTACGAATCGCGCGGTGCGTCTTTCGCCGCGTCAAAGCCCGTGAGGACCGGTGCCTTGCCACCTGCGGCCAGAACACGGAATGGCTTCCCGTCGGTCGATCGCACCTTGATCTTGCCCGTCGTCACTCCCTTGAGCGCGTCGATGAAGGGCGGCTCCGCAACGACGCTCATCTCGACCTCACCCTCGATCATCGCAATGAGCGGCGCCGGGATTTCTGCAAAGCGGATGGACACCTTCGCGTCCTTTGGCCCCGGAGTTGGCGGCGCTTTCAATGAGGCCGTGAACTCAAGTGACGCGCCGGGTGCGATGACTGAACCAACGATGTCAGAGATCGCCGTGCATTTGCAGCTCGGCTGGGCAGCGGTCACCGTCACCGGCGCGGCGGTCGTGTTCGTGAGCGTGAACTTCGCCGCTGTCACTGAGTTCGGCGCGACCTTGCCGAGCTTCGCCACGGGTGGTGCAATCTCCACTGGATGACGTGCCGGCACTTGTGCCCCCGTCTGCCCCGGTTGCTGGGGAACCTGCGGCCGGGCGCCGATCGCCGGGTAGCTGGTCAGTGCGAGAACGACGAGGAGAAGACCGGTCGAAAGTCTGCTAGCGTGCGTGACGTTCATTGCATCAAGTGTAACGGAGCAGGAAACACGCCGTGGAGACGTTGCTGAGCATCATGACGACCGAGAACCTCCTGGCGCTGGTCACTCTGACCGCGCTCGAGATCGTCCTCGGCATCGACAACATTGTCTTCATCGCCATTCTCTCGGCCAAGCTGCCCGCCGACCAGCAATCGAGGGCGCGTCGGGTCGGTCTAATGGGCGCGATGCTCATGCGCATCGGAATGCTCTTGGCGATCGGATGGGTCGCGCAGCTCACCACTCCATGGGCGACGATCAATCTCCTCGACTTCTCGGTCGAGCTGTCGGGTCGCAACCTGATTCTGATCATCGGCGGACTGGTCCTCATCGCGAAGTCGGTCCGCGAGATTCACCACAAGACCACCGGTGATCACACGGCGGCGACGCTCGCCGTCACTGCGGCTAGCTTCGCGAGCGTAATCACGCAGATCATGATCATGGATCTGGTCTTCTCCATCGATTCGGTCATCACCGCTGTAGGCATGGCAAAGGCCGTATGGGTGCAGGTGACAGCCGTCGTGATCTCGGTCGGGATCATGACGCTGTTCGCCGACCGCATCAGCAACTTCGTTGATCGCCGTCCCTCGCTGAAGATGCTCGCTCTCGCGTTCCTGCTCTTGATCGGCTTCATGCTGGTGACGGAAGGCGTCGCCCACGACAAGGCCGTCCCGAAGGGCTACATCTACTTCGCCATGGCGTTCGCGCTTGGCGTCGAGATGCTGAACATGCGGGCGGAACGCAAGGCGGCGGCGGCGCACGCGGCGAAACCGCCCGCAGCAGTCCCCTGACTCGTCACAAGAGGAAAGAGAGCCCGACCAGATCATGGTCGGGCTCTCAGTTTCATGTGCGATCAGCGCGATGCGAGTCGCGCGGTCGGTCTTACTTCGAAGACCAGCTGCCGAGCAGAATCGCGAGATCCGCTGCGTCGATCACGCCGTCGTCGTTCAGGTCACCGAGACCCTTGCCGCCCCACGCGCCAAGAAGGATCGCGAGATCCGACGCGTCAACGAGGCCGTCGCCGTTCAGATCGCTGGGGTTCGGTTCAACGCAGGTCACTTCGCCGTCGGCGGGAATGATCTTGAAGATCTGGCCGGTGGTCGTCGAACCATGATCGACGATGTACATCTCACCGTTGGCATCCTCGCCGAAGCTCGCGATCTGATTAACGACGAAGCCGTCGATCGAAGGCGTGATCTGCGAGTTGCGAACCGTGAACTCGGTGATCGTCTTGCCGTCGTACCGGAATGACCACACGTTGTGCAGCGGCCAGTCGGCGTAGAAATACGTTCCCGCCAGTTCCGGATACGCGCAGCCGCGATACACATAGCCGCCCGTGATCGAGAAGCTGCCGTTGGTGCCGGAAACATGGTTGTGCGTCTTGATGGGAGCGATCAGGTTGGGATCCGTGCACGAGCAGCCCGACAGGCCGGTGCAGCTGTTGCCTTCCTTGCATCGCCAGCCGTAGTTCCATCCGCCTTCCGCACCGGCCGGCTGGAAGTTCACTTCCTCCACCGCGTTCTGTCCGACGTCGGCGATCCAGAGGTCGCCGGTCTGACGATCAAACGAGCAGCGCCATGGATTTCGAAGTCCGTACGCCCAGATCTCGTCATCACCAATCTCCCCGACGAACGGGTTGTCCGTCGGGTTCGTGTAGTGCGGCGCGACGCTGTCCGTGACGTCGGGGATGATGCGCAGCATCTTGCCGAGCTTCATGTTCGTGATTGTCTGCGCCCGATTGCCCGGATCGTTGCCGCTGCCGCCGTCGCCGCTCGCGATGTAGAGATAGCCGTCCGGTCCAAAGTCAATCCAGCCACCGTTGTGATTGCTGAACGGGTCCGACCAGGCGATCACCGTCAGGCCCGTGGGCTCCGCGATGTTGGGATCCGAACTGACCTTGAAGCGCGCGACCGTGTTGAAGTTGGTGCCGCTCGCCGTGTAGTACACGAAGAAGTAGCCGTTCGTCGCATAGTCAGGGTGGAAGGCCAGGCCGAGCAATCCCTGCTCATCGTTGACCGAGGCGCCGCCGACCACGATGGGATCGATGTTGAGGAACGGAGTTGCGAGAACCGTGTTCGTCGCGAGGTCGATGATCTTGATCACGCCCTTCTTCTCGAGGACGAACAGGCGCGTCGTGTCGCCGGGCGCGTGTGTCACAAAAGTCGGGTAGCTCAGGCCAGTGACGATCCGCTTGGTCCTGACGGCAGGAACGTCACCGGCGAAGGACGCGGATTCGATGCCGAGCGCGAGGGTTGTTGCTGCAATGGCCGCGATATGACGGATAGACATAGGGACGCGCTTTCCTTAATGCTGAGGTGGGGCCCCCCCGGGGGTGGGCAGATCCCAAACGAACTTTGAGACCGAAACAGAGTCGACCGGGATGACAATGACAGGTCGACGACAAAAAGACAACGCCGGGGCAAATGGATCCCCCGACGTGTTGAGCCCAGAAGGTACGACGAATGGGCCACGTGTCCAACCCGAATTGTCCAAACTGCCGTGTGAGGAGCGGCGTCGGTCTATGTAGCTGCATCCCTGCGTTCACCCGCCCAAGAAAGTTTGGCATCTGTTCGGGTCCCGGCTCAGTTGGCTGCGGCGATCGCCTCTAGCTCGACCTGCATCTGCTTCGCCACTCGCACGTACCGCGCAACCGCGTTCTGCAGCGCGACATCGTTTGCATCCTCGATCGCTTCGGCAATTCGAGGCAGCATCGAGGGGGCATACCCGGAGTGCCGATCGGTCGCGGCAAAGAGATTGCGGAACCATCGCCGTTCTGGAAGCGCATGATTGTCCATCCACGCGTCGCGCAGCTTGCGGAGATGACCGTTCACGTGGGCTGCTCCAGTCGAATCGCGCCGGATGGTGACCAGGCGGGCGCTGGCACGTTCGGCGATCGGCTCGAGTGCCGCAAACGCCTCGATGCCTTTCTCAACCGCTGGCTGCAGTTTCCCCGCCGCCGCTGCAGTTCGCGCTGCTCCCAGCAACCGCAGGGTGTCGCGGACAACACTGGCTGGATCATCAGGCCACACTTCGCCGCTCGCCAGCAGAGCGACCACCGCGTTGTTGACGCGGGTGATCATGAGCGCAGAGTTGTAGTCCTCGCCGACGATGGTTCGGTACCACGCCACCGTATCGTAGTTGGAGTGATAGGAGGTGCCGGGGCTTCCTCCCGCGCCGAGCGAGATGCAGGGCACCCCCGCATGACACCAGAAGCCGACGTGGTCGGAGCCGCCGCCGAGATCGCCACACGTCGGAACGCGCCCGGCGGCGTCACCGTCATCCCCCGCTTTGGCTTTGGAGGATGCCCACCTGTCATAGACCGGCTGCCCGTCGAACGGCGAAACCGCGCGTTGCGTTGCCGCCAGAATCGTTGATCGCAGCGCCGGCGACGCGCTGGCGCCAAAGCTGTCGCCCATCGCCGCCATATCCAGATTGATATAGGCGACTGCGCTGGACTGCAGCGCTTCGCGGTGGCGCTCCACCCACTCCGTGCTGCCGATGATTCCGAACTCTTCCGCCCCCCACGCGGCGAACACGATGGTGCGGTCGGGTCGAATTCCTTTCTTCGCCGCTTCGGCGAACGATCGCGCCGACTCAACGAGCACCATTGTTCCGGCGAGCGGATCTGCGGCGCCGAATCCCCACGCATCGTGATGACAACCGACGACCACCATCTCGTCGGGATACTTTGCACCGCGTAATGTCGCGATCACGTTCGCGGTGTTGCCGATGAAACGCTCTTGGCGCACGACTAGGCGGAGCTGCAGCCCGTCGCCGCCTTCAAAGCGATACGGCTGCTTGATACCGCCAATCCACGCCTTGTCCGGTGACTGCTCGTCGATGATCTCGGTGCCGTCCATCCGCGCCATGATGCGCTCCGCAGCGGCGTAACCGATCGGCTGCACTGGAATCTTCGGCAGCGCGAGCGCCGACTGCTCCATGCGCGGCGCTGTCGCCGTCGCTTCGATCCCGGGGGTCAACGGATCGCCCGGCCAGGGAAGCGTCACGAGGGAACCGCGCTGCACGCACGTGTCGTTGGCCCAGCCGCCGGCGGGCCAAGTCGCTCCACGCGCGAACCCAGAATCGGCGGGATCGGTGTAGATGAGCAATCCGACGGCACCCGCCTCTTCAGCAAACTTGGCCTTGTAGCCTCGGAAGTTGCCGCCGTAGCGTGCGAGAACGATCTTGCCCTTGACCGAGACCCCGCGTTCCACCAGTCGTGCGAAGTCCGCGCGCGTTCCGTAGTTCGCGTACACCACTCCCGCGGTCACATCGCCGCTCCCGCTGTACGCATTCCAGCCGTACGTAAGATCGGGGTGCGCCGTCGCCGGGTCCTCGAGCAGATTGCGCTCGCGCAGGTCAAGCGAGACGACTCCGCGCCGAGCTCCGGTTGGAAGGACCTCACCGAGAATCTCCAGTCGTGCGTCGATCGGGCGGCAGAGCAGCGGCGCGATCCGATGCACTTCCACTTCGAGACCCAGCGCACGGAACGTTTCAGTCAGACGTTCGATCACCCGCTCGTCACCAGGAGTTCCCGCGATATGCGGCTCGCTTGCAAGGGCTGCGTGGGTCGTCGCGAGGCTCCGCGCATCCGCGACATCGTTCGTGGAGTCAATGAGGCGTTCGGCCTGATACGGCGCAGCGAAGACGAGAGCAGCACAGAACACAGAGAAGAGTGCCGACATGAAATGAATCGCCTTGGATGACGGAATGAACGGGTAGCCCGCTCACTCGATGGTGACCGGGACGAGCACGAAGAATATCGCGCGGGGATTTTGAGATGCAGCTTGACATATTCCGGCATGGGCATATATTGCTTTCGTGCCCCGTGCGGCGACTACCAGCGATGTGTTCAATGCCATCGCCGAACCGCGGCGCCGTGACATCATTGACGTGCTCGCGCGCAACGGTGACCAGGCGGTGGGATCGCTTGTCGTGACGCTGCGGCTACCTCAGCCCGCCGTGTCGAAGCATCTCGGCGTTCTCCGCAAGGTCGGCATCGTCTCGGTGACACAACGAGGACAGCAGCGTCTGTACAGACTCGAAGCCAAGTCGCTGCAACCGGTGCATAGCTGGGCGAAGACGTTTGAGCGGTACTGGACTCAGCAGCTTGATCGAATCAAACTGCGCGCCGAGCGTACTGCCAGCGAGCGCGCCGCCCACGCACCGAAGCCTGCGAAGAAGAGCGCGCCGTAGAACCTGCGACAGGCCCCACCCCCCGCATTCAGCCACAACTGGAGACTGACACCCTGGTGACAACCGCGCCGGCACCCGCCATTGAATCGCTCACACTCAACAGGCACATCGAGATCGCAGCATCGATCGACATCGTGTGGGAATCCGTGCTCGAAGAGCTGGGACCTGGCGGCGAGATGCCCGATGGGACGCCGTTTCCGATGAAACTCGAACCGTGGCCGGGCGGTCGATGGTTTCGCGATCTCGGAGAGGTCGCCGTGCAGCCATCTGGATCGCAGATGGCCGGCGAGAGCTCGCCAGCGGACGCGCTGCTCGTCGTTCAGCACCACGGCAATCTCTTCCTCGAGCTCCGACAGCTCGAACTCGACGCGCGGGTGAATGTCCCGGCGGAGATCCGTCAGCGCCTGTTGCCTGCGTCCTACGATCAGCCGCACTTCTTCCGATTGCGCCGCGGTGAGGCTGAGGTGACGCGCCAGCCGCGCAGCAATGTGCGCGTGCATTGCTTCGGGATGGTGAAAGGCATGGAATATCGATCGAGCGATCACGACGGTCGCACCCGCGGCGCCGAACGCGCCGCCGCCCAGAAAGGGGTCAGAACATCGCGCACCGCAGCACCAGGTCGAACGCCGCTACCAGCGGCACATGCAAGCAGCGCGACGACGGCATCGAGCGGAACCAGGAGCGGATCGCGCGCACGACGCTCGCCGTCACGTCCATTCTCGGCACGTCGTTTGGCCGCTGTGATTCTCGAGATACATGAGCGTCAGCACGAGCCGGTCCCGAGGCGAGAGACGCCCCAAAATCCCATCGAGGACCACTTCGAGGTCGCCGGCATCATTCGGACGCTGCGCAGGCGCAGCCACCGTCTGTCCCTCGATCGCGACATGGGTCGGACGGGAACGCTGCGCTTTCCAGCAGCGGTATCCAGACCGCACCGCGATACGGTGCAGCCAGTGGATCAGCGGCGCATCCGCGCGATAGCGGTGCAGACTGAAGGAAGAACGCCTGGGCAAATGTCTCCTGAACGAGTTCTTCGAGCACGAGCGGATCGCGCGAGAGACAGCGAAGCCGACGGGCGATGTCTTGCTGGTGCCGCCGAACGATGCGCTCGAACGCGAGACTGTCGCCGCCGCGGGTTTGCAAAGCATCTCGGGCATCACTGGCGTCGATTGCACTGCGCGTGACATCAGACATCGGCGCATCAGCATCGCCACGCATTGCAAACTGGCTGACGACGCGTTGGTCGAACGCGAGCCCGAGCCAGGATCGCGCATCGATCCGGCCCGGGCTCGCCGATGGCATCAGCAGCATGCGCATCAATGCGATCTCTCCACCTCGCTCAGGATCGTGCTCATGAGTGCGTCGACCGAAGCAGCCGTTTCCGCCCTGAAGTCCGCGATCTTCTTCATCTGCTCCGGTGTCAGCCGCGCGTTCTTCACGAGTTCGACCTTGATCTTGGCCAGTGCGACGGCGGCATCTCCGATTGACGTGCCGAGCACGTCTGCGGCGTCGCGGATTGCAGCGTCGTCAGGATTGTCAGCGAGCACGGCGTCACGCAGCGCGTGCTTGGCCACGACAACCGGTTTGATCGCCGTCGCGATATCAACACGGCGACTCTTAAGGGTCTCGTGCACCGACTCGCGCTGGCCATCGCTCAGGTTCAGTCCCGCGTGCAGCGCAGCCATCCGCCCGCAGTGTGCCTGATGAATTCGAGCGAAGATACCTCCCCCACAAACATGGCCATTTCCATGCCCATGTCCATGGCCGTGCCCGCCAGATCCACCCGCTGCATTGATCGCCGCGCCGGCAGCCAGCAACCCCGCCCCGAGCATCGCCGCGCACCAGAATGTCTTTCGCATCGGTGATTTCCTTTGAAGGTTCGCCGCGATGTGCGGCGTCGCATCACAAGTGTTCGTACGGCGTGATCTGGTTACAGGCGAGCACCAAGATGGCAAAAGTCCAAAGGGCACCCCGCTGCTATGCAGGCGTCACGGTTGTGGCGCCTGTCAGCATTTCACGGTTCAAACCTGCTCACTGCCTCAGGCCGCTCAGGCCTTGAGGTCGAAACTTCCGACCGCCGTGTCACCCTTGTCGTCCTCAATCTCGACCCACAATTTGCTGCCCGCAGGGATGACGCCGGGGATCTCGGCGTGCGTGTGCCACCGGTTCGGATCATTGGGATCTTCAATCTCAGCCTTGGCCTTCGCCGAGCTCTTCGCGTCCTCGGTGCCGATCCAGAACCGCACGCCGGTCACTTTTGCGGTCGAGCCGACGGCGGGCGTCACCGTCACGTCGATCGGCGCATCCTTGCCGCCCACGATCTGCCCTTCATCGCGCGTGGCCTTGACGTTGAAGGAGCCGATGGTGCTCGCTCCGAGTTGAATCACCGCTCCGCCGTGGCCGGGCTCGGACTTCTTCTCGCCCGTGTGGCTGCCGTCGGGCGCGTGGTCGTCCTTGTTCGTGGATGTTCCAGACGGCGAGCCGGTGGCGGCGGGTTTCTTCTCCTCGCAGCCCGCCAGTGTGCTCAGGGCGGCGAGCGGGGCGAGGGCGAGCGCGGCGATCAGAATCAGGTTCGGACGCATGGGAACTCCTTCTTCAAGCTGAGGGTGACAAAGAAACATGGTACAGATTCAACGATCGGCCGGACCATCGGCGGTCGGCCGGCGATGAAGCGCCAAGGCCACGCGCCCGAGCAATGAGGGTCGCATGGGTGCGGCATCGCCCGTCTCCGGAGCAGCGCCCAAGCGATGCACCAGCGCGTAGCCCGCCGGCACCACAAGGAGGTTGAGAAACGTCGATGTGAGCAGCCCGCCGAGCACGACCACCGCGAGCGGCGACAGCAACTCGCTTCCGGGCTTGCCGGACGCCAGTGCAAGCGGAAGCAGACCAAGGGCTGCCGCCAATGCGGTCATCAGAATTGGCACGAGCCGCTCCATCGAGCCGAGCACAATCGCTTCGGCGAGAGGCTTGTTGTCGATCTCGACCAGCTGCTTGTAGTGGTTCACGAGGAGGATGCCGTTCCGCACGGCGATGCCGAAGAGCGTGATGAACCCGACCAGGCTCGCGATCGAAATGACCGGCGCCTGGTACATCGATGAACCGAGCCCGAAGAGTGCGAGGCTGTTCGTGATGAGTCCCGCGTGCAGGAACGAGTCTGTGATGAAGATCGCGACGATGCCGCCGATCGTGGCCAGCGGCAGGTTCACCATGACCAGCGCCGCCACCTTCAGCGAACCGGTGGAGAGTTGAAGCAACAGGAGCATGACGACGGCGATTCCCGCACCGGCAACGAGCAGCGTGCGGCTGGCCGATTGCTGGGCCTCGAACTGCCCGCCGAACTCAACGATGTACCCCTCCCGCTGCACGATCGGCTCAACACGGGCTCGTACCTGCTCCACGAGATCGCCGAGGTTGTACCCGTCGGCGACGTTGCACGAGATCACGGCTTTCCGCTGCGCGTTCTCGCGCGCGATGATGTTGGGCGTCTTCTCGGGGCCGATGTCCGCGACATCTCGTAGCCGCACCGTGGGGCCGGGCTTGCCGTCCTCGGCGGTCCCGCGCAGCATCAGGTCCTGCACCTGTTCGATGCGTTCGCGCTCGCTCGCGTCCAACCGCACGACCATCGCGTAGCGCCGGACGCCTTGGTTTACCTCCGCCACCTCTTCGCCGTAGAGCGCCATCTGTACCTGCTCGGCGGCGTCGGCGGGTGTCAGCCCCGCGGCGGCAAGTTCCTGGTGCCGATAGCGGAACGGAACGGACGTGACGAGCACCTCGCGGTTGGCCGTTACGTCGCGCGCGCCGGGGATGCTCTGGAGTTCACCTTCGATCTGCTTGGCGAGCGAGCGGAGCGTGGGCAGATCCTCGCCATAGACGTTGATCGCGATGGCCGCGGGCGTCCCGGAGAGGATGTGCGAAAGACGATGCTCGATGGGTTGGCCGATCTGCACCGTCACGCCGGGGACAGCCTTGGCGATGGCGGCGATCTCAAGGCGGATAGCAGTCTTGTCCCCGCCCGGCGCGACCAGGATGTCCAGTTCGCTGTTGGAGACCGGCTCGGCGTGCTCATCGCGCTCGGCGCGGCCCGTGCGGCGCGTCACACTCTTGACGCCGTTGATCTCGATGAGCCGTCTCTCGATCGCCTCCGCTGAGCGGTTGCTCTCTCCCAGCGACGTGCCAGGGGGTGACGACACGAACACGGTGAAGGACCCCTCATTGAATTCGGGGAGGAACGAAGTGCCGAAGGTGCGAGCGAGCAGCAGTGAAAGCACGGTCGCGGCCAGCGCCGAGCCGAGCACCAACCCGCGGTTCCGCAGCGACCAGCGCAGCGAAGGCTCGTAGGATCGCTTGAGCCACCGCACGAGGAGCCCATCCGCGTGACCGTCCTCGCCCCGCGAAACATGCTCGCCCGCCGGCACCTTCTTGGGCCTGAGCAGGATCTTGCACAACGCGGGCGTCACCGTGAGCGCGACCACCAGCGACGCGAGGATCGACACGATGTACGTCATCGCCAGCGGGGCGAAGAACTTCCCTTCCAGCCCTTCAAGGAACAGGAGGGGAATGAACACGATCACGATGATGACCGTCGCGAAGACCATCGACGGTCTGATCTCGTTGCTGGCATCGAAGACCACGTCGATCTTGCTCTTGCGCTCGGCCTCGGGGAGCCCTGCGTTCTGGTTCATCCGCCGAAACACGTTCTCCACGTCGATGATCGCATCGTCCACCAGCACGCCGATCGCCACCGCGAGCCCGCCCAGTGTCATGACGTTGAGGGTGAGCCCGAGCCAATCGAGGGCGAGCAGCGTCGCCGCCAGCGACAGCGGCAGGGCCGTCAGCGTGATGATGGTCGTCCGCACGTTCAAGAGGAACATGACGAGGATCACCGTCACGATGATTGTCGCGTCCCGCAGCACATGCAGCACGTTGTTCACCGAGCGCTCGATGAAGTGACTCTGGCGGAAGACATCGCGGTTGATGATCATCCCCTTGGGGACGCTCTTTTCGATTTGCGTGAGAGCCTTGTCCAGGCTCTCGGTCAGCGCCAGCGTGTTGGTGCCGGGGGACTTCTGGATCGTCAGCACCACAGCAGGCACACCCTGATTGGCTGCGGTGCCTCGCTTCGGCGCGCCCCCCATCGTGACGTCCGCCACCTCGCCGATGGTGATCGGCAGCCCGTTCTTCATGATGACCTTGGTTGCGGCGATGTCACGCACGCTCGTCACCCGCGCCGCCTGGCGCATCGGCAGTTCCGCGCGGTCCACGTCCGACAGGTATCCCGCGCTCGCCGTGCTGTGCGCCTTGCGGGCTGCTTCGACCACGTCCTGGATCGTCAGGCCGTAGAGCGCGAGGCGGTCCTGCTTCACGTTGATCTGGTACTCGGGCAACTCGCCGCCGATGGCCGAGACCTGCGACACGCCCGGGATCGCCAGCAGCTTGTTCCGCAGGTCAAACTCCGCGTAGGCCCGCAGGTCCAGGTCGCTCACGGTCTCGTCGGGCGAAGAGACCGCCAGCAGCATGATCTCGCCGGTGATGCTGGAGATCGGCGTCATCACCGGTTCGACGCCCGGCGGCAGCGATCCCTTCGCGCCCATCATCCGTTCGCCAACCAGCTGCCGCGCGCGATAGATGTCGGTCCCCCAGTCAAACTCGACCCATAGGAGTGAGAGCGAGATCGCCGAGGCACTCCGCACCCGCCGCACCCCGGGCAGCCCGTTCACCGACGACTCCAACGGGAAAGTGACGTACTGCTCGACCTCGTCGGCGGCCAGCCCGCCCGCCTCGGTCAGGATCACCACCGTCGGCGCGTTGAGTTCGGGGAAGACATCCACCGGCATCTTCGGCAGTCGCGCGAGCGTGTACACGAGCAGCCCGAGGGCGACAAGAACCACCAGCGTGGACTGCTTGAGCGAGAAGGAGATCAGGTGTTTGAGCATGGGATAATTACTCGCTGCCTTCGTGGAACGTCCCATCGGGGTGGAAGTGGCCGCCCTTGGTGATGCTGCCGCTGGTAGCGACCATGAGCTGGTACACGCCGTCAAGCACGATCTCGTTGCCCTCGGCCACGCCGCTCTTGATGACGACCCAGCGGCCGTCGTCGAGGCCTAGGTCCGCGTCCATGCGGATCGCCTTGTTCGGGTCGGCCGGGTCGCGGCGGAAAATGATCGCCTGTGTCCCGTCGCGCGCGACGCACTTGAGGGGAATGGCGAGGTCGTCACCGCCGCCCGCGCCGCCCGTTCCGCTGGTGACCACCTCAAGGAACGCCGAGACGCCCGCCCTCGCCCACGCGGGAGACGGGCTGCCGTCCGCCGCCGTGAAAATCAGTTCCACCGTGCGGCGCTCGGGATCTGCTGTAGGTGCGAGTGTGAGCGTGCCCGAGAGCGGGGCCAGCGGTGCGATTGTTTCGCCGCCGCCGCTGCCGGCGTTCGCCTGCGCTGGTACGACGCTCGCCCGCTGACCGTCGGTCAGCCGCGGCAGGTCACTCTGAAGGCCCACGGCCCGGAATCGCACCAGCTCCGGTTGCACCGTCGAGAGCGCGGCCGCGTGCTGGTCGATCACGCCGCCGCTGACGATGCCGACACCCTCAACAACGCCGGGAGTTATGGCGCGAACCTCAATTCCCGTGAGCGTGCGCCATCGGGGTAGCGCCGGGTCGGTGAGCGACGGGGCGTGCAGTTCGTTCGCGCTCATGCCCGCGAGTGACGCGGCGGCCTCGGAGAGGAACGCAAGGCGAGAACGGGCCGCATCAAGCGACGCGGCGCTTTGCGATCTGCGAGCGAGCAGTTCTGCCTCTGTTTCCAGTGTTTCGGCCAGATCCGAGCGGGCGCTGGCCATCGCGGCCCTCGCCTGCGCAACTTCCTCGCCCCGAGCACCCCCGGCCGACATGAGCTCGTCGAGGGAGGTGACGCGTGCCGTCCACAGGTCCACGGCCTTCTGGATCTCGTTGTGGTGCGTCTCGTGCGCGGCCAGAAGCGGCGCGATACTGTCGTTCGCGGCTTGGGCGATTTTGACGGAAGCCTCAGCGTCGGCGAGTTCCCTCTGCATCTCGCGCCATCGCGGGGAGTCGAGACGGTACAGCGGTGTGCCCGTCCCCACCGTCTGGTACTGCTCCACGAGGAGTTCCACCGTCCCCGGCGCAATCGCCCGGTATTCGCGGCGAGCCGTCGGAATCAGCTCAAACCGCCCGGGTACACGGAGCGTTCGGGCGACCTGTCGGCTCTCGACCTTGGCAAAGGTGATGCCCAGGTTCTGACGCACGGAAGCGTTGATGTCTACTCGGTTGGTAATCGCGGGGGCGGCCGGGGCCGCGCCGGTGGCGGGCTGGTCTTCGTGCTTACGCTCGCATCCGAGGAGCAGAATCGCGACCGCGACGGTTGCCAACACGAACAGCGTCGCGCCGGAGATCAAGTGTCGCATGGTGGGTATGTTCATGGTCGGTGTCCTTCAACGGGCGCGGATGAATCCGCGGAGGGGTTCTGGGTATCGCCTGTGGGCGCGGGCACGGGAGGAGGGACCGGCGGGCCGATGAGTTCGTCAACCCGAATGGCACCGATCGCCTCACTGCTTCGCGCGTCGATGAGCCGCAGCTTCGCGTTGTGCAGGGTCTTGAGCGACTCCAGCAGCAGCAGTGGGTCCACGCGCCCGAGTTCGGCGACGCGCCAAACATCCGCCTCCTGCTCGTCTGCCAAGGGGACCACGCTCGACTCGACCATCGCCCGCTGCGACTTGCCCGCCTCGAAGCGGATCAGCGCGATGGCCAGCCGCGAGGCGAGGTGCTCGTAGGTGCTCTCGAATCTCCCGCGGGCGACCTCACGCTGCGCGGACGCTTGGGCAACGCCCTGCTGGTTGCGATTCCATAAGGGGATCGGCAGAGAGAGGCCCAAGAGCACGCGCTCATCGCCTTGGTCGGTGCCGTAGCCTGGACCGATCGTCAGATCGGGGTACTGCTTGCGCACCTCCGCACGGAGCGAGCGCTCCGCGACCTCGTATTCGGAACGCACGGCCTCGAGCTCAGGATTGGCGCGCTCAAGCACGCGTTCGAGTTCCTCGCCGTCAGTGACTCGCGGTGCGAAGGTGACCGCAGGTACGAGCATCACATCCGCCGCCGGGGCAATGCCCATCATCGCCCGCAGCTGAAGTTCGAGTTCCTTCACGCGAGCAGTTGACGCGACGAGGTCCGCCTCGCGGCCCGCGAGTTCAACGCGAAAGAGCCGTGCATCCACCCGCGACATCGACCCCGCCTGTTCCTGCTTGTTCGCCAGAGCAGCCACATCGCGCAGTCGCGCGACGAGTTCGCCGGCAACCCCGGTCCGCAGTCCTTGGGCGGACCACTCAACCCAGAGCTCCCGCAGTGCGGCTCTCGTCGCCCATTCCTTCGCTGCAACGCGATCGAGTTCGGCGGCGAGAGCCGCGCCCGCTCGCGCCTTCTCCGCTTCCAGCCGCCCGGAAATGGGGATCGTGATGCCCAACGTTGAGCCAAGGACCCACGGGTTGGCGCCGCCCGCACCGGACACAATCCGCTCAACGTCTACGCCGAGCACCGGGTCATGCCAAAGCCCCGCGTGCGCCGCCGTGGCTCGCGTCACGTTCGCTTCAAGCCGGGCGAGGCGAAGGTCCGGGTTGAACACGAGCGCAACCGGTTCGCCCTCCGCAAGTGTGAGCCCATCTGAAGGGTCGAAGGAACCTCGCGTCCCAGCCTCTGCCGCGTCCAGTCTTGCCGCGAACTCACGGACCGAAAGGTCTCCTGGTGATCGAGCGATCAGCGTGCTTCGGAGCCCGCTGCGGTCGAGCGGCTTGCGCTCGTAGGACTGGCAGCCTGCCTGGAGAATCAGGGCTTCGGCGCAAAAGAGGATCGTGAGTGCAGCGGCTCGGCGCTCAACGCGCGAACGGCGGATGATGCCGCGGGGACGCGGTGATCCGGGAGAATGGTTTTTCAATGGAGGGCGTCCTGCTTCAAGGTCACCCCCGAGCAGTCAGGCTCAGGGAATCGACGTACCAACGCACAACCGCGAGCGCTACGCCGCATTGGGGGGCGGCGAGGGCGAGGGCGAATGCAGATACGGACCTAGATAAGCAGGGCTTGACTGGTGCGCACAAGACGCTGCCCGGCCGTCAGCGCACACAGGTGGCATGGACTTTGAGAGCAGCTTCCGCCGCGTAAAGCCACGTCGTCAACAATGTCGGGCGGAATGCAGCACAGCACCACGACAGTGCAGACAAACTGCAGATAGCTGAGAAGCGTCGCGGCAGTGATACCTCGAGCAACCGCTTGTTCTTGATCGGGAATGCTTACGATCAACCCCTCGACTTCACCAAGGAGCTCGGGCAGGTCGCCCTCACTGTCGGGAGAGGCGGGGCCGCCGGATTCAGACTCGCGCGCGTGTGCGGCGATGTGTTGGGCTGCGGTAAAAAATCGCCCCGCTTCCTTCCCAGCCGCATGGACATGAGTCCCATGATCATCATGATCATCATGATCATCATGATCGTGAGCGAGGAACACGGTTCCACCGAAAAGGCTCAGCACCAGAAGAAGTGGGACGAGGGCCATCGCAACGGCCCAGCGCAGCGAGTTCGATCGCATGCTGCGGAGAAGAAGCGGGCGGGGATCGCTGCGGGTCAAGCCACTCACAGAGTGGATTGTAGCATCCGCCGCGCGCTTCTGTTCCGGCGTCGACCTGAGCAGCAGACAACGATGCTCACGCACCATCCTCGTCAGGCGCGCCCGGGCCCGTCTTGTGAACCAGCGCCGCCACCGTCGCCAGCAGTTCGGCCGGCTCGACCGGCTTGGCGATGTGCGTCTGATACCCGGCGTGCGACGCCCGCGTGCGGTCTTCCGAGCGCGCAAACGCCGTCAGCGCCGCGGCCGGAATCTTGATGCCGCTCCGCCGCACTGCGTTCATGAACGCGTAGCCGTCGCGCCCGGGGAGGCCGATGTCCGAGACGATCACATCCGGCGGAGTCCGCGCGACCGCAGCGAGCGCTTCATCGGTGGACGCCACCAGCACGACTTCGGCACCGCACTCTTCGAGTATCCGCTTGAGGAGTTCACGCCCGTCCAACTCATCCTCCACAACCAGCACGCGCACACAAGTGAGGTTCGGCGGGTCGTAGTGAACTGGAGAAAGCGACCACACTCGCGGATCCTCGCGCTGTGTCGGCCGCTCGGATTGATGAACGCCCATGAGTGGCAGCTGCGCGGTGAAGGTCGAACCTCTTCCGTCACCATCGCTCGCCGCGTGCACGGTGCCGCCGTGAAGTTCGACGAGCTGCTTCACAATCGCCAAGCCGAGACCCAAGCCGCCATGCGCGCGTGCTGCCGAGCTGTCAGCCTGACGAAAACGTTCGAACACGTGAGGCAAAAACTCCGCTTTGATACCCTTGCCGGTGTCGCTGACCGAGAGCTCGACCTGTGAATTCACGCGCGCGAGCACCACCTGCACGCGCCCGCCTCGCGGCGTGAACTTCACGGCGTTTGACAGCAGATTCCACACGACCTGCTGGAGTCGAGCAGGATCCCCGTGCACCGGTTCGGTGATCGGCTCGAGCACACTCACAATCTTGACGTCCTTGGCTTCGGCGGCAGGACGAATCGACTCCAGCGCGGCTTCCACCACGAGTGGCAGTTCGACCTGCTGCACCTCAATCCGCATCTTGCCGGCGATGATGCGGCTCATGTCCAGGAGGTCGGCAATGAGCTGCGCCTGAACGCGTGCGTTCCGCTCGATCACGCTCAGCGCGTGATCAAGCGACTCCTGCGTAGGCGGCTTCTTGCGGATGATCGTCGTCCAGCCGAGGATCGCGTTCAACGGTGTCCGCAATTCATGTGAGAATGTCGCCAGAAACTCCGCTTTCATCCGGCTCGTTCGCTCAGCTTCGGCGCGGGCAGCCGCTCGCTTCCGAGCAGCAGCTCTCGTTCCGCTTCAGCCTGCTTGCGTTCGGTGATATCGCGCGTGGTGCCTGCGACGGCTTCCACTTCGCCATTGGCGCCAAATATCGGAACGAAGATGTAGTCGTACACCCGCCGTCCCAGCGTTCCGTGAAACGGAACTTCGCCGCGGATCGGCAGGGCCGTTGCGATGACCTGATCGACCTCCCGATCGTGCAGTTCGGCGTGCCATGGCTCATAGCCGAGCTCACTGAAGCTCTTGCCGATCGCTTCTTCCCACGTCCGTCCCCACATTTTCAGCAGCCCCTCGTTCGCGTACGAGAACCGATGATTTATATCGATGACGTACGCCAGATCGGGCGTGTTCGTCAGGATCGCCTCGTACACCCGTCGCTGTCGCTCGGAACGGGCCTGGCTCTCTGCGAGCGCCTGCTCGACCCTCTTGCGCTCCGTGATGTCCATGCACGAGCCGATGTAGCCGGCGAAGCTGCCATCGAGTTCATAGCGGGGCGTCCATTGGCAAGCAGCCATCGGTACGAACCATCGTGCCGGCGCAGCCGGTACTCGAGCAGGAACACTTGGCGAGCATCGAACGTGTCGGCGTATGTTTGCAGGCAGCGGTCGAGGTCATGGGGGTGGACATTTTCGACCCAGCCGATTCCGATCTCTCGTTCCAAAGGGCGACCGACGAAGTCGAGCCTTTGCTTGTTGAACCAGGGGCGCTGCTTCTCCGAGTCGCTGAGCCATATCAACACCGGCGCGGCATCTGCCATCTGACGGAACCGCTGTGCACTCTCACGAATCGCACCATGCGCGCGATGCCGCTCCGTGATGTCGCGGAAGACAAGGACTGCCCCTCCGATGGCGCCGTCGTCAAATCGAATCGGCGCCGCACTGTCGTCGATCGGCCGCTCCGTCCCGTCTCTGGCAATGAGGATCGTGTGGTTCGCGAGTCCGACGATCGTCCCTTCGCGCAACGCGCGAAGTGCCGGGTTTTCGACTGGCTCGCGGCTGTCTTCGTTCACGATGCAAAAGACGGATGCGAGCGGCAGCCCCGTTGCTTCGGCTTGCGACCAGCCGGTCAGCGATTCGGCCACAACGTTCATGAATGTCACGCGCCCTTGGGCATCGGTACTGATGACGGCGTCACCGATGCTTGAGAGCGTGACGCGCAACCACGTGGACTGCTTACGGAGCTCCTCTTCTGCGCGGAGGCGCGCCTGAAGAATGCTGTGGGCGTTCTGCAGCGCAGCCGACTTGAGTTGCTTCTCCTCGTTGTCCTGCACCGCCATCAGCGGCCTCCAAGCACGTCGGCCGCGAGCGCGGTCCCCGCCACACGTGCGCTGATCTTTGCGAACGCCGTGTCGCGAGTTGTCGAAACATCATCAAACAATGGTGAAAACCCGCAGTCATCGGTGGTGCCGAGCTGCTCGACCGAGATGTAGCGGGCCGCTTCGAGCACGCGATCTCGAACGTCTTCGGGCGTTTCTACACGCGGATTGTTTGTTTCGATCACGCCCACGAACACCCGCTGATCCGACTTGACGTGCTTGCGGATCATCTCCAAGACGCGGACGCGGTCCTTTTCCCCCGCGAGCGCGATGTAGAAATTGCCCGCCAGCAGTTCGAACAGGCTCGGAAGCAGTTCGGCATAGTCGACGTCCGCACTGTGCGTCGAGTCGCAGTCGCCGCCCTACATAAGACTGAGTGCCGACGGCGAGATGACCGCCTGCTTCACTGGTACGCGCGCTTACAGCTTGGCGACATCGAGATAGCTGTCCGCGTATCGCTGATAGCGAAATGGTCCGCCTGTGAGCCGTGGCATGCGACGGGTGTGGCCGGCCGCAAACGGAATCTGAAAGCCGTCGCGCGCCGTGTTCGGCAGTCCGTGCACGCTGTAGGTCCAGAAGTTGTGATACTTCCGCTGCTCGCCGTCGGTGACGACCGGGGAGCCAGTCGCTTCAAACCGCTCGATGGTGTCGCGGATCGCATCATCAAAGAGCGGCGCTACAACTGGATCGTCCGGATCGCGCGCGGCGATCGCGTCGATCAACGCGGGATGGCGCGGAATGCTTCCGATCGGTTCCGTGGGGATCGTGAGCGGCATTGCAGTGTTCCTATCCTCTTTGGCTGCGGATTGCCAGCGAGGAGCGCCGCACGCACTGCCATTTCAGGGTGTCCTTAGCCTCGATTGCGCGGAGCAGCGCGACCATCACGGCGGTGTGGCCTGACGCCGATGCGCACGCTGGCAACCATGAGCCCACCCATGACGGCGAGAGACGGAGCGAACGACAACCCAGGATGGCGCGACGTGCCGTCAGCACTCGGGCTGGACAGCATGCTGGAACCTTGGAGTCAAGAGCGCGTGCGACTCACTTGACTTCACGGCCGAGAAACCGTTCTTGCGAGGCGAAGGCTGTTGAGCACAACCGACACGCTTGAAAAAGCCATTGCTCCGCTGGCGATGATCGGCGAGAGCAGCCAGCCCGTAAGCGGGTAAAGCGCGCCTGCCGCGACGGGGATGCCCATCGCGTTGTAGACGAACGCCCAGAATAGGTTTTGCTTAATCGTGCGCATCGTCGCCTTTGAGAGGGCAATGGCCTCAGGGACCGAGCGAAGGTCGCCGCGGATGAGCGTGATGTCCGATGCCTCGATAGCGACGTCCGTCCCCGTGCCCATGGCAATGCCTACATCGGCCTGCGCGAGCGCGGGGGCGTCGTTGATGCCGTCACCCACCATCCCGACCACGAAGCCCTGGGCCTGGAGCGTCTTGACGTGCCCGGCCTTTTCCCCCGGCAGCACCTCGGCGAACACCATGTCGGGCGCGATGCCGACGTCCCTCGCGACCGCAGCGGCGGTCTTGGCATTGTCGCCGGTGATCATCGCCACGCGCAGGCCCATGTTCTGCATCTGCTTGATGGCCGCCTTGGACTCGAGCTTCACGCGGTCGGCGACGGCGATCAGCCCAGCGGGCTTGCCGTCGATCGCGGCGTACATGGGCGTTTTGCCCACTGCGGCGAGTTCGCCGGCGAGCGCATCGAGCGCCGATGTGTCCATCCCGCGGTCATTCAGCAACGCCCGCTTGCCGACCAAGACCGTGCGGCCGTCCACCGTCGCCTCGATGCCATTGCCGACGATGGCCTTGAACTCGCTTGGCTCCGCGAGCGTCACGCCGCGGGCATTCGCCCCTTCCACGATCGCCGCTGCGAGCGGGTGTTCGCTCCGCCGCTCGGCGGACGCAGCGAGCCGTACGAGGTCGTTCTCGGTGACGCCGGGTAACGCTCGCACGTCCGTCAAGGCGGGCTTGCCCTGCGTGATCGTGCCGGTCTTGTCGAGAATTATGGCGGTAAGCTTGTGGGCCGTCTCCAGTGCCTCGCCGCCCTTGATGAGGATGCCTTGCTCGGCCCCGCGGCCGGTGCCGACCATGATCGCCGTGGGCGTAGCCAGACCTAATGCGCACGGGCAGGCGATGATGAGGACAGACACGAACGTGAGCAGGGCCATGCTCAGCCGCGTGTCAACCGGAGCGACGAAATACCAGACGACAAACGTGACGATCGCGATGCCCAACACCACTGGCGTGAAGTAGCCGCTGATCGTGTCCGCGAGGCGGGCGATCGGAGCCTTGTTCCCCTGGGCGTCCTGAACGAGGCGGACGATCTGCTGGAGCGCGGTGTCCTTCCCGACCTTCGTGGCTCGGAATGAGAGGGCGCCCGTCGTGTTGATGGTGGCCCCGAAGACCGCATCGCCGGGCTTCTTCTCCGCAGGGACGCTCTCGCCCGTCAGCATCGACTCGTCGATGGCGGAATCGCCGGTCTCGACCTTGCCGTCCACGGGGATCTTCTCGCCGGGGCGGACGATGACCGTGTCGCCGACGATCACTTGCTCCACAGGGATGTCCCGCTCCTGCCCTTGCCGCACCACACGCGCGGTCTTGGCTTGCAGCCCGATCAGGCGCCGGATCGCGGCGCTGGTGTTCCCCGTCGCACGTGCTTCGAAGAGTTTGCCGAGCAGCACGAGCACGATGATGACGGCGGCGGCCTCGTAGTAGACCGGCACCATCGTCATGCCGTCCATCGCGCGGCCCTGGGCCGCCGCGAAGAATCCCGGCCACATCGTCGCGGCGATCGAGTACAGGAAGGCCGCGCCCGTGCCCAGCGCCACGAGCGAATCCATGTTGGCTCGGAAGTGCTTCAAGCCCATCCACGCCATCCGGTAGAACTGCGACCCGCACCAGACCACGACCGGCAGGGTGAGGGCGAGCTGGAGCCAGTTGATCCAAGGCTGATTGAAGATCGCGATCTTCCCGTGCGACATCGCGATCACCAGCACCGGTAGCGACAGCGCCGCGCCGACAATCACCTTGCGCAACAGCACCGCCTGCTCGTCGGCGTTGACGTGCATGTGGGCCGAGTGGTCTTCACCCTTAGCCATCACATGACCAGCGGGCATCGCGGCGTGCTCTGCCGCAGACATGCCCGGCATGGCATCGCCGTCCCCGGTGTGTTGCTGGCCAGATTCTGTTGACAACTCCGGCAGCACCGCGTCGTACCCGGTGCTCTTGACCACAGCGACCAGCTTCTCCGGCGAAGTCGCCGCGGCGTCGTAACGCACCGTCGCGGTCTTTGTGGCGAAGTTCACGTTCGCGTTGGACACACCCGAAGTCTTGCCCAGCGCCTTCTCGATCGTGTTGGCGCACGAGGCGCACGTCATGCCCTTGAGGGGCAGGTCCACACGCTCGTCGGGCGCGGTGGCCGGGGGGACGCCATGCGCTTGCGCCGTTTCTGTACCGCGAGGCAACGTCATATCCGCACCGTGCTGGTGGTCGTGGTTCATGTTCGCCTTTCCCATCCATCGGCGGCTCAGGGCCGCGCTGAGGAACTCGTCTGCGCAATCCCCGTATCGCTGGGCGTCGCCGTCTTCCCTCTGTCTTTGAGCATCGCCCCCGCAATCAAGACCGCCACAATCGCCGCACCCGTGATGACGGGCACCGATCGCTTCCATCCCGTAACGGGCGTCTTGTCATCACGGCATCTGCAGCTGCAACTCATCGTGGGCCTCGTCTTCTGGTCGGTTCAAGTGCGCAGTTTGGCGACGAGTTCCATCAGTTCATCCACCATCGCCTCCCGCGTCATCCCCTCGTCGTGCATCGCCTTGGCGGCGCAGTGCCGAAGGTGGTTGCGCATGAGGTTGCGGGCCACGGTTTGGAGCGACTCACGCACGGCCGAGACCTGCGTGATGATGTCGGCGCAGTAGCGGTCTTCCTCCACCATCCCGGCAAGGCCGCGCACCTGCCCCTCGATCCGCCTCAGGTGTTTGATGTTGGCGGCCTTGAGCGCGTTGTCCACGCCCGCCGCGTGCGCACCCGGCCCGACGCCGTCCCGGACCGCCGCCGGCTCGCCCGCAGGTGTGCCGAACTTGGAGGACGGAGCGGAGACCGGGCCGCAGCCGCATGCCGCGCCCGTCACGCCCGCCGCGCCCTTCTTCGCAGGTGCCTTCTTTCGTGACACCGCCATCGGATCAACTCCTTCGTTCGTGCCGGGATGCACGCGCGTTCAGCCGCAGCAGCAGCCCTTGGATGTGCTCCCCTGATCGCTCGGACCGGGACCCATGCCCATCTCGCCAGCTCCGCCCATCTCACCGGCTCCGCCGCAGCAACCGCCTGCGGGTTTGCTCGAAACGGGCGCACCGCCCGCGGTCGCCCGGGCCGGATACCCGGCCGCCTCCAGCGCGGCCACGGCCTGTCCCGCGGCCAAACCGTCCTTGGCCTCGATCTCGGCCGTCCCGACCGCAACCGACCCGACCCGCACCCCCGGCACCGCCGAAAGAGCTTTGGTCACGGCCTGCACACAGTGCCCGCAGCTCATGCCGTCGATGGAAAGGGTGATGTTTTCAATCGTCTTCGTCGTCATGTCCATGCTGAATCTCCTAGAAGAGTGTATACCCCACGGGGTATGTACGCCAGCGTAGGTGGCTGGTTCGCCGAAGAAAAACGCCCGATTAAGAAAACGTCCGGCGGGCAAGGCGAGTCTGAACGCTTCCGCGCTGAGCTGCGTGAGCGTTCTCGAGCTTCAATGCGGCCGCTGTTCAGTGTCTTTCATTGGGTGTGGCGTTCCCTGTGCTCGCCGTGCTGGTCGCTACCTTCGTGTTCAGCGGGTGATCGATGGCTGGGCGCCTGCTGCCAGGATCGCATGGCGGCGGCGGGCGCTTTGGGAGCGCTGCCGCCGTCGGTTGCAATGCCATTGCGCTGAATCACATCGTTAGACGCGACCGAAGCGAGGGTGCCAGGAGGGGTCTGGTACCAGCCCGGATCCTCGTCGTAGCTGGACAGTTGCTCGCGCACCTTGAGGATCGTGAACATCCCGCCCATCGTGATCTCGTCGTAAGGGCCGATGCCACCGACCATCGGGATGCTGTTGGTTGGAACGGCCATCCCCATGTCGGTCATGCCGCCCATACCGGTCTGGCCCATCGACATGTACGCGGGCAGCAGCGAGCGGATCTGGGTGTCCAGACCCCGCGTATCGACGCCGATCATGTTGGGCAGCCCCTCACCCATCTGGTTCATGACGTGATGGGTCATATGGCAGTGCATGGCCCAGTCGCCGGGGTTGTCGGCCGTGAACTCGACGGTGCGGGTGCTGCCGACCGGGATCAGGACCGTCGTTTCGGGCCAGCGTCCGGCCTCGGGAATCACGCCACCGTCCGTCTCGGTAACGGTGAAGAAGTACCCGTGCAAGTGGATGGGATGGTGGTTCATCGCGCCGAGGTTGCCGATCCGGATGCGGACGCGGTCGCCCTGCTTCACAATCAGGGGCTTCGTGCCGGGGAAGCACTTGGCGTTGATCGTGAGCACGTTGAAGTCGATCATCTCGTTGGGGTCGGGACGGGAGGCGCCCGGCTCGACCCGCCATTCGTGAATGAGGAGCGCGAAGTCCCGGTCGGGTCGCGCACCCTTGGGTTGTCGCGGATGGATGATGAACATGCCGGTGAGACCCAGCCCCATCTGCGTCATCTCGTCGTGGTGGCTGTGGTACATCAGCGTGCCATGCTGCACGAGCGGGAACTCGTACATGAACGTCTCGCCCGGTTGAATCGCTCTTTGCGAGAGGCCGCCGACTCCATCCATCCCGCTTGGCAGAAGTAAGCCGTGCCAGTGGACCGTGGTCGGCGCGATGAGCTTGTTGGTGACGAAGATGCGGACGCGGTCGCCCTCGACGGCCTCAATCACCGGGCCGTGTACGCCGCCGTTGTAGCCCCAGCAGGTCGCTTTCAGGCCGGGCGCAAACTCGTGCTCGACTTCCTCTACAACGAGTGGAAGACCTTGACGCCGTCCACGACCTTGTACGGGAGGGTCCAGCCATTGGGGACGACGACCGACGTGTATTCCCTCCCGGGTTCGCCCGGTGGTAGCGGTCCTTGATCCGGCTTGTGCGCATCGGTTCCTGGGTGCTGGTGTTCCGCTTGCGGGGGCTGTTGAGCAGCGGCGCGCGCGCCCAGCAGAATTGCGCCCCCGGTCAGAGCTCCCGAGGCGAGCATGTCGCGCCGCGTCAGGCCCGAGGCGGAAAGTCTCGAGATGTCATTCTTTGTGTTCATGGTTCGGAACCCTGATGATGATCACTCGGGACTGCCGATGGGCTAGGCGCCCGTGTCGCGGTCCTAGAGCGGACGGCCCGGTGCTTCTCCGAGGCCGCTGTTCGATATCGAGCTTGGTGACGATGGGCGGGTGCCTTCGAAGGCCGTCAGCCGCCCGCTCAGGATCTGCTCGAGCTTCGTGCGCGCGACCCAGTAGTCGCGGAGTGCCTCGATGTAGCTGGTACCGGCTTCAACCTGGTTCCGCTTGACCTGGAGCAGCTGGAACGTGGACACCTGCATCCCGTTGTACTGAAGCTGCGTTTGGTCCACGATCTGCTGCCGCAGCGGCAGGATGACCTGCTGGTAGTAGCGGGCGCGGTCGCGTGCCGAGACCACCACGCTGTGCGCCGCCCGCACGCGCGAGCGGACTTCCACGGCGCGGGAGTAGTAGTGTTGGCTCGCCTGCCGGAACTGCGCCTGGGCCTTGCCAACTGCGCCCTGGCCCTGGTCGAACAACGGAACGGGCAAAGAGAGTGATGGCCCGACGGACCATGATCCGTCACGATCACGTTCGGCCGCGACGCCGACCTCGGTGTCGGTGAGCCAGCCGAACGGCTTGGCGATGCCCACCGCCCTTGCCGCGATCTCAATCTCGCGGCGTGCGATGCCAAGGTCGAGGCTCTGCTCGATGGCCCTGCGCTCCAAACTCTCGGGACTTGGGTCCTCAACCGGCAGGGCGGGGAGCATGGCTTCGGCCCGCCAACTGGTCTGCGCCCCCCAGAGCCCCATGAGCGCGTTGAGCCGTTCGCGTGTCTGAACCACGTCCTCCTCGGCCAGCGCCAGATCGACTCTGGCCTGCTCGCACAGGTCCTGCTCGTTGAGCACATCGAGTTCGCGGTTGTTGCCGGCGGCGCGCAGGCGTTTGGCGAGTTCGAACGATGCCTGCGTTCCCGCCAGCACGGTCGAGCGCATCTCCCGGGTCTGTTCTGCGGCTTGGTACTCGTAGAAAGCCGAGCGCACCTCACCGGCCATGTCCACGACCACGGCCGTGACACGAAGCTTGGCCGCCTCGAACGCGGCTTCGGCCCGCCCTTGGCGCAGCGGCGCAAACAAGAGGCTGACAAAGTCCTGCGTGAGGTCAAGCACAACAGCGGTTCCTCCGCCGCTGGTGGCGAATCGCACTTCGCCGCTGAAGACCGGGTTGCGGAGCAGCCCCGCCTGCACGACGTCCGCTTGCGCAAGGTTGAGCTCCTCGTAGACTGCCTGGAGCTCGTGGTTGTTCAGGAGTGCGACCTGCACGGCCTGATCGGCGGACAGGCTCTGTTCCAGCAGCGAGTTCACTGCGGCGGCGGCCTCGGCGTCCTCCTTCGAACCGTTGTTCCAGTGGACCTTCATGCCCGCGCGATCGGTGACTCCCTCACGAACACCCCCGGCATCATCGAAGCCCATGCCGGGCTTCATCGCGGCGCAGCCGGTCATGATCGCAGTCGTCAGAGACAGCAGAAGAGGCACGTGGCGTCGCATCATGGTTGCTTCCCGCCTTCCTTCTTCGTGAGCGTCATGCCGCACTTGGGACAGCGCTGGTCGGGCTTGTCGGACGTGACTTCGGGGTGCATAGGGCACACATAGAGCGCGGCCGGTGCGGCGGGGTCGCTCGACGTTGCCGGCGTGTGATCGTGCACGGCTGGCTGTTGGGGTGAGGCGTCGTTGGGAGGAGTGTCGTGCCCCTGATGTACCCCGCCGGGCGATGGCGGCGGAGCGGCTGAATTTTCCGTGACGACCAACGTGCGCGACGATTCGGGTATCGCCGCACTCGTTGCGGTCGGGTTCGCCGGATGGTCCGCGGAAAAAGTCGGCTCGTGGTAACTGGCCGCGCACCCGCCCATTGACAGTGCCGCCGAGATCAAGAGAAGTGCGCGCATTGATACCTCCGGAAATGGTCGCCTGCCTAAACCGATTCGGTAACGGGTACCATCCCAGATCTTCGCGTGAATCCCTGCGCCATAAGAAAAAAGGGTCTTCAGGCTTTCGTGTGGGCGACGCTGCCGCGTTCCGCAGCCCGGGCTCCGTCCGCAGGCCGGCGCCAGAGAAAAGGAAGGC
>JAWXBD010000052.1:0-2648 GCA_034439815.1 Phycisphaerae bacterium
ATGTCTTGTCCGTTTCATCTTCGAGAGTCTCCAAAGCCCGACCGGGGCTCATCGGAACTCTCATAAGGACTGGCTCAGAAATCGGGGAGCAGGTCAGTTTTTTGGCCTGCCATGAGCGAGGCCCGCCCACGCCTTTGGCGTGGGCGGGCCGAATCGAATGGAGCCGCGGGGATTTGAACCCCGGTGCCGATACAGTCAGCTAGCCGCTTCTACGCGTGTATCCACAAGTTCCTGTCTCGCTCGAGCACTCCGCCTGTGGCAGCGTGTGTCCCGACCTTGGCGTACGGTTTTCTCATCCTGCAGCGGCATGCCAGCTCAGCAGGACCAGCCCGATGTTTGACGGAGTCCAGCCCTATCGGGCGTGAGGCTGAATCTCCGCACGGCACTAATTAGGCCGCGAGTGCATACTGCGTGTTGGCAGTTGTTGTTTTGCATACTTTTTACGTGGCAAGCATGCTCCACGACGCGCGACGTCAAGCCTTCCCTGTCCGGTCGATTCCAGATCGGCCCCGTAGGAAGCCGCAGAGCATAGGTCCTCGTCCCGCGCGATTCCACTCCGCCACGTACGCTCCACGTGCGATGACGCCTGACACGCCGCTCCCCGCCACGCCGCCGAACAGACCCACTCGACTCCTCTTCGTCTGCATGGGGAACATTTGCCGCAGCCCGCTCGCGGAAGGCCTCTTCGTACACCTCGCGCGCGAGCAGGGCGTTCTCGACCGCTTCGAAGTCGACTCGGCTGGCACAGGCGGCTGGCATTGCGGCGAACGCGCGGACCCGCGGTCGCTCGCGGTGGCCAGGGAGCACGGCATCGAACTCCCGAGCCGCGCCCGGCAGATCACGACGGCGGACTTTCAGCGCTTCGATCGCTTGATCGTGATGGACCGGCAGAACGAGCACGATCTGCTGAGCATGGGCGCGCCGTCGTCGAAGATCGAGTTCCTTCTCCGGCACCATCCAACACCGCCGATGTCGGAGGTACCCGATCCGTATCTCGGGGGACCGGACGGTTTCGAGCAGATGTACGAGCTCATCGATGCATCGTGCCGCGGGCTGCTGGAGTCACTCCTGCAAGAGCCCGCTTCATGACGCACTATCGTCCCGATGATGTCCCCGCGCGCCTCCGCTACAACCTGCTGATCGGGGCAATCGTCCCGCGACCCATCGCCGTCGTCGGCACCGTCTCGCCCGCCGGCGCGTTCAACCTCGCGCCGTTCTCCTTCTTTAACGCGTTCGCCGCTGATCCAATGATGCTCGGCTTCGCGCCTGGCAACAACGCGCGCGGCGATGAGAAGGACACGCTGCGGAACTGCAAGCCGCGTTGGGAAGGGGGGACAGGCGTCTTCACGGTGTCCATCGCGACCGAAGCGAACATCAAACGTGTCGTCGGTGCAGCCGAGGAATTGCCGTACGAAGAGAGCGAGTTTGATCTCACCGGTCTCACGCCGACGGCGTCCCTCGAAGTCGCGGCGCCGCGCGTGGCCGAGAGCCCGATCAGCTTCGAGTGTGAAACATTCAACGTCATGCGCTTCGGCCAAGGCAAACCTGGCGCGGGCAATCTCGTGATCGGCCGCGTGGTCTGCTTTCACATCGACGGGCCACTCGTGCACGAGCGCATGCATGTCGACCCGGAACTGCTCCGCGCCGTCGGCCGCATGAGCGGGATCACGTACACCCGGACGCGCGATCGGTTTGATGTGCCGCTGGGGCGCGCGGCGCTGACAGCCAAAATCATGGGGGAATGGCTTGACTAGTTCGCGCTCCGTGCTACGCCAGCAGCACGCTGGTGGCGATCGCCTCCGTGGGGATCGGTTCGAATCGCACGTCGGAGAATGGGGTGAACTCGGCGGGCCAGCAGGAGTGGAGCGAGCAGAGCAGGCGTTGATCAAGCGGTGCCGGCGCCGGGCTTACATTCTCGACGAACACCTCGGCACCACGGCACTGGCGAGCGAGTTCGAAGAGGTCGAGGAGTAACCAGTTGGGGACATGGCCAACGAGGAATCGGTCATCGGTGCGCAGCGCCATTGCTGCGGGATCGTGGGCATTCTGGAAGTCCTCCATGAGGTACAGCTGATCTCCTTTGGCAAGTCCTGTGATTCGCTCATGCGAGGCCTGCGGAAGCCACCGAAGCCCGTGAACGAGGAAGAGTGTCTGGTAGTCGCCGCTCTCTTCGTTGTAGCGCGGCATAGCAAAGGTTTCGAACGTGTCGGTGGCGCGAACGCCGCCTGTGCGAGCGAGAAGCGCGAGTGGGTCCGAGGGGCCTTGGGGGAGCAGAACGCGATCCAGCATCCGCGGATACTCGGGACGCGAGGAGGACATGATCCGGTTGGTGAAGAATGGAAAGAGCACGTCGCTTCGATAGACGCGTTCGAGATGTGCAAACGATGTGATCGGAGTGAAGCCGTGTTGCCGCGCTTCCGTCGCGCCGCGAACGCACACGAACTCGTAGTGCGAAGCGTCGCTTCCGGCCGGGGTTCGCGCGAGACGCGCCACGATGTGCGAGCGGTGTGCATCGGGGTCGCGCCACGACACGAAGACGGCGGCAGGGTTAGCAGTCCGTGGTGAAACCCCATTCTCCCTCGCGCGCCGCACCAATCAGTTTTCACCGCGCCACCCACAGCGAGGCTGACAGCCGTCGCCATATGACC
>JAWXBD010000053.1:0-8443 GCA_034439815.1 Phycisphaerae bacterium
CATGTGTCAATCGAGGCATGTGTCAATCGAGGCATGTGTCAATCGAGGCATGTGTCAATCGAGGCATGTGTCAATCGAGGTCGTCGAGGGTGCGTGCGGCGCGGATCGGCGCCTTGCCCGCTTTCTTCTTGGCCTCGGCGTCGCGGACGATCTGGAACATCGACTGCGTGCGCAGCACGAGTCCGCAATCGCTCCGCAGGTGGTAGCCCTGCAGATGCAGATCGCTGCGCGTGGCCTGCACGTCCAGGACCGAGAGGTTGGGTTTGCCGTTCTCGTCCGTCCACATCGACAGCAGCGAACCGCTTTCGCGCGCGTGCTGCAGCATTTCCTTGTAGGTGCCGAGATAGAGATGATCCGAGAGCGTCTCGGTCTGCATCGTCGTCATGTAGACGAGCGAGTCGCCGAACTTCTCCTCGTGATCACGCTCGCCGGCGCAGGGAAGCGTTGCGACGAGGCCGCGATCAGGAATCTGATCGAGCTGCTCGACGACCACTTCGACGACGCAGAGACCGTTGTGCTGGAAGCGGAGGCTGTGGCCGCCACGGAAGATCCAGCTCTCGGCTTCATAGTCATCGTGGCGAATTCGGTTGCGCCCCTCGATCCCGAAGAACTCAGGATGAAGCGCCTTGCGGAACACGAGCATGTGGTATGACTGAAGGCTCGTCGTTTTGGTGGGGTTGCTCATTGGCGGATCAACTTAATTGTCTGCTTGAACTGCTCGCATCGTCACGCCTGCTTCCCGTCGGCAAGAGTGAAAAAGGCCAGCGTGCCCGGTGGCTCGAAACATCGATGGAGTGGCGACGCCCCTGCTTAAATCAGTGGACGAAAGCCGATTGGATTGCAGACGGAATCCCCCGCGAAGGTCACCGGCAGGCGACCTGAAACGCTGATTGTTGCGGTCTCTCGGCGAAAGGCAAGATCACGCATTCAAATCGGACTGAATTCCACGGGTTGTGGGATTTCTCCCCAACGGCACGACGCGTGGTGGTTGCGCCTGCGGATGATCAGCGCGCACGGCCAACCCTCGCGGGAAGGCCGTGGTTGCTGTGGACGTAAGCCGAATTCTGTGAGCGTCGCGGCTTTGGGCCGCGACACGTGGCGATCATTTCTCTAGGACGTGCGTTGCCGCCCGTCTCGAGCGCGCTACCCGCTCTCACGCCTGCGGACCGCAGGGGTCGTCAAGTCCCCAATGAAGGGTCCCTTTGCAGGGCTTGACGACAAGAGCTGCTTGCGTTTGCACGCGGTGGGGTTTGCCTGGACCCCGTTCGTCACCGAACGAGCGGTGCGCTCTTACCGCACCTTTTCACCCTTACCCCGACCTGCAGGCAACCAGGTTGCTCACAAGCGGGGCGGTTTGTTTCTGTGGCACTGTCCCTGACCCGCAACCGGGCCGGTGGGCGTTACCCACCACCGTGTCCTGCCGTGTTCGGACTTTCCTCAACCGCAGCTCTTGCGAGCCACGATCGCGATCACCTGTCCACAACGGCACTGTACGGCCTGAAGGCGTTGCGGGTCGCGATTCGTTCTGTATACTCTCTCGATTCTTCCCAGCCCAGCGCGCCCAAAGTTTATTTGTGTGTGAGAGGCGCCAAGCCATTCAGGAGTCTACGACCGTGTACGCGATCATCGAGGACAGCGGAACCCAGATCAAGGTGCGCCCCGGCGACCTCATCGACCTCGATCTTCGAGAACTCACGGCCGACCAGACGACGCTCGTGCTCGACCGGGTGTTGGCTATCGGCGACGCGGCGGGCACGTCGGCCGCGAAGATCGGACTCCCCTACCTCACCGGCGCGACGGTCACTGCGACCATCCTCGGTGAATCGGTCGGTCCGAAAGTCATCACCCTCAAGTACAAGCGTCGCAAGGGCAGCCGCAAGAAGATCGGTCACCGCCAAGGCTACTTGCGGGTGAAGATCGACGCGATCGCCGCCTGAGCACGCTGCCGCGGATTTCAACTTTCGAGGACAAGCGTCGCCTCACGGCCGTGCGGCGAGTTCGTCCATGCGCGACGGACTCTCCGCGTTTCCGGTGCGGGCGCTGAGTCGCGCAGCGTCCATGAACGCCAGCCGTGCCGCCAGCCGCTGCGGCTCCTCGCGCGGAAGGCGGAGCCGTGCAACCGTCCGGAGCGCCTCGATACATGCGCTGACGGAGTTGGTCACGGGCGGATCCGCGGCGGCGAGCTCGTGGCACTCCGACTGCTGGCCCGTTCTGTCCCAGCGGCGGATCAGGCCATCCTCGATGCGCAGCCGCCCAGCTGAACCGATCAGCTCGACCTCGCGGCACCATCCGCCGGTGTCGGCGAGATCGATCGCCACGATTCCACCGGTGTCCGTGCGGGCGAGCGCCGAGTAAAACCGGGCCTCCTCCCCGCCGCTCGCCGGGCGGGCGAATGCGACCACGTGTTCGACGCCGTTGACGAGTTCCAGCACGACGTCACACGCATCAGCGAGCATGCCGTCCATCGTGTGCAGGCCGGATGGATCGGGGCCTGCGCGCACCCGTACGTTGATGGAACGTGGGGGTCCGTCGGTCAGAAACTCCTCGATCATCGGTTGCGCGGTTCGGAACGCGTCCGACCAGCGAAAGAGCGGCACCGTCCGAAGGCGCGTCACGCGATCGCCGAGACGATGGGCTTCCACGAGCGACGGCGGTGCCGGCGCGGTGACGACGACCGTGAGGTCGCCCTCCACCAGCACGTCGAGGTCAGCGTCCGCCGGCGACTCCCGACTCAGGACGAGCAGCAGCTGGGCGCCACAGCGACCGAGCTCGCGCAGCGTACCCATCTCTTGCGCACCGGTCCGCGCGGCCCAGCTTGTGACCAGCGCGCGGCGCTCGCCGCCGACGGCGTGAATGCGCCAGCCCCACGCCGTCTCCAGCTCTTGCGCGAGATCAGTCGCGAGAGCGGTGGCGAGCGCGTCGGCACCGTGATCGATCCACACTGCCACCGGGATGGTGGCGGCGGAACGAGGCGGGGATTCGTCGTCGAGTCGGAACATGAGGCGCGTGGGGAATCGCGTGCGGGGTTCAAGCGAGGTCGAAGCGGTTCGACTCAGACTTTACCCGCCGGCAGCCGCTTCATGCGGTCGATCGCCGCGCGCAGCGTTTCTTCCTTCTTGCAGAACGCGAAACGGATCAGCGATCGTCCGTCTTCACGCCGCTGATAGAAGGATCCGGGGGGAATGCCTGCGACTCCGATCTCGATCGCCAGGTACTTCGCAAAGCTGAGGTCGTCGGGAAACCCAAAGCGTGCATGATCGCACATGATGAAGTACGTCCCCTGCGGCACGAACACCTCGAACCCGGACTCCTGCAGCCCGTCGACCATGATCGCGCGGCGATGGCGGTACTCCGCAAGGAAGGCCCGATCGTAGTCGTCGCCCGAACCGAGGGCTTCGATGGCGGCAACCTGCAGCGGCGTCGATGCGCAGAACGTGATGAACTGGTGCGCGGCGCGCACTGCGGCAGTGAGGTCGGGCGGCGCGATCGCCCAACCGATCTTCCAGCCGGTGAGCGAGTAGGTCTTGCCGAGACTCGACAGGGTGATTGTCCGCGCCCGCATGCCGGGCAAGGTCGCGATCGAGATGTGCTCACCCTCGAACACGAGGCGTTCATAGACCTCGTCCGAAATGCAGATCAGATCGTGCTCGCGGCAGACCTGCGCCACTCCTTCCAGTTCGCTCCGCGTGAAGACGTGGCCGGTGGGATTGTGCGGTGTGTTCAGGAGAACGCATCTGGTCTTGGGTGTCACCGCGGCGCGCAGTGCTGCGACATCCAGGGCGAAAGCAGGCGGGCGCAGCGTCACCGAGCGGACAGTCCCCCCCGCCATCGCCACGGTTGCCGGATACGAGTCGTAATACGGCTCGATGAGCACGACTTCGTCGCCGGCATTCAGCAGGCCGATCATGGTCGCGGCGATCGCTTCCGTGCATCCGCACGTCACGGTGATCTCGCTGTCCGGATCGACATCAAGGCCCGTGTCGCGCTTGAATCGGCCTGCGATGGCCGCGTTGAGATCCGGCACGCCAAACATCCGCGAGTATTGTCCGTGGCCATCGCGAATGGCACGGATGCCGGCATCCTTCACGAATACGGGACCATCGAAGTCGGGAAAGCCCTGTCCCAGATTGACCGCGCCATGCTGGCGCGCGAGCAGGCTCATCTCGGTGAAAATGGTGGCGCCGAACGGCTGCAGACGCGTGGCAACACGGGACGTTGTCATGCGGCGCAGCGTATCGCGCGCGAAGTGGCTGCGTTCCTATTGCAGTAGAGTGGGTGGGGACATGGCCGTGCCTGAAGGGAATCCGCGCATCCGAATCCGCATCGCGCATGAAGACGCGCGGACGATCGTCGTCAACAAGATGCCGGGGCTCGTCACGGAACCAGGTCGCGGCCATCGCAACGAGACGCTGCTCAACGGGCTGTTCGCCGTGGACAACGGTCGGCTCGCGAGCCGCCTCGCGCGGCTCGGTGAAGCGCGCGACTGGGGACTGCTGCATCGGCTCGACCGGCTCACGAGCGGCCTCGTGCTCAGCGCACTCGACCCGGATGCGTGGGACACGCTGCGTGCGGCGTTCGAATCGCGGGCGCTGACGAAGACGTATCTCGCGATCGTGCGCGGCGAGCTTCGTGACGATGCCGGCACGATCGATCTCGCGCTGGCCGACCGCACCGATGGCGACTATCGCGTGAGCGTGGTCGACCCAAAGGGCAAACCGTCGCTCACGCACTGGAAGCTGCGCGGTCGCGCGGGTCGGTACGCACTTGTCGAATGCGATCTGGTCACCGGACGCCTGCATCAGATCCGCGTGCACATGGCGTCGATCGGCGCGCCGGTGGCCGGCGATCCGATCTACGCCGTCGGGGGCAGGGCAAACACGGGCGGACGCGGCGCCAAGAATCCGAGTCTCCATCTGCACGCCTGGAAACTTGCGTTCCCGCACCCCGATGACGCCCGCGCTGTCAGCGTTGTCGGCGAGATCCCGCGCAACTTTGCGGAGTTCGCGACGTCGCACGGGCTCGCAATTCCCTCCAATTGAAACGGGCCGGCGTCCCAAGAAGACGCCGGCCCGTGTGAACGAATCAGTTGTGACGTCAGCTCGTCAGGCGGCTTTCTCGGAAGGAATACGCATGCTGTAGAAGCTGCGATACACAAAGACGAGCGCGATGGCGAAGAACACGCCGCCGATCCACCACTTGTAATCCTGCACGGCCGGCTGCACAGCGATCTCGACCGCGAGCAGACCGAACAGCGTGCTGAACTTGATGACGGGGTTCAGGGACACCGAGGAGGTGTCCTTGAACGGATCGCCGACGGTGTCACCGACGACGGTGGCGGCGTGCAGGTCGGTTCCCTTCGCACGCATCTCGACTTCGACGATCTTCTTCGCGTTGTCCCATGCGCCGCCGGCGTTGGCCATGAAGAGCGCCTGGAACAGGCCGAAGAACGCGATCGCGAGCAGGTACCCGATGAAGAAGAACGGATCAAAGAACGGCAGTGCGATCGCCATGCAAAGTACGACGAGGAAGATGTTGATCATCCCCTTCTGTGCGTACAACGTGCAGATGCGCACGACTTCCTTCGAGTCTTCGATGCTGGCAGCGGCCTTGTCAAGATTGATGTGCTTCTTGATGTACACGACCGCGCGGTACGCACCCGTCACAACGGCCTGCGTGCTGGCACCGGTGAACCAGTACACGACGGCACCGCCGACGAGCAGGCCGAGGAGGATCTCCGGCTGCACGATACTGAGTTTGCCGACGACGTAGGCCGCGGCGACGCCGAGCTGTTCGACCGTCGGAGCGACGTCCGCTGCCAGGTCACGCCCGGCGTGCTCCTTGATGAGCGCGAGGATGATGCCGAACACCATCGTCGTCGCACCGACGACGGCGGTGCCGATGAGCACAGGCTTCGCCGTCGCCTTGAACGTGTTGCCGGCGCCGTCCGCCTTCTCCAGCTGATGCTTCGCGTTGGTGAAGTCGGGCTGGAAGCCGAAGTCACGGCGGATCTCCTCGGTGACGCCGGGCTGCGATTCAATCTGCGAGAGCTCATAAATGCTCTGCGCGTTGTCGGTGACCGGCCCGAAGCTGTCGACCGCGATCGTGACCGGACCCATGCCGAGGAAGCCGAACGCGATGAGTCCGAACGCGAAGATCGGACCGGCGAACGTGTACTGGCTCGGCATCATCGTGACGACGTCAGGGTACGTCGAGAAGAACCAGCCGATGCCCATGAGCGCGGCGATGGTCAGACCCTTCCAGAACGCGGAGAAGTTGCCCGCGACGAATCCGGAGAGGACGTTGAGGCTGGCGCCGCCCTGCGCGGACGCGTTCACGACTTCGCGCACGTGACCGGAGGTGGTCGACGTGAACACTTTCGTGAGCTCGGGGATGATCGCACCGGCGATCGTGCCGCAGCTGATGATGATCGAGAGGATCCACCAGAGATTATCGAGCACAACCGTCGTGGTCTGCCCGTTGACCGTCATCGGGAACTCAACGCCACGGAGGAGCACCCAGCTCGCGACGAACGTGACGGCGATCGAGATGATCGACGTGATCCACACCAGCCACGTCAGGGGCGCCTCTTCGTTGAAATCACGAAGGCCGCCGTACTTCGCCTTGCTGATGGCTTCGTTGATGTAGTAGCTGACGAGCGATGTGATGATCATCAGCGCCCGCATCGAGAAGAGCCACACGATCAGGCGGGCACACATGTCGTCATGCACACCACCGAGGGCATACGCGAGGAACGCGATGAGCGCGACGCCCGTGACGCCGTAGGTTTCGAAGCCGTCCGCGCTGGGGCCGACCGAGTCGCCGGCGTTGTCGCCGGTGCAGTCCGCAATCACGCCGGGATTCTTGGGATCGTCTTCCGGAAGCTTGAAGACGATCTTCATCAGGTCGGCACCGATGTCGGCGATCTTCGTGAAGATGCCTCCGCAGATGCGCAGTACCGACGCGCCGAGTGACTCGCCGATCGCAAACCCGATGAAGCTCGGCCCGACGAGGTCGGCGGGCAGGAAGATCAGGATGCAGATCATGAAGAAGAGTTCGACCGACACGAGCAGCATGCCGACCGACATGCCGCTCTTCAGCGGGATGCCGAGAACGGGAAGTCCGTCCCCCTTCAGCGATGCGAACGCGGCGCGGCTGTTGGCCTGCGTGTTGATACGGATGCCGAACCACGCGACGCCGTAACTGCCCAGAATGCCCAGGATGCTGGCCGCGAGAATGACCGCGACGCTTCCGACCGGCTTGTGTTCAAGCACGTAGAAGTAGAACACGATCGCCGCACCGATCGCGAACCACAGGATCGCGAGGAACTTCCCCTGCTGGAACAGGTAGCTCTTGCACGTCTCCCAGATGATGTTGGAGACCGCAAGCATTGACTTGTGCGCGGGGAGCGCAACCGTCTGCTTGTATTGGACGAGCCCGAACAGGGCGCCGAGAACGGCGATGACGAGTCCGGCCAGCATCAGCGCGTAGCCGTTCACGCTGGTTCCGAATATGTCGAAACTGACGGAATCGACCGGCGGAATCCGGAGGTCCGCCTCACCGGCGAACGCCCCGCTGGCGATCGCGAGCGTCGCGACGGCGGCGCTGACGGTGATCGACGATCTGTGCAGGAGACTGGAGAGGCCGACGGAACGCAGGAACGATGGGCGTCGCCGCAGAAGGGCCGCGTGCGGTTGCTGACCGAGGTGCATAAAAGGGTCCCTACGGGGTCCGGAATGAGGAAGCCAATGAAGCCAATGAAGCCAATGGAGGCATTCGAGGCCGGAGGGGACTTTCCTGTCCCGTCACCCGTCGCGTTCGGACTGCGCCACCGCGTTCCCCGAACGTCGACCAACCGGCCCTGAGGGGGCGGGAGTGTACCAATAGTTGGTCGGGCGTGGGCTCCCGCGCACGCTTGTTCAGGCGCTGGAGCGGATGCGGCGCGAGGGCCGCTGCGCGGGCTTCGACTCCTGCATGAACTGCGCGAGATACGGTGCCGTCCGGCTTCCTCGGGTCTGAGCGACGAGCGCCGGCGGGCCGGCGACGAGCACACGGCCGCCCTCGTCCCCCGCTCCCGGCCCCATGTCGATCACCCAGTCGCTCGAGGCGACCACGCGCATGTCGTGCTCGACGACGATCACGGTGTTGCCGGCGGCGACGAGACTCGTCAGCTGCACCATCAGCTTTTCCACATCCGACGGATGCAGGCCCGTCGTCGGCTCGTCGAGGACGTAGAGCGTGCTGCCGCGTCCGACGCGCTGAAGTTCCGTGGCGAGCTTGATCCGCTGCGCTTCGCCACCTGAGAGTTCGGTGGCCGGCTGCCCGAGCCGGATGTAGCCGAGTCCGAGATCGAGGATGACGCTGAGCCGCACCTGAAGATCCTGCGCAATGCGACGCGCCACAATCGATTGTTCGGGGTGTGCGGCTTCGAGCGTTGCCAGTCTGG
>JAWXBD010000054.1:0-16311 GCA_034439815.1 Phycisphaerae bacterium
TCGGCGACGTGGTCGCCGGCGTCCTGTTCCAAGACGGCATCATCCAATCGAAGGCCGCCTGAATCCGGCGTCGCCACACACAGGATTTGACGGTAGCCCGTCGCGAACGACTGCCCCTGTTTGAGGCATTTCATTCATGCGTGTTCCGTGACACCACCACTACTGTCTCCGCTGTCGGGGGGAGAGAGTCGGGAGTAGCCGTGCCAGCGGTATCCGGCTCGCTCGCGTCGGCAGATCCGAGGGCTCCGGGAAGTTCTCACGATGTCCCGTCGTGCGCTCTGCCGACAGAGCGCCCGGAGCCTGAGGATCCTTCAAACTTCTTGGCCAAAGTTCTTGGCTCGTCGACTCGCGGTGGCAGTACGCTGCCTTGCGAGCAGTTGATCAGCAATATTGAGGGAGCGAGACGATGAGCATGACGACGAAAGAATCGACGGGGATTTCAGGGCATGGGGCAACACTCGAAGCGCCGGAGTTTCCCGCAGGTCCGTTTCAGCCGCCGACCGCGCGTGACATGCAGTTGGTGCGCGCCGCGATCGTCACGCTTGAGCAGCAGCGAGCCCGCGTGCGAGCGGCAGTGGAGGGACTCACCGACCAGCAGCTCGATACGCGCTATCGCAACTGGACGGTCCGTCAGATCGTCCATCACATCGCTGACAGTACCGTGAACTACTACGTGCGCTGGAAGCTCGGCATGACAGAGACGCGGCCTACGGTCGCGCCGTTTGACGAATCCCTGTGGGCCAAGCTGCCGGATGCGACGCGCGGCGATGCCGCGCTCGCTGTGCAGCTCTTCGACGTCACGGTGACCCGCTTGCTGATGGTGATCCGTGAGATGAAGGACACGGACTTCGATCGCACCTGGTTCCATCCGCAGTACCAGCGCGAGTTTCCGATGTGGTACTCCATCGTGATGTACGCGTGGCACACGGATCACCATCTGGCGCAGATTGCTTGGGTCCGCGCGAATCGCGTTTAGCAGCCGCTAGGTCGCAGTCCGCGGTTGGCGATCGGAATTTCCCGTGTAACCACCCGAAGGTCGCGGGCGCGCGGAGCGGTTACCACTCACATGGCGCAGTGTCAGTTCGCGGATGCGGTTGACATTGCCTACCCGCCCCGCGGCAGCGACTGCCGCCATTGAGAGGAGAAAGACTAATGCTTACACCGAACCAAATTGAGGACTTGCGCGACGCGATCACCGCCGGCAGCGGTTCACGGACGGGTCGCACTTCCGTACTTTGCATCGACGGACCGCTCGAAGGCATCCGCTTTCGGGTCGACCGAACACCGACCCCGGTGGACGGCTCCATCGGCTGGATTCATCGCACAGAAACCGGTCGAATCGTGGTCTCGTACGCTCAGAGCGAGGTACCGGGACAGCTGCGGTTTAAGGGGTATGAGATGCCCAGTGACGAACCGGGTCGCGAGCCGGCTGAAGTAGTAGGGGCGCGGCTCGAACGCCAGGAGGCGTAGCCGCCGCAGGCCGCGCAACCATCTTGTCCACCGATGGTTCCGACGCTTCGGTTCGGGTACATTCACCGTGTTGGCCGTTGGCGGGTTCAGCCCGTGCAGCAGCCATGTCGGTGCCGCGCGCCACCTCACGAATCGGATGTACCAAATCATGGCTGACATGAGAAAGACCAGCGTCGTATTCGGAACCGATGGCTGGCATGTCGTGGGTGGTGAGCGGAAGGTTCATCCGGGTCGAGTTGAATACCTCGACCGAGGACCGGCACCGCAGCTGATCGCTGAGCGCGCCACCAAGGGCGACATCGAGAGCTATCACAACGGGACACCCGACGCGGCAGCCTGGCGGGCGATCAAGAACGTCACATTCCGCCCCTCCGCGCCAAACGCGAAGACGTGGGTCCTGCACGCCGATCTCGACATCGAGCGGGCCAAGGGGATCACACTGCGATGGGAGTTGCCCAACTCAGGCAAGTCCAAGGCGGTCCCCGCAGTGGTGCTGGATGCGGCATCGTTCCACTCGGAGGACCATCGGCAGGCGGCGTTGTCCATCGCGACCGGAGCCCCGGCACCGAACGAGCTGTCGGCCGGCGCGGATTGTTTCCGCGCGGGGCTGAAGAGCGCATTCAGCCTTTTCTCCGCGGCGTGTGCCGAGTTGGCGAAGCTGCGGCAGGCGACGCGCTGCTGACGCGGGCTGCGGGAACGCAGCTCGGCTGCTCTCAGGTGCGCCTGTTATCGCCCCGCGCCGGGCGGCACATGAACCGTACTGATTGCCCGCTTACCCAAAAGGCCCGGCGACCTGCGCGCAATCGTGTGGCAACGTGAAAGTGCGCCGGGGCGAACGCCGACGAATCCTGCGTGTATTGGCTCCTCGCGCGGCACAGGGTCTCCGACTTTGCCGGTCCGGGCGACTGGACTCCGGTCCGCGCGCGCTGTGCGTGCGCTCAAGTGGGGGCTCGGAATCCCCGTCGCACGGCGCGGGCATTCAGCCTCATCGAACTGGTCATCGTGATCGTGATCATCGGCATCCTGGCGTCGATCGCGGTGCCGCGCTTGAGTCGTGGTGCAGACACTGCCGCGGAGTCGGCGCTCACGGCCAATCTACAGTCGCTGCGGAACGCGCTTGAGCTGTTCGTCATCGAGCATGGCGAGACGGCGCCGACTGCCGGCCTGCTTACGAACGCGCTTACGCTGCATTCAAACTACGCGGGCACGGTGTTCGGTCCGCGCGATGTGGCAACGGGCGTGGTGTATGGCCCGTATCTACGTGCGATCCCGACGCTTCCGGTTGGCGAGAACAAAGGGCAAGCCGGCTTCTCGGCGACGCTCGGCGGGACTCGCGGCTGGGTGTACGACGCGACGTCCCGGTCGATTCGAGCCAACTGCCCGGACGCGGAGGTCGACGGCAGCGGCAAGAAGTACAACAGCTACTGACCCCCGCCTGCCGCCCCCGTATCCTCACCCGCACTTGTGGACGTCATGACGCCGGAACAGCGGTCCCGATGCATGTCGCGCATCAGGAGCAAAAACACGACGCCCGAGCTGCTCGTTCGATCGCTCGTGCATCGCATGGGCTTTCGCTTCCGGCTCCATCGCCGTGATCTTCCCGGCACGCCCGATCTCGTCTTCGTTGGCGCCCAAAAAGTGATCTTCGTCCATGGGTGCTTTTGGCATCAGCATCCCGGCTGTCGTCACGCGACGCAGCCAGCCACGCGCGCCGATTTTTGGGAAGCGAAGTTCGAACGCAATCGTGCCCGCGACCGCCGCGCATGCGAGGCGCTTGCCGCACTTGGCTGGACGACGCTTGTGTTGTGGGAATGTGAAGTTCGCGATGCGACGCAGCTGAGCAAGCGGCTCCGCCGGTTCCTGAAAGCGTCGCGCCTCAGGTGATTGCGGCAACGGCGAGAATACAGCTTTCCAGCACCGGGCGCGGCGGGCTCCACTCCTCTGACGCGCCGAGTTTGAATGACATCCGTTGTGGACCCGCCGGCGCAAACTGGAGTTGCACGTCGCGGCTGGCAAGCCAAGTCATCAGCCGAGCAGAAAGAATGTGTGCGTAGTCCTCGGCCGACACGTCGGCTCCGCTGCTGTCACTCGAAGCCAAGGACAACAACCGCTCCGTCACCCGCTGATGCGCGTCGTCTGAATCAAAGACCAGCAACTCAGCAGCCTGCAGCGCTGAAAGCCGCTCCTGAATGACGGTCACTGGATCCAATGGCACAACCTTCCTTACCGCAAGACACGGGCTACCGTGACACACGAGATGAACAACACTTCTTCGCCAGCCGAATGCTAACGAAAGCTGCGCAGGTTTCCGCTCGAATCGCACAGGTGCGGTCAAGATGAGAGTTCTTTCACGGTGCGGCCCTCGGCCGACAGAGAGGTGCTGGCGTGAGCACCCGGGCGCCCGCTGGCCGCCAGAGAGGATTTCCTCCCCTTGCGATTGACCTTACTGCAAACAACGCCCTCTGACCCGACTGACGCTGCCGAGTCGGACGATCTGCTCCTCGTTCCCCTGGAGAAGAGCGAGTTTGAGCTCGAACTCGAGGCGCGCATTCAGCAGAACCCGGTTGTCGCGTGGATCATCTGATCCGCATGGCTGCTGCACTGGAGCTGCGACTATTTCAGCTCGGCATGGACGCGGTCGTGCAGAGGGAATCAGTAAGCGGCGCGACGATGGCGCCCGCACCGCAGCCGCAAGCGAATGGACCCATGGAGTGAATAGACCGACGCCCGTTCCAGTGGCGCGAGCACTGGAACGGGACGTCGGCTCTCCCCAAACGGTTCCCCTCGATTGGACTCCCCGGTCTCAGCAGGGACCCCACTTGCCCAGCAGCCACGCGAGGTCCCAAGCTGCGACTTCACCGTCGCCGTTGAAGTCGGACGGACTCGCCCCCACGGGTCCCCAGGCGCCAAGAAGAATGGCAAGGTCCGCTGCGCCGACCTGGCCATCACCATTGAGATCGGATTCACACTCCAGATTGACCGGCTCGCCGTAAATGAAGTCGTCCATCGCGACAGTGTCGTCGCCGTTTGCCGCGTCATCGATGTTGCCCGGCGCCAGCGGCAGGTTGCCGCTGATGATGTGAATCTTGGCGATGCGCGGCAATCCCTGCACGGCGATGCTGGCGAACGAGAACTGCCCGTCGCCCGTGGTGGCGGGTGCCGCAACCGTGCCAAGGACCGTGCCGTCGGCGGCGAGCGCGGTGATGGTCGTCGATCCTTCGACATCAACATCGGTGAACACAGCGCCGAATCCGGTGATGCCGGCGGTCAGCGTCACGGTGCCGGCCACGAAGAAGTCTCCGATGGTCGTGGTTGAACCAATCGGGGCGAACAGGCGCTGCGGTGTAAACGCGCTGAACTGCTCGACATAGTTCGGATCGACGTTGCCAAACTCCACAAGTGCCCCGTCCGGACTGACCTCCTTGGCGCTCGTTTGGAAGTGAGCGCGGGCATCGGTTGAGAACGCGGCGCCGCGAGCGCGGCCAGGGGTCGTGAAGTTAAAGAAGTCACCGGGAAACTCATTTGGCGACGACAGGGTGTCGGGCACAGCGTCCCAGTTGATCTCTCGTCGACCGCTGCCGAAACAGACGGGATTGTTCGCATTCAGCTGGCCGAGAGCAGCGCGAAAATCAGCAAGCGCCGGAGCGATGGCGGCGCTGTCGCCCGCGCCGCTAAACGTGAGGACTTCGGCGAGAGCGGCGGTCGGAATGACGGCAAGGAGCGAGGAGGCGACGAAGAGATGTGAAGCACGAGTCATTGGAATTCCCTCAGAAAACGGATGTCGAAGTGCGCGCCGCCCTGCATGAGACCGAGCGGTGCGAGGAACTGAACACGCGACGAAGGTGGTCCCGCGGGATCAAGAAGCGCGGAAGATTCGGTCGCACTGACGAAAGGCAATAGACCTCATGCCGCACGGATTGGACGCGCCGCGGGCGCCAATGGGGAAAAAAGTCAGCGGCGGAACGCTGGGCCGCGCCATCGATGCGGCGCGCGAGGTGACGTATGCTCTGAACTCCTCGCGGTTTGTAGATTGAATGGACGCCCCCCGATCAACCCGTCAGAAGCGCGCAATCACGGCCGCACTCGCGGGGGAGGCACGTCCGCTCTCAGCACCAGAGCTGTTGGAACACTGCCGGGCTTCGGTCGTCACTCTGAGCCTGAGCACGGTCTATCGCGCGATAAAGCGCATGCTCGAGGAGGGCATGATCAGGGCGGTCGAGCTGCCCGGTGAGACGCCTCGATACGAACTGGCCGAGCGCGCGGCCCACCACCACCATCACTTTCACTGCGACGCATGTGATCGCGTGTTTGACGTGGAAGGGTGTCCGAAGGGTTTGGAGGCCCTCGTCCCGCGCGGATTCCGCATGCGCGGTCACAGCATCGTCCTGAACGGCACCTGTGCCGACTGCACGAAGCCGGCGGCGCGGCGTCCGACGTGAATCGACCCTGGATCTCACCCGCTGTGCGCCCGCATGGCGCTCGCATTCTCGATAATGCCCGATACAGTATCGGTATGCTTCAGGCGCGCGGCACCTCTATCGAGTGTCCGGCACCGCTGCGGGCGGTTTCGACTGCCACACCACTGTTGTCTGGACCGTGAGGAACCCAGGTATGTTGGATCGGCACAGCGATGCGAGCGGAACTTCGACAGGCGGTGCCACGCATGCAGTACCGCACTTAGAAGAGCGTCCCGCGATTCTCAACGTGCCCGGCATTCCTCAGGCGGGCATCCCTCAGGCGAATGGCAAAGCCGCGGGCGGTGTGCTCGCGGTCGAGCGTGGCTTGATCCGCAGACTGCTGCACAGCCTCGGCGACCCTCCGATCTGCATCGTCCTCTGGAACGGCGAGGCCATCACGACGTCGACGCGGTCACCGGTCGCGCGGCTCGTGTTCCGCGACCGTGCGCCGCTGTACCGACTGGTGCTCAATCCCGATTTCCAGTTTGGCGAGATGTACAGCCAGGGACGCATTGACGTGCAGGGCGATCTCGTGGAACTGTTCGAGGCGGTGTTCCAAAGTCAGCTGGATCGCTTGAACGGGGGGCACTTTCACACTGCTCGGCCGAACCGATCACGGCGCGGCGCACTGGGGCGAGCCCGCGAGAACATCCATCACCACTACGACATCGGCAACAGCTTCTACAAGCTCTGGCTTGACGAGCAGATGCTGTACACGTGCGCTTACTTTGAGACGGCCCACACGTCGCTCGAAGCGGCGCAGGTTGCGAAGATGGAACACGTCTGCCGCAAACTCCGGCTGGTTCCCGGCGAGCGCGTCGTGGAGGCCGGATGTGGCTGGGGGGCGCTCGCGCTCCACATGGCCCGGCACCATGGCGTAACGGTTCGCGCGTACAACATCTCGCATGAACAGGTGATGTTCGCGCGGGCACGGGCCAAGGTCGAGGGACTGGAGTCGCGCGTCGAGTTCGTCGAAGACGATTACCGCACGATCGACGGGCACTACGACGCGTTTGTTTCCGTCGGCATGCTCGAGCATGTCGGTCCGGCAAACTATCACGAGCTGGGCGGCGTGATCGACCGGTGCCTCCCCCGCGATCGGAGCGCTGGTCGCGGACTGATCCACACCATCGGGCGCAACCTCGCGATGCGGATGGATCCTTGGATCGCGGCGCGGATCTTTCCCGGCGCGTGTCCTCCATCGCTCAAGGAGATGATGAACATCTTCGAGCCGTACTCGCTCTCGGTCCTCGATATCGAGAACCTGCGCCTTCACTACGCGCTCACGCTTCGGCACTGGCTCGCACGCTTTGAAGCGCATCACACCGAGTTCGGCGCGATGTTCGACCAGCGCTTCGTCCGTATGTGGCGGTTGTATCTTGCAAGCTCTCAGGTGGCGTTCACCACTGGCTGGATGCAGCTCTTTCAGGTCGTCTTCAACCGTGCCACCAACAATGACAGTCCACTCACCCGTCGCCATCTCTACTTCGATGCCGGCGGCTGACGAGTGCGGCACGTCCTCCCCGGAATGAGCATGCAGAAGTTTGATGTTCTCATCGTCGGCGGCGGACCGGCCGGATCGACGTGTGCCCGGAAGCTCCGTGCGGCGGGACTCGACGTCGCGATCCTCGACAAGGCGGCGTTTCCGCGCGACAAGACATGCGCGGGATGGATCACGCCTGAAGTGGTGACGACGCTGGAACTCGACACGGTCGAGTACGCGCGCTCGCGCGTCTTGCAGCCGGTGACGGGTTTTCGCACGGGACTCATCGGAGGGCGCACCGTCGATACGCACTATGGGACGCCTGTGAGTTTCGGCATCCGGCGATGCGAGTTCGATGAATATCTTCTGCGCCGATGCGGAGCGACCCTGCGGCTGGGCGAGAAGTTGGAATCGCTCGAGCGGTCCGGGGACGGATGGGTCGTCAACGGTTCGATCACTGCGCCGATGGTGATCGGCGCTGGCGGGCACTGGTGCCCGGTTGCGCGCGTGCTCGCCGGCGCAGCCTCCAGCGGCAAGGCAGCGGCGATGAGCAAAGAACGCATCGTCGCCGCACAGGAGATCGAGTTCCTCATGAGCCCCGCGCAGCAAGGTGCGTGCGCCGTGCGGGCCGAGATGCCGGAGCTGTATTTCTGCCCCGACCTGCAGGGATATGCGTGGTGTTTCCGCAAGGGTAATTTTCTCAACGTCGGCGAAGGACGTGAGGACGACAAGCAGATTGCGGCGCACGTCGCGGCATTCGCGGACCTGATGAAGCGGCAGCAGCGCATTCCACTGGACGCGCCGATGAAATTCCACGGTCACGCGTACATTTTGTATGGCCACACCGCGCGACCGCTCGTGGACGACGGCGTCGTCTTGATTGGCGACGCGGCGGGACTCGCATACGAGCAGAGCGGCGAGGGGATTCGCCCGGCTGTCGAATCAGCGCTGATGGCGGCGCGGGTCGTGCTTGCCGCGCAGAAGGACTATCGACGCGATCGGCTCGATGCGTACGCCCGGGTAATCACCGAACGATTCGGTCCGCGCGCGCAAAGGCCTTCGTCGCTTGCGCTGCCTGGCGCCATCCCCGCCGCGCTGAAGGAGAAGGTGGCAGCGTTTCTCATGACGACGAAGTGGTTCTCGCGCCACGTGCTGATCGACCGCTGGTTCCGCCACGCGCAGCAGCCGGCCATGACCTAGCCATGACCTGATGAGCACAAATGACAGCGCAACAGCTTCCCAACGTCGTGATCATCGGAGGCGGATTCGCAGGCCTCGCCGCAGCGAAAGCACTGGCGCGCGCTCCCGTTGAGGTCAAGGTGGTCGATCGGCGCAATCATCATGTCTTCCAACCTCTGCTGTATCAGGTCGCGACAGCGTCGCTGTCGCCGGCCGACATCAGCGCCCCGATACGGACGGTACTGCGCGATCAGCAGAACTGCGAGGTGCTGCTGGCGCACGTCGTCGGTGTCGACATCGCGCAGCGGCGAGTTCTCCTGGACGGCGGCTATTTTGAGTACGACTACTTGATCATTGCCGCTGGCGCGACGCACGCATACTTCGGTCATGAAGAGTGGGCGGCACTGGCGCCGGGACTCAAGAGCCTCGAAGATGCCACCGAACTGCGACGGCGCATTTTGCTCGCATTTGAATCGGCAGAGTACGAAGGCAGTGAAGAGGCGCGGCGCGCGGTGTTGACATTCGGCGTCGTCGGCGCGGGGCCGACCGGCGTAGAACTCTCCGGAGCAATTAAAGAGATCGCTGGCCAGACGCTTCCGAGGGACTACCGGCACATCGACACACGAACAACGCGCGTCCTGCTGTTTGAAGGCGGCGATCGTGTGCTGTCGACGTTTGCTCCGGAGTCGAGCGAGCGAGCGCAGCGTGACTTGGAACGCATGGGCGTCGAGGTCCGTTTGAACGCGCGCGTGACGCAAATCACGGACGCCGGTGTCTTTGTCGGCGAGGAGTTCATTCCGGTCCGCAATGTATTTTGGGCCGCAGGCGTGCAGGCCAGTGCGCTGGGCGCGTCGCTGGGTGTGCCGCTCGACCGGTCGGGGCGCGTGATCGTGCAAGGGGACTTGACAGTGCCCGGTCATCGCGAGGTTTTCGTGGTCGGCGACATGGCTGCGGCGACGTCATCCGACACCGGCAAGCCGGTGCCCGGTGTCGCGCAGGGCGGTATGCAGATGGGACAGTTTGTGGGTCGTCTGATCGCGAAGGAGTTGAAGTTGCGCGCAGGGCCGGAGGTTCCCCGCGCGCAGTTTGTGTATCGCGACAAGGGTTCGATGGCCGTGATCGGCAAAGCCAAGGCCGTGGTCGAGATCGGTTCGTTCCGATGCGGCGGTCTGCTCGCGTGGTTCCTCTGGGGCGGTGTCCATATCGCCTTCCTCGTCAACTTCCGCAATCGTTTGCAGGTGCTGATCAGCTGGTTCTGGAACTGGTTGCTGAATGCCCGCGACGCGCGGTTGATCACGGGCGACGCGCAGCTTGAGATTCACACGCCGCGCCCCGACGAGTACGTGGAGACGCCTTCTGCAACGCCGCGCGATCCATGATCACTCCTCCGATCACTCCTCATCGATGACTGCGAACGCGCGACGTCCCTTGAAGACGCGGAAGAGAACGTACAGCGACGGCAGGAGCAGGAGCGCGCCAAGACCAATCGCGGCAAGCAGCAGGCGATGCGTGACGGGCGGCGCGGCGGACGACGCGATGGTGAAATCAGGAACAACGAGAAAGGGAAACAACGCGGCACCGAACCCGCCCACGATCAGCGTGACCTGGATCACGGCACATGTGCGGGCAAGGACGTAACGCCTGCGTACGAGTGAAGCGATCGCGCCGATCGCCGCCGCGGCCGTCGCGATCTGCAGCGGCCACTTCCACCATTGCCCTGAAAGATTGCGCTCGATCGCCGGGGCGCCGCTTCGCGCGAGCAGCCATGTCACCGCCGCGGCAACGCCGACGGCAGCGGCCGCGACGAGTGCGCGCCGACGAAAATCTTCCTGCACGGCTGGATCAATCTGCGAGCGGCCGAGGAGCTCGACGCAGACATAGGTCGCGGCAAGGAAGGCGAAGATGGCAACGGCGAAAGCTCCGACTGCCCAGGGGAACGGCGCGCACCACGGCGCGAAGAATCCGCTGATGTACGTATCGCCATCCCATCGCAGCGCACCGGACGCAATGGTGCCAAGGACGACACCGAGCATGATCGGCGTGACGACGCTCGCAATCGAGAAAAGGGAACCCCAGCGTTGCTGCGATGCGTTGCCGTGCGAGTACGAGCGGAAGACGAATGCAGAGCCGCGCGCCACGATGCCTAAGAGCGCAATGGTGACTGGCACGCGCAGCGCTGTCATGATCGCGCTGAACGCACTCGGAAATCCCGTGAGAAGAATCACGACGACGAGGATGAGCCACACGTGATTCGTGTCCCAGATCGGCGCCACTGAGTGGGCGAGCACGTCACGCTGCAGCTGACGGCGCGGACCGGTCGCCAGCAGGTCCCAGATGCCGGCCCCGAAGTCCGCGCCGGCAAGCAGGACATACGCGAGGAGTGCGGCGAGCATGCACGCGGCGCTCACGAGCTCGACGGTCAGCTCCATTGGTCAGCGGACCTTCCGCACTTGTTGCACGAGCAGCGCCGTGACGACGGTGCCGAGCAGAAGAAACACGAGGCTGAACGTGATCAACGGCGTGATGAGACCCGGCATCGGCGTCACGGCGTCGGCCGTGCGCATGACGCCGTAGATGATCCACGGCTGCCGACCGACTTCGGTCACGATCCAGCCTGCTTCGATGGCAATGAAGCCCATCGGCGCGGTGATGACGATCGTCTTGAGGAGCCGACGTCCAATCGGCACGGCACCCGAGCGCCACGCGGCGAGGGCAAACCAGACGCCCACCGCGAGCATCCACACGCCGAAGCCGACCATGATCTGAAACGAGATGTGCACGATTGCGACGGGCGGTCACTCGTCGCGCGGGACGTCATTCAAGCCCTGCACTGTGGCGTTGACGTCGCGGTACGCCAGCCAGCTCAGCATGCCAGGCAGCTCGATCGCATAGTCGGTCGTTCGGCGTTCAACATCGGGCCAGCCGCCGATGCGCAGCGGGGCGTTTGCGGTCGTCTCGAACTGACCTTCCATCGCCGCGAGTTTGACGGGCTGTGTCCGCGCGACCACGGTGGCCGCGTAATCCCCGGCGATCGGCTGCACGATGGCCGAGACAATCGCGACGCACATGGCGATCTTCAGCGCTTCGCGATGCAGTGCGCTCGCCGGTTGACGCAAGAGCTGCACCGCGTGGATGCCCGCGGCGCCGAACGCTGTGGCCTGGTATGCCGCCACGAGCATGTGCAGCGCCTGTGCTTTCCACGCCGGGTTGAACATCGCGGCGACCGGATCAATGTCGGAGAACACGCCAGTCGCCGGGTCGAACGTAAAGCCGGTCGGCGTGTTCATCCATCCGTTGACCATGATCACAAACAGGGCGGATGCGGCCCCGCTCAGCACCACGATCACGCCGGCACCCCAGTGAAACCAGCGTGGCACGCGGTCCCACGCGTATAAGTAAATACCGAGAAAGATCGCCTCGGTGAAGAACGAGCAGGTTGTCCACGGGCGATGGTCCTCTTCCTTGCCGCGTCAGCGCTCATGCTCACGCGAGCCTGACGAGGCCGTCACATCCGTCCGAGCTGCGAGTGCGGCCACGTGCGAAACCAGTTCGCGCAGATCGATAGGCTTGGACATGTACGATTGATACCCTGCTGCGAGCGCGCGGCGCTTGTCTTCGGGCGCTGCGAACGCTGTCACTGCGAGCGCGGGCAGTCCGTGCGACGCCTTGGTGGCGCGGATGCGCCGCATCAGTGCATAGCCGTCTTCGTGGGGCATCCCGATGTCGCTCACGGTCACGTGCGGAAGGGGTGTTCCGCCCAGCGCGAGGCGGTATCCCTCGTCGGCCGACGTGGCCAGAACGACGGAAGCACCGACTTCCTGCAATGCGCGCTGCACCACGGTTCGCGCATCTTGCTCATCATCGATAGCCAGCACTCGAAGGCCGTCGATCCGGGGAAGCGCCTCGCCAGCGGCGACAGGGAGTTCCACTATGGGTGCGTCCGATTGCCGCATGGCGGGAAGCTCGATCGTGAAGGTGGCACCGCACCCTTCTCCTTCGCTCTCCGCCGTCACCGTTCCGCCATGGGCTTTGACCACGTACTGGACGATGGAGAGACCGAGCCCCAGCCCGCCGAACGCGCGTGTCGTACCTTCGCCCGCCTGTCTGAACCGGTCAAAAACGTGCGGAAGAAACGCGGGGTCGATGCCTTTGCCGTTGTCAATGACCGTGATTCGCGCCGTTGGCGCGTCACCATCAGCGAGTGCACGGCACCCTTCCAACCGAATCGTGACCCGCCCGCCTCTCGGCGTGAACTTGATGGCGTTCGCCAGCAGATTCAGGATCGTCTGTTGGAGGCGCGGCGCGTCGCCGTGAAGCCAGACGCTGTCGGTGCCGGCAGCAGCACCAAACGAGATGGCCTTGGCGTCCGCGGCCGGACGCACCGTATCGATCGCGGCGCGCACCAGCGTCGTCATCTCGACGGGACCGGCCTCGAGCATGAATTTGCCCGAAGTGATCCGCGCGACATCCAGGACGTCCTCGATGAGCTTGCTCTGCGCCCGCGCGTTGCGCTCGATGACCGCGAGTCCTTCGGCGAGATCGTCGTCGCTCGACCTGCCGTTTGCTCGAAGCATGACCGCCCATCCGAGGACTGCGTTCAGTGGCGAGCGCAGCTCGTGCGAGAGCGTTCTGAGAAACACGTCTTTGCTGCGGTCCGCAGCTTCGGCGCTCTCGCGTGCTTCGCGCTCGCGCTGCTCGCGCTGCCGGAGCTCGAGGTTCAAGGCTTCAGCTTCGGCAATCAATTCATGCTGGCGAACGCTCGAAAGCAGCAGTCTCTCATTCATCGCTGCGGCGCGCTGCCGAAATGCCGCGATTTCCGTTGAGTCGGTGATGTGCACCACGATGCCGGGCGTTGGCGCGGGCTCTCCAGCGACGGGGCCGGGGACCACCCACGCGAGATAGGACCAGCAGATGTGGGTGTTCGCATCCTCACCGTGCGCCTGCTCTGACAGTCCTTCCGCAATGCCCGTCGCGAACACCCGGTCAAGCATCTCGACACTGCGATTCGTGGCACTCTCGGGCACGGCTTGGGCAAAAGGTGATCCGAGCAATCGTTCTGACTCAGTTCCCACGAGCGAGCAGAACGCGGAGTTCACGTAGCGCACAATGTGCGAAGGACCCTCGACCGCGATGATCGGCTGCGGCGAGCTGTCGCTCGTGCGTCGAAATGACTGAGGATCTCCCGATGCCATTGTCATTGCCGAATTCCGTTGCGAGCCGGGCCCGGCGCGGCCCAGTCACACTCGCCGCGACACAGCCTTAGGCGGAGCCCTCACGTGAAGCCCTCACGTGAAGCCCTCACGCGGATCACAGGTCCTCCGGGGGAATGGACGCGTCCGATACCCGCGAATTCGATAGCCGAACGATGTCGTCAGAGAGGAACGAGATCGCGAAATTCGACAGCCCGATCCAGATGAAATTCTCCTCGACCTCGACGGTGGAAAGGACCGTCGCTCCGAGGCGCGTGAGCGCGGCAATCATGCGATCCAGCGACTCCCGAAAATCCGTGCGGAACGCCGGTGCGCCGTACCGCGGCCACGATCTCGTGGACGGTTTCGTCGACCGAAAGGTCCAGTGGCCGGAGACCAATGATATCGAGGCTGCAGAAAGCCGATGCGTGTCCTTCTTCTCCTCCTGCTTATCGCTGAGTCCCAACGTGCGCGGAAACGCCTGGATGCCTCCTTCAGAGATGTCGTTCCTCAGTTCCTGAACGCGGTGCGTCCGCGGGCACATCGGGCCAGGCGCTGCGCACAAGCTGGAGCGTCAGCGACTCGCCGATAAAAGTGATGAGCAGGTCGAGCAGGCAGGCGACGAGCAGCTCGCCTCCGGATCGGCCGGCGCCGGACCGGCGCGTCTGGGAGTCTTGCATTTTTCCAGTGTCGCCCGAGCTCTTGTCGTTGGAACGAGGTTCACCGGATGCAGGACTCATCGTGTCGAAGCCGGAGAGTGAGCCGTCCTCATGCACATGGAGCACGGCGAGCGCCGAATCCTGCGATTTCGCGAGCGTCACGGCGCGTACGAGCAGCGATCGGAAACCTGAGCTGCTTGCGAACGCCGTGATCACATGCCGAAGTTTTGCGCACACCGTTACGGCGTCGCTTGAGTTCTGAGCAGCACTGCCGGGCGTGCGATGCCGAGCCTCGAGCCGCAGCAGGTGCGTCGCCAGAACGAGTGATGCCCTGCTCGGTGCGGTTGTGGCGCGCGAGCCACCGATCACGCCCGCGCCGCGCTTCCCGCCTTACGAATGGCGCGCAGGATGCTCGCGGATCCACCGTGCTTGCTGACCATTGCGAAGGCACCTGCTCGCAACGACGCTCTCTCCGTCTCGGCATCGTCATAGCCGCTGTACGCAATCACGCGACACCTTGGAATCTGGGTGCTGATGTCGCGGATGGCGATCATCGGTGATGGCCCCGGCATGGTCAGATCGAGTACGACGACTTCTGCTCGACACAGCAGTGCTTCGTCCACCAAATTCTGCGCACTGTACAAGGCGCCAACGGTCTCGAGGTCCGGTTCGGCGCGAACGATGCGAGTGAGCAGGTCAGCGAGATCAATCGCGTCGTCTACGCACAGCACGCGGATGCGGCCGCCCGTCGCGCCGAGGTCCTGCGACGCCGGTGGCCCGTCAACGTCGGCGATACACCCGAGCTGACCGGCAACCGCCGGTTGATGATTCTTGATTCCCATGGCGACGCTCCCTGATCGGGCCGGACCTGTTCACCTGTTTTGGTCGCAGCACCGGAGGACTGCGAGAATATTGCTCGTGATCCGTCCAGCCACGGTACGGGAAACCGTGAGGCGCCGTGCTGAACAAAGGGGGGGCTTGGACGCCCTCGTCCGATCGGTCGCGCAGATTTTCTCAAGAATTATTGCACAAGGACAGGTCGCCCCGCTCTGGCGCGGCGCTCACCAGCGCTCACCAGCGCGATGCCGGGTCTCAGGGACGGCCATCAAATCGGCCGCGGGAGGTCGATCGGCATTGGCGTCGGCTTGTGCGCCTCGCGCACGGGAGTGCGCTGCGATGGGGAGACGTAATCAAGATCCGGCGACGCGATGTCCGCGGTGTGACTGGCGCCGACATCGACACGTTCGAAGCGGACTCGACCGTCGACGATGCGGGCAAAGTAGCCCTCGATCTCATCAAGCCCGGTGACGCGATGCACGAACGCGGCTGCGCGCACGAGATCGGCGCGCTGCAGCAGTTCGAGCCGCGGTTCTTTCAGGTCGAGCCGCGTCGCATAAAACGCGCAGCCCTGGTGCGCGATCAGCACGATCCGCCGGAGCTTGTGCACTTCAACGAGGAAGTGCAGCTCATCGACGACGCCCTTCTCCTCGAGATGCGCCTGCGGATGCCCCGCGACGCACGCCGGTCCGCCGGGAAGGCAGAGTCGGTCGTAGCGGGGGAGCGAGAGGCCGTTCTGGAGGAAATCGTCGAAGTGCTCGCCAAGACGGCCGTCCGAGCAGTACAGGGCGGCCGCGTGGATCCGAGACGCCTCGTAACGGACCGGGGATTCGTAACTCATCATCGTCCTCAGTGAAAGTCATCCTGGCGATCGGTGGCCTGCATGCTACTTGCTGCGCGAGTTTGGCGCGAGCCGCCTTGACACATTCCTAATTGGACTGACCTGCCCCCAACTTCTGGACCAGCCGCTATGAGAGTCGGTTGAATTCCATCAGTTGCATGATCCCACGCTTGCCGCTTCGCAGCGAAGGGGCGCA
>JAWXBD010000055.1:0-19902 GCA_034439815.1 Phycisphaerae bacterium
CGCCGACGGCACGCTGACCGCCTCGCGCGCTGGCGTCGTCCGCTATCAGTACGTGAAGCACGACTGAAAGAAGTCGCCGGAGTTCGAGCTGGCCTTCGACCGCGCGGGCACGAAGCCGACGCGCGCCTGGCAGACCACGGTGGCGGCGCCCGCGGCGGGAACGACCCTGAGCGCGGACGGCACGGCGCCCGGCGAGGTCCGGGGCTGGTATCGACTGGACGTGCTAGCGCCGGCGCCGCAGGGGCAGATCGCCGCGCACTACCGGGTTGCGTGCGGTGCGGACGACCAGGACGTGCCGCCGATCAGGCGGGGCCGGCCCAAGCACCGTCGGCGCCCGGCGGGATGGAGGTGCCGGCGGAGCGCGTGCGCTAAGGGATCAGCGGCTGAAAGGACGCGGCCCGAGCGAATCCCAGGCTACACGGCCAGCCCGTAACGCTCCGTGCCACGCGCGCGGCCGCGGATCCACTGCTTCGCGCGTGCGAGGTCGCGCGTCACGACGATAGGGTCGTCTGGAGCCCTCTTTGTTCGCGAGCAACGTGTTCGACGAGCTATATCAGATCCGGGGATTCGAGTTCTCGACGATTTGCGGCTGCGACGAGATTGCCTTCGGCCCACCGCGCATGATTAGCGTACAGGGACGTGTGAATTTCTGACAGGGTACGGCCGGCGCAGGGCGTCGAACCAGGTGCAGCTGTGAGGTCGAGATGGCCGGTTATGCGGCAGAGCTACCGCCGGACGAGCGGAACCGATTGGGAGAGGTCGAGCCCACATGGCGCCTGAAGGCTTCTGGTGTGTCGCCATAAGACTTCTTGAACGCTCGATGGAAGTTCGCGGCATCCGAGTAGCCGAGCAGCGCCGCGATCGACTGCGACGGCATCTTGGTCTTCTGCAGATACTTGGCAGCGATCGCCATCCGCAGGTTGCAAACGATTTCCCGGAAGCTGGAGCCCTCTTCGACGAGGTGCCGGCGAAGGGTCCGCGCACTCATATTCAGCTTACGCGCGACATCCTCCAAGGGAGGGAATTGGCCCGGCTGGTTCAGAAGCACGCGTTGCACCTGATAGACGACGTTCCCTTCGTCCCCCCGTTCATGCGCAATGATGTCGCACTGCTGCTCGCACAGCAGTGCCATCTCGGGGTTTGCCAGTGAGATCGGCTCATCGAGCAGCGATGCAGGAAACCTGGCACCGCAGTCCGGCTGGTTGTAGGCAATCGGGCAACGGAACAACTGTTCGTAGAGATGGTGATACTTGGGGCGCGCCCACGGCACTCGGATCTGGCTGAACCGCAGCGAGCCCTGCTGGAGCAGGGCACCTATTGGGAGCCAGGCGGCCAGCATCTCCTCGAGGTGATAGCGGGTCGCTACGTCGTCGAACGGGAAGATGGGTGCCTCGTCGATCACGACTTCGTCGTCATCGACCTGATAGCTGAACCGGACCGTCGGATTACTCAATTGATGAAAGCGCGCGATGATTTCCATCACGCTCCGGAGATTCGCACTGCTCAGGATCGCATAGCCCACGATGCCGTGGTCGGGCACCATGATCCGGCGACCGGCCAGAAGTCCAAGTCCAGGGATGCTGTTCGTCGTCGTGATGGCATGGAGCAAGCGGAGACGATGCCCTACCGTGCATCGGGCATCGCGCTCCAGCAGATCACGTCGGCTCAGTCCGATCCGCGCCAGCATCCAATCCAAGTCGAAAGAGCCAGCCTCCGCCGCCGCCTCCATGAGGCGGACGATATAGACGGCTGACATGCGATGCTTGTCGGCGACATCCAGAACTGATCGGCTCGGCAGCGGCCGAATGAGCCGACGCAACGGGCGCCGGGGCGCCTGGCCGTTAGCGATGCCGGGCATCGCGCAGCGCCGGACGCCGCAGCTTTGGTGCGACGTCTTCCCCGGCACGCGAACCCGTGCGACCCCGTCGTGACCGTGCAGACATCAGTGGCGATTCGAATCGGCTTTCGCCGCTTTGCGCAGTACCGACGGGGCCGCGCGGCCCAAACAGCCCGGTGTGCGAGGATGGTTCGAGCGAGGCCGACAGAAATCGAAGGAACTGTCCGAACAGCACGCCGTGAGAGTTGACGCCCAACTTCGCGTACGCGTTTCGCCGGTGAACCTTCTCAGTCTTCAGCGCGATCTGCAGTTCCCTTGCGGCCAACTTGGAGGATAGGCCCAGCAGAATCAGCTGGACGACGGCCTGCTCGCGCGCGGTGAGCATGTCGCGCCCGAACGTACATATCGCTTCTTCGATATCCCGATGCAGGCTGCCGGTGGGCAGCGAACCGGTATCTCCGTCAGGAAAGGCCGGTAGACCATGCACCGTGAAAACGTCGTCTGAGTCTCTCATGGTGATGACGTCGAGAACTTACCAATCCCGAAACGAATCTACAGTAAGCCGCAGCATCACCGATTGTCATACTCGGCCAACAGATTATCATTTTCGGCCACTCAATTGTCATTTCAGGCCACTTGGGACGGACCCGCCCGTCGCGTGTGCAGCAGCGCGTTACTTGATCAGTCCGCTGTAGCGCTTCGCATTGCTTGCCGGCGCAACTCCGGGACACGCTCGCGGCGCTGTCGCGACCCCGGCTCGAACGCTGCCAAGGGTCTCGGCGGGCTCCGGCAGCAGGCCGTCAACCCTTTACGTGCCGGGTCAGCCTTCGTAGCTCTCGAAGCACAGAGGCGTCGGCTTGCTTCCGTTGACGATCTGCGGCCAGTAGCAGACGGACACCAGCCATAGCAGGTCCATCTCTGCACGAAGGTCGATGTAGTCACCCGCCTTCGACTTCGGCTCACGAAGTACCCAACTTCCATCAGGGTCATAGCCCACGTTCATAAACACGTTGAAGCACGAGACGGACTGCAGGTGGACCTTGGAAATCCCGTTCGCCTCGAAGGCATCCTCGAGCGTGTCGCGACAGCCTTTTTCATCATCGATCTTGAATAGCCTCCTCGCGACGCGCGAGCAAAAACCTCCGCCCGTGTAATGATCGTCCACCGTGTCTGCGGTGATCGTCCACATCGGATTCATCAGGTTCGTATAGATCGTGTCCCCGGCGTGCCAGCGCCAGCGGTTGAGGAGCCAGTTCGTGTACACACAGTCCAGGTACTCCGTTGGCTCGTTCAGTCGAAGGCTTACGAAGTCGGCGACCTGCTGACCCTCGACATCGACGATCCGCAGTGTCTGGCCCTTTTTCAGCGAACCGAAGCCGTAGTGATGAGGCTGTATCGTCTTGCTGTTGATCAGCCGACCGGGAATCTGCGCCATCAGGTTCTCCTCCAAGGAAACGGGCGTGACTACGCCTTCATGCCATCTCGAATAAGCGGCAGGCGTCGCACGCGGCGGCCCGTTGCCGCGAAGATCGCATTGAAGACGGCTGGAGCGGCGTGCGGCACGGCCGCCTCGCCGATTCCCGACGGTGGTTCCTTGCTCGGCACCAGGACCACGTCGATCTGTGGTGTCGCGTCGAATCGGAGCAGCGGATAGTCGTCGAAGTTGGACTGCTTCGCCGCGCCGTTCTCGAGGGCGATTTCGCCGTACAACGCTGCCGAAAGAGCGAAGATGATCGCGCCCTCTACCTGAGCCTTCACGCCATCCGGGTTGACGACCAACCCGCAGTCGATCGCGCAAGTCACCCGGTCAATGCGCACTTGGTCACCTTTGACCTCGACCTCTGCTACCTGCGCAGCCTTCGTACCCCAGTAGTCATGGACGGCGACGCCTCGTCCACGACCAGTGGGTAGCGCATCACCCCAGTTCGCCGCCTGGGCAGCGAGTTCCAGGACTTGCAGAAGCCTTGCGTTCTTCGAGTCCCCATCCAGCAGTTGCCGCCGGTACTCCACCGGGTCGTGCCCGCCCTGATGGGCGAGTTCATCGATGAAGCTCTCGATGGCAAAGCAGGTGCTGCTGTTTCCCACCGCCCGCAGCCATTGCACGCTCGCACCGAAGGAAGGCTGATGCACGTCGACACTGAGATTGGCGACGGCATACGGAAGATCCTTCGCCCCGGCAACGTTGGTTGCGTCGACGCCGTCTGCAACCAGGAACGCGAATTCGCTGTCGATACAGGGCGAACGGGCCACGATCGTGTGCGCCCATGCCGTGGGGAAGCCATCGGTACCAACGGAAGCGCGGAGTCGATTGAGCGCCATCGGCCGATAGAGACCACCGCGAATGTCGTCCTCGCGCGTCCACACGTTTCGAATCGGTGCCTTAAGGGCCCGTACCGCAGCCAGAATCTCGGCTGTTTCCTTGACGACGTCGGCGTCAGGGCTACCCCGGCGGCCGAAGCTGCCACCCAGGTATTGCGTGTGGATCCGAACGCGATCCGGTGACACGCCGAGAGTCTTGGCGGCGACCTTCTTGTCGAGGCTCTGGTACTGGGTGCCCAGCCAAACGTCGCAGCCGTCCGGCGTCTCGTGGACCGTACAGTTGAGCGGCTCCATGGGAGCGTGTGCGATGTATGGCAGAACATACTCGCGCTCGAACACGTTCTGGGCGCGTGCGAGTTCGAGCGCTGGTTCGCCGCGATGGGCGGCGACCGCCCCCGGCGACTGGGCGAGGGCGCGGTAACGCTGCTCGACCTCCTCGCTCGAAAGCAGTTCTCCTGCCGCGCTCAGGTCCCATTCCACGGAAAGCTTCTGACGGCCCTGGAGGGCGGCCCAGAAGTGATCGGCGACGACGGCGATCCCGGACGGGATCTCGACGACTGCCCTGACACCCGGGGAACGCAGCGCGGTTTCGCGGCGGTAACTCTTCACGCGAGCACCCGGGACGGGCTTGCGCGCGACCGTAGCCGTCAGCATGTGGGGCAAGTCGACATCCAGCCCGTATATCGGCCGGCCCGTGACTTTCGCCCGCCCCTCCAGCCGCGGCATCGAGCGTCCGATTATCCGGAACTCCGACGGGTCCTTGAGACGCAGAGCCTCTTTGGGCGGAGGCGATAGCTTCGATGCGTCCGGCACCAACTCACCGTAGGCGAGACGGCTGCCGTCGGGGCTAAAGACAGCTCCTTCGGAGGTGCGACAGGCGCTCGGAGCCACGCCCCATCGCGCCGCGGCAGCGGAAACGAGCATCGCCTTGGCTGCGGCAGCGGCATGCCGCATGGAGTCGTAGAAGACAGGAATACTCGTGCTGGCATTGGTCGCCTGGAGACCACCAAAGAGCGGATTGCCATACGCTGGATCGGCTGGCGAGGCCTCCGCAGTCACGTCTTTCCAGTTCGCATCCAACTCGTCGGCGAGGACCATGGCAAGTGCCGTAAAAACGCCCTGGCCCATCTCGGCAGGTCCGATGATCGCGGTCACATTGCCGTCGGTCGTTATCCGCACGAACGCATGCGGCTGAAAAGACGCCTGTGTGGTCGCGCGGCGTGCGGTGCCTCCGGCTTCGGTGAGGCGGAACCCGACCACGAGCGCGACGGCGCCGCAGGCGCCGCCGGCGAGCAATGATCGTCGGCTGATGACCCGGGAGCCGACGTCCTTCACGATGCGTCCGCCCCCGCCGCACGCATCATCTTCTCGGCCACCGACAGAATCGCGGCGCGAATGCGTGGGTAAGTGCCACAGCGACACAGGATGCCCGACATCTCGGCATCGATCTCCGCCGAGGTCGGATTCGGATTGCGCTCCAGCAGCGACGCCGCTGCCATCAGTTGGCCGGACTGGCAGTAACCGCACTGCGACACCTGGTGGTCGAGCCATGCGTCCTGCAGCGGATGCAGACGCTCGTCACCAAGGCCTTCGATGGTGCGTACGCTTTTCCCGACGGCGCGCTCGACCGGCAATACACACGACCTGACCGCAACTCCGTCGAGATGCACGGTGCAGGCACCACACAATGCTTTGCCGCATCCGAACTTCGTGCCTCGGAGCTTCAACAAGTCCCGAAGCACCCAAAGTAACGGCATGCCGTCGGGTGCAGGGACGACGTGTTCACGCCCGTTGATCGTAAGCTTCTTGTCGGACCCCATCGCACGACCATCCTTCGCCGTAACTCCCACTGATCAGTCGAACCGATACGTGAAATCAGCGCCATACATCCGGGGTCGGCCCGGCTGGAACACGTTGCCACCGAATGTCTCGAGCCCGTAGGCGGAAGCAAAGTACTCCTCGTCGAGCAGGTTCCTTGCGAATACGCCGAACTCCGCTCGATCATCGAGGAATCGGAGCGAAGCCCTGGCGTCGACGACCGCGTAGGCGTCTTCCCGCAAGCCCGGACGGTTCTCCACCGTGAAGAAGCGCGCCGAGTTCCAGCGAGCCTGCACCTGCAGCGCCACGGTGTTGCCCGCACTCAGGGCCTGTTCATACCGCGCAAAGCCATTCAGCGACCACTCGGGCGACTGAGGAAGCCGGTTACCCGCCCGGTCACCGGCCACGGGATCGAAGAACTTCGTGAACTTGGCGTCCGGCAGCCATGTACCGCCGAAGCTGAACAGCCACGCTTCGGACGCCCGGAGCTGAGTCTCAAATTCGGCGCCGTTGATTTCCGCCTCGCCAACGTTTGTCAGCGAGGGGAACGAGCTGTCCGGGTTCACGAAACTCTGAACCTGCTGGTCCTTGTACTGCATGTGGAAGATCGCGAGGTTTGCGCGCAGCCGTCCGTCGAGCATCGTGCTCTTCGCACCGAGTTCGTAGCTGTTCAAGTACTCCGGGTCCGTCAGGCTGACCTCCGACGGAACGATGATTGCCGCACCGTTGAATTCGCCGCCCTTGAAGCCCCGCGACGCGCTGCCATACACGAGGGTCTTGTCGTCAACGTCGTAGCTCAGGATGATGCGGCCGGTCCACTCTTTCCAGGTTCGCACCAGTCGGTCGGGGGGGATCAGCGTGGCAAGGAAGGCCGCTTCCGCCTCGGCCTGCGAGACCTTCTCATAGGGAGACAACGCCGGGATCACCTGCGGAGGCACCGCAGGCGGGCCGAGAACACCCGATGAGTTCGTGGCCCAGGTCTCGATCGCCGCGTCCCGCTTGTCAGACGTCCAGCGCAACCCTGTAGTCAGCTTCCAGCGCTCCGCGAAGTTGTAGCTGCCGTCTGCGAAAGCCGCGTAGCTCGCCGTCTTCTGGTCCATGACCTGGGCAATGCCGGTGCCGCCCAGGTCACCCACCTGGTAATGGGCGAAGGACGAGTTCTCATCGCCGTAGTAGTAGACACCACCGACCCAGTTGAAGGGTCCACTGTAGTCGGAGGTAACCCGGAACTCTTGGCTCCAGTAGCTGGTGTCCGCCAGGAACGTACTCGTCAGGAAAGACAGTGAGTGGCCGTCCGAGTCGTGAAGGCGCTCGAGTTCCGCCGAATCCCACGCCGTAACCGACGTGAGCGTATGCGTACCGATGTCCCAGTTGAGCTCTGCCGCCGCTCCATAGGTGTCGACGACCTCCGTGCTGACCGTCTGCTCGGTGGTCTCGAGCGTCTCCAGCGAATCCCGGATCCCGAAGCCGTACGGGTCGGAGCAACCGTTCAGAACCGCGCCGGATACGGCGCCCGGCGGACAGTTGGTCGGCGGGTCGCCGAGGATGAAGCCCGGCTTCGAAATGACGTTTCCACCATCGCTATTGCCGCCGTGAAGACTCACGAGAGCCGAAACCCGCTCGCTCGGAGCCCAGAGAAGCTGTACTCGGGCCGTGTTCAAGTCGATGTCGCTGGCCTTCGAACCGTTCCGAGCCACGAAGTCCGGGTTGACGTTCCGAAAGGCGCCTTCGTCGCTCTGACGAGCGAACGCCACCCGATAGGCCAACGTTTCGCCCAGCGAACCTCCGAGCGACGCATCGGCGTTGAACGTCTGGAAGTTCCCGACGGTCAGCTTTACTTCACCCTCGAGCTCGGACTGGAGCATCGGCTTGCGGGTGATGACGTTGATTGCACCGCCCGTCGTATTGCGGCCGAAGAGCGTGCCCTGCGGGCCGCGCAGCACCTCGATGCGGTCTACGTCGAAGAGCGCGAGGCCCTGCGCGATGTTTTGACCGATGTAGACGCCATCGATGTAGAAGCCGACTGGCGTGATCGACGTCGTCACGAAGCTGGCGTTGCCGATCCCCCGGAGAAACGTCAGTGGCGTGGCCACGCCAAACTCGTTGTGGATCTGCAGGCCGGGCACGAGATGCCCGAGATCGTTCAGATTGACGATGTTCGCGCTGGCGATAGCCGAGCCGGTGACGGCGTTGATCGAGATCGGCACCCTCTGAAGGGACTCCTCGCGCCTGTTCGCGGTCACGACGACTTCCTCGAGCGTACCGAGTTCGGCAGCTTGGGCGGATCCCACCAGCCCGTCAGGGGCGAACAGGGCCGCGCAGACTGCCGCCGCGACAAGGTTCGTACTCGCACCGCGCCGACACAGCGCCGACGCATGCTCGACCTCGATTACGTGTGCTGCCTTCATCATTTCCTCGCCTCCTTAAGCTTGGCGGCCTGCGATTGAAGAGCCCCGATCCATCGTGAGTACTCCGAGTGCAAGAATCCATAGGTCCAAAGACTTAGCGTCAATGGATCCCGGGCGCCTTCTGAAGTTTCTGAGCGGGCACGCACTCGCCCCGTTCGCGCCCGAAGAAGCGGCGTGGCCCGTAGCCGGGCGATACCTTATGAGTCAGGAAAGCAGGAAAGCGAGGTGGGCGCGGTTGAACGCGTCCGGCTCTTCCCACTGGGGCCAATGGGCGCTGTTCTCCAGGACGACCATCGAACAGTTAGGGATGAACCGCGCGCCCTCTGCTGCGTCCTCGGCGGACTGGCCAGGGTTGTATCGCGTCCAGAGCACGAGCGTCGGGCACTGGATGCGCTTCAGTAGACGGCGTCCGTACCAAGCGTTGCTGCTCTCGGGCTCCAGTAGTGCCCCGATGCTCTTCTCTGCGATCCGCCCGATGATCGCTGCGCGGCCCGGCTGGCTGTAGATCCTGAACCGCGTTTCGATCAGTTCGTCCGTCAGCGATTCCTCGCTCCGCACGAGCCATCGCATGCGCGTGCGAATGGCTTCGCGCGTCGGTGTACCGGCTGCGGCGCGGCTCCGATTCAGCAGGTCGCGGAGTTCGGCCGCACCCTGTGAACTCGGCGTCAGGAGAATTCCCGTGTTCAGGACGATCTTGAGGACTCGGGCCGGCTCCGCGATCGCGAACCAGGACGCGACCGAGGCACCCAGCGACTCACCCGAGATCATCACCTCGTCGGCACCTATTGCGTCGACGAAACTACGCAGGAAATCAACATAGCACTGCATCTCGTAATCTAGGTCGGGAGCACTCGTGTAACCGTGCCCGATCATGTCGATCGCGTAGACGCGAAAGTGCTGCGCATGTGCCGCGATATTCCGCAAATAGGCCTCGGCGTGACCGCCGGTCCCATGCAGGAAGATGAGCGGCATACCGCTCCCCGCTTCGATCACGCGCGTGCGAACCCCACCGGCGTCATAGTAGGTCTGCCGGAATTCCACGCCCTGCAAGTCGTTCCAGATGGATCCCATCGCATACCCCTCAGTAGCGTTGTTTCGTGGCGCCCCCGCCCGGCGGGGGCTGCAGCTCGTGGCCCCAGATGCTGGGGGCGTCGTACAGTGTCGGGCGCCACGCGGGATCATCGATCAAGCGGCCGCCATAGCCATACTCGACCAGCCAACCGGATGGGCTGTAGGCATAGAAGGATATGGATCCATCGTTCGAGTGCCGGCCGAACGTGAATGCGATCGGTACGCCGAGGCTGCGGGCCCGGTCGTAAGTGCTGCCCACCGCGTCTATCGAGTCGACCTCCAGCATGAAGTGGCCGAGGTCACCACCCCGCATGTTGCCGACCGGATTCGTGACGGCAAGGCTGTGGTGGCGCGGACTGCAGCGCATGAACGAGGCTTCGATGCCGTCCCAGAAGATGTGATCGCTGAGCTGGAATCCGAATGCGGAGCCGTACCACTCGACGGTAGCCCTCCGGTCGCTCGCGGCGAGTACGACGTGACCGAGCCGCGGAGCCGCAGGCCGCACCGGGGCAGTGACGCCGCGCGATTGGCAGTAAAGCTCGGTGGCGACCCCGTCTGGACCCGATAGCTGGAGGAGCTCGGACACCCCCCGCTTTCTGCACACGTCGGCGGTGGCCCGTTTCACGGGCACCCCGTTCGCACTCAGGTCGGTTGCAAGACTCTCGAGAGCGTCGCTCGATTGTGCTTCCCAGCCGATGAAGGCGAGACCGTCTCGCGTGCCCTGCTCCAGCGCGACCCACTGGTCCCTCTTTCCCAGCAGGAAGCGGTGGACACGCGGAGCCGGCTCGTCGCACTCCTCGATCCCGAAGACGGCGCCGAGGAAGCGGCTCCAGGCGCCGAGGTCGGAAACCTGGCAGCCGACGTATCCCAATCCCTTGATGCGAGCCATGGCTGTTCTCCCGATCTCGGTCCAAATTTCTCAGGCTGCGTGCAGGCGAGTCAGTTCGTGGCGTGTCCGCGTGCACGTGTCGACGACGATGTGGATAATCTGCCTGACGGTACCCACGAGATCGGCGGCCGCCGCAGCGCCCATGCCTCCAAGGCCATCACGAAACTCCTCCGGCAGCGCATCGCCAGAACGGAACGGATAGCCGATCCGCACGATTGGAATGCCGGCTCGCTGGATGCCAGCCGCATCGGAGATCCCGCTCATCGCGGGCGGCCCCGGATAGGGACGTCCGTGCGTGGCCTGCCACGCGCGTAGCGCACTTTTCACGATCCAGTGCCCCGGATCCGTGCGCGCGCCCGGATACGACACGACCATGTCGACGCGAGCGTCAACGTCGCCGAGTCGCTCGGCGACGGAACGCACGAAAGACTTCAGCTCGGTCTCGAGTTCCTGAAGCGACTGATCCGGGTTGGTCCGGATGTCGACGTAGATCTCCGTCGCGGCGGACGGAAAAGCCGGCTTCGTGGGCCACCCGGCCTGCACCGCCGAGACCCATCCCTGTGGCAGGATCTCGCCACTGCGGTGCCGCTCCGGGTACGCAACCAGCCAGTCTTCGAGCTCGAGAATCAACCTCGCGGCCGGCACGATGGAGCTTCGGAACTCCGGGATTCCCCGAGGGACGCCGGCGTAGCCCATGCTGCCCGCCACCGTGATCCTGAACCACGCCATGCCCGGATGCTCGTGGTAGACCTCGTCCCAGGTCTTCACGATGACGGCAGCGTCCGCGGTGACACCGTGCGACAGCAGATGGCTCACTCCGCTTCCGACGCCCGCATTGCCTCTGTGGACCGCGATCCAGGGCATACCGCCACCACAGAACGCCGCGACGACGTCTCCAGCGAGCGGCACACCCGCCTCGACTACGGCGCGTACGGCTTCGACGATGCTGACGACCATCGACTTGGGGTTGGAAGACCCCAGCCCGATCAGGGTGCCGTCGCGCTCCAGCGTCCGTGGGAGCATGTCCGCGCGCAACTCGGGGCCCACCCATGGAACGTCCTCGGCCGGCTCCGCATCGAGGTGCGTGTCGATGGGGGAGTACAGCAAGACGGTCGGGCCGTCCCCGCTGCCCGGAACGCGGGCGATGCAGTTTCCCGAATCTCCTTGAACCGCCTGATAGCGCGCGTGCAGCCCCGATGCCGTCAGTTCCTCTGCGAGGAGCTGACAAACTATGCGCTCCGCTCCGGTCGGACTGTGCACGTCGGTGAGTCGGCGGATCAGGCCGCTCATCCTCGCCTCATCGATCCGCGACGACGCAGCCTCGTACCAGGCTCGTCGTACCGGATCGAGTGCGGTCATGTGCCAGTCTCCGCTCCCGCCAGCAACGGACCGTCCAGCAGATCGCACGCGCCGCCGCCCACGCCCGCTACGCGCCCCCGGTCAGGCCGATTGCCTGACCGGTCACATAGGAAGCAGCGTCCGAAGTCAGCCAGAGCACCGTGCCTGCTACGTCTTCCGGCCGTGCGAGGCGCCCGATGGGGACACTCGCGCCGAAACCCGCCTTCGCTGCGCTGTCGCCGTGGAACATCCGGTCCAGCATCGGCGTGTCCACCGCCCCCGGACAGACCGCATTAACGCGAACGCCCTTTCCGGCGTACTCTAGCGCGGCGGTCTTAGTGAGGCCGATGATTCCGTGCGCGGCGGCGCAGTAAGCGCCGTAGTTGGGCGCCGGGACCAATCCCCAGCTGCCGGCCATGTTGACGATTGAACCACCGCCGTGCTCCAGCATATGGCGCAGCTGGTACTTCATTCCGCGCCACACCCCGCTGAGCTTGATGTCGAGCATCTGTGCCCAGTCCCGCTCCTCGATGTTCGCGGTATCGGCCGCCGTACCTTCCCATCCCGCGTTGTTGAAGGCGCAGTCCAGCCGGCCGAAGCGGCCCACGGTTTCGGTCACGAGCCGTTCCATGTCCGCAGATCGCGTCACGTCGACGGGGATGAACTCGGCATCCGCCCCGGTGCCGCGAATGGCCTCAAGGCTTCGACTCGCTGCCCGCTCGTTGCGGCCGGCCAGTACGACTCTGGCGCCCGCCGTCGCGAGCGCCAGTCCGACTGCTCCCCCGATCGCGCCGGTGCCGCCGACGATTACCACGACCTTGTCGAGGTGCGTGAAGGATCGGTTATCGGACATGCAGTCAGCGCGGGAACTTGCCGTGGGTATGTTCCACCTTCTGCACGCCGCGCGCGTGGTCGCTGCAGAAGGTTCGCCACATCAGCAGCTCGATGTCGAACGGCGCTGTGCGCTCCTGCTGCCAACCGCCCTCGCGGGCGTAGAACTCGTGGGTCGCTTCGCGGGCGGTGGCGTCGTCGATCGTGAACTGGTCGACTACCGGGATTTTCCAGCGTACCTGCCCGAGCTCGCCGTTGGCCCATTCCTCCCGAAGCTTCGGGTCGGGCGATCGGAACCACCCCACCTGGAAGTAGTAGTGGGAATCCGCATCTCGCGGGACGTAGTACTCGTTGTGGACGATCCCGGGCGAAGGCCACCAGTCGACCTTGAGGCTGCCCGGCATCCAACCCCCGACCGTGCCGTCATAGCTGCTCTTTTCGTAAGCCTCACGCTGCGCCGGCGAAAAGCCTCGCGCCATCGGCAGCACGACCTCGACGTCGGGGCCGCCATCGCGTGCCGGGATCCATGCATTCGTCGAGGTCACGTCCGACTTGGACGCCAGCCGCGTGAAGCCGTTCTGGCCGAGTTTTTCCGCCCGATAGACGTTCGTCTCGACGACCACTTCCTGGTTCGGCACCCAGCCGAAGGTCATCGGCAGGCCGGCGCACGCCGACCACGTCGACCAGTTATGAATGAAGTGGTGGCCGGGGTCGAAGCCACCCTCGGCGCCGAGGCGCCAGTTCGCCTTGACGACGTAGGGCTCGGCGACGCAGATCGCGACATCATCGTCGAAGAATCCCGGGGCCACGTCACACTCGACCGGCGGTGGCGCAATGTCGCCGATGAAGGTGAACACCACACCCTTCAACTCGCGCACCGGGTAGGACTTGATTCCCTTCTGACCGCACATCGCCGAATTCGGGTCGTTGAGCAGGCAGCGAATACGCCCGTCGCCCAGGTCGAACGTGAACGTGTGGTGCCAACAGGTGATCGTATCGTTCGTGAAGGTCAAGGGCCGAACCGAGAAGCGAGTGCCACGATGCGCACAGCGGTCCTCGATCACGTAGAGCTTGCCGCCGCGCCGGAGATACAGAAGCTCCTCGCCGAGAACCTTCACGGCCTTGTGCCCGCCCTCGGGAATGCTGCGCGATGGCAGTACCGGGTACCAGTGGTTCCGGAACCCAAGCTCCGCGTCGACCCACTTCTGCCAGGGCTTCTGTGCCGACAGCGGCAGCGCGCCTTTCGCGTTGAGGCCAGGAACGTATCCCGCAACCCTGTTGAAGAGATCCTCCGAGATGGCATTCCTCATCGGCGCTGGCTCTTGCATGTCGGCTCCTCCTCATCGGAGGACCGTTCCGATGGCCGGTCAAGCTTGCTCGCTCCGGGCACGACGATCCATACGCCCGAAGCCTTAGAGGCGGGTGCTGCGGCTCCCTAAGGCTTATGTGGTATGGATCGGGCTGCGAAGCGCGGAGAACAATCGAATCGTGCGAGTCCACTCGATCGCGCTGTCAACGTACGGTCTCATTACGTGCCCAAGCGGTTTCTCTGTAGCTCTTACCAAGTGGTTCCAGGGACGGTCGTCCTTGTCGATCTACCAGACGGCCTGGCGGTAGCGGTCTACAACCTTGACGGGGCTTACTACGCGACAGACAATCTCTGCACGCACGGCGAGGCGTCCCTCGCCGAAGGGGTCGTGGAAGGCGACAACATCATGTGCCCGTTCCACGGCGGCACGTTCGACATCAGAACGGGCGAGCCGACGGCTCCCCCTTGCGTGATGCCGCTTCGAACGTACCCGGTGACTGTCGAGGACGGCCAGCTCTTCGCGGAGATGGTGTGAGTCCAGCAGGCATCCTTCATCGCAAGTTGGTCGTCGACCGAGCTTGGCCATGACCGGTGGGCGGCCCCTGAAGACGAACGGCGGCCGCCTCTGGCGATCGCTCATGGAAATGGCCGAGATCGGTGCGACTGCGGCCGGCGGCTGTAACCGCCTTGCACTGACCGAGGCCGATCGGGCGGCCCGTGATCTGTTCGTCCGCTGGTGCGAGGATGCCGCCTGTCGCATCCGAAACGACGCGATGGGGAATATCTTCGCCAGGCGCGAGGGAAGTCGTGCCGGCGCAGCGCCGGTGCTGATGGGGTCGCACCTCGACACGCAGGCAACCGGGGGCAAGTTCGACGGTGTCTACGGCGTTCTGGCCGCCCTCGAAGTCATCCGGACGCTCAATGATGCCGACATCTCGACGCCGTTCCCCGTAGAGGCTGTCGCCTGGACGAACGAGGAGGGCGCACGCTTCTCGCCGGCGATGATGGGCTCGGCAGTGTGGGCGGGTGCCCTGACGCTCGAGTCTGCGCACGGACGTACAGACGCCTCGGGCTGCCGCGTCGACGAGGAGCTCCGGCGGATCGGCTATCTCGGCGATCATTCCTGCGTGGCCGGGCCCGTGCGCGCGTTCTTCGAGGCACACATCGAACAGGGTCCCGTGCTGGAGCGTGCCGGCCGGCAGATCGGTGTCGTGACCGGCATTCAAGGGGTGCGTTGGCTCGAGATCATCGTCGAAGGGACGAGCTGCCACGCCGGCACCACGCCGATGGACGCGCGGCGCGATCCCGTGCGCGCCATCGCCGAAGTGCTTCCGGCGTTGTTCGGCATGGCCGACCGACACCAACCGGAGGCGAGGCTCACCTTCGGGCGATTCGCCACGAGCCCGGGCGCCTACAACACGGTGCCGAATCGCGCCGTCTTCGGCATCGACTTGCGGCACCCGGACGCAACGGTGCTGGAAGACCTAACGCGCGCGCTCGAGACGACCGTGCGCGATGCCTGTGAGCGGCACGAGCTCGCATGTTCAGTCCGGCTCGAGCTGGACTGTGCTCCCGTCAGCTTCTCGCCGGACTGCGTGGACGCTGTTCAGCGCGCCGCCGACGCCTGCGGCTATGCAACGCTGCGCATGGTCAGCGGGGCCGCCCATGACGCCATGCACGTCTCGCGCGTGGCACCCACCGCGATGATCTTCGTACCCTGCGAAGGCGGTGTCAGCCACAATGAGGCAGAACGGGCACGGCCCGAAGATCTGGAGGCGGGCTGCAACGTCCTCCTGGGCGCGATTCTCGAGTTGGGATGAGCCCGAGCGTCGCTGCTCGGTCCGGATCAGTTCGCTGCCAGAGTGAGGGCATCCCGTGAACGCAGAAAAGCAGGCGATTGGAAGCATGGTAATCCGGCGCCTCGGTATGACGACTGCGCGCTTTGCGTGGATCGTCGTCACCGTTGGGATCGTAGCCGCCGTCGCATCCGTCGTTACCGTCGCACTGTCGCTCCAGCTGTGGACGATGTTCATCGGCTGGACGTGCTTCGGGACCGGCGGCGGCGACGTGCGGCGCGGCGCGGCGGCATTCGCATGCCTCGTTATCGGCGTACTGCTCGGAATGGGGTCGCTCGTCCTGCTCGGGGCGATAGCACCCGCCGTCGGCCAGTGGGCGCTTCCGATCGTGATCTTCATTCTTGCCGTGATCGCGATGCTGTCCCTGCTGACCCCGCCGCTGGACTCCATCCCCGGCTATTTCCTCGGCATGACTGCCTTCTTCGCTTCCGGCCTGCAGCCGGGGACAGCCGCGCTCGCGACGATCCTCCCCGCCGCGCTCATCGGCGCTCTCGCCGCGGCACTGGTAGTCGTCGCACCCCAGCTGTATGACCGGCGGCGGCCGACGTGAAGGTCTCTCACTCCGAGCTTGCGGCCAGGCTTCGCTCAGCCTACCGGGACGGGCCGGTATCACCCCTTCGCGATGGGCTCGATCCCCTCGACGTGGACGGTGCGTACGCCGTTCAGGCGCTCAACACGGAGGTATGGCGACGGGAGGGCCGCAGGGTCGTCGGCCGGAAGGCGGGCCTCACAGCCGTGGCCGTGCAGCGCCAGCTCGGCGTCGACCAGCCGGACTTCGGCGTGCTGTTCGACGACATGTGCATTCCCGATGGCGGCAGGCTGGACCCCGGGCGCACGATCCAGCCGAAGGTCGAGGCCGAGATCGCTCTCGTACTCGGCCGGCCGCTTCCCGACCAGAGCGTGACGGCCGAAGATGTTGCGGCCGCAGTGGCGAGCGTGCACGCCGCGCTCGAGATCGTCGACAGTCGCATTGCCGACTGGAAGATCACATTCGCCGACACCGTCGCCGACAATGGCTCGTCGGCATTCTTCGTTCTCGCCGAACAGGGGCAACCACTCAACGGGCTGGACCTATATACCGCAGGCATGGTCATGGAAATCGACGGTGCCGTCGCCTCGCTGGGCGCGGGTGCAGCTGCACTCGGCCATCCTCTACGCGCGGCAGCCTGGCTCGCTGCGACCGTTGCACGGCGCGGAAATCCTCTGCAGGCCGGCGACGTGCTGCTCACCGGCGCGCTGGGGCCGATGGTGGCCTTGCGTCCGGGCAGCCGGGTTCGAGCGATCGTCGGCGGCATCGGCGAGACGAGCTTCACGTTTGGAAGGGCCAACGAATGACCAAGATCAACGTCGCGATCCTGGGATCAGGCAACATCGGGACGGACCTGCTCTACAAGGTCATGCGCAGTGCCGTCATCGAGCCCCGCTGGATGGTGGGCGTCGACCCGGCGTCCGAGGGGCTCGCCCGCGCTCGCGCTCTGGGCCTCAAGACGACGGACCGCGGCGTCGAGGGACTGCTACCGCACGTCGAGAGCGACGCTATTGCCATCGCGTTCGACGCGACCTCCGCTCAGGTCCACGCGCAGAACGCAGGGCCGCTCATGGCATGCGGCGTCCGGATCGTCGACCTGACACCGGCAGCGATCGGGCCGTTCGTCGTGCCGCCGGTGAACCTAGACGAGCACCTCGGCGCCGGTGCGACGAACGTCAACATGGTGACCTGCGGCGGCCAGGCGACGATCCCGATCGTGCACGCGGTCAGCCGCGTGCAGAGCGTCAGGTTCGGCGAGATCGTGGCTACCGTCGCATCGAAGTCGGCAGGTCCCGGCACGCGCAAGAACATCGACGAGTTCACGCGCACGACAGCGAATGCGATCGAGAAGCTCGGCGGCGCACGCCAAGGGAAGGCGATCATCATCATCAACCCGGCGGAGCCGCCATTGATAATGCGCGACACCGTCCACTGCCTCACGGACGCAGCGCCGGATCGTGAACGAATCGCCAGTTCGATCCACGCGATGGTCGCCGACGTGCAGCGCTATGTCCCTGGTTACCGGCTGGTCAACGGACCGGTGTTCGACGGCGAGCGAGTCTCCGTCTACCTCGAGGTCGAGGGCCTAGGAGACTACCTGCCGAAGTACGCCGGCAATCTCGACATCATGACGGCAGCGGCGGTGAAGACAGCAGAGAGCTGGGCGGAACGCTTGCAGAGAACAGCGGCAGCTGCCGCCGTCGGAGAGGTGGCGCGATGACGAAGATCCTGGTTCACGACATGACGCTGCGGGACGGCATGCACCCGAAGCGGCACCAGATGACCCTCGATCAGATGCGCGCGGTCGCGCAGGGCCTCGATGCCGCCGGGGTGCCGCTGATCGAGGTGACGCACGGCGACGGCCTCGGCGGCAGTTCGGTGAACTACGGGTTCCCTGCGCACTCGGACGAGGAGTATCTCGGCGCCGTGATACCCCTGATGCAGCGGACGAAAGTGTCCGCTCTGCTGCTGCCGGGCATCGGCACGGTAGATCACCTGAGAATGGCGCACGACCTCGGCGTCAGCACTATCCGTGTGGCAACTCACTGCACGGAGGCCGACGTCGCTGAGCAGCACATCGGCCTTTCGCGCAAGCTCGGACTCGACACCGTGGGATTCCTGATGATGGCGCACATGGCGCCGCCGGATCGGCTGGTGCGCGAGGCAAGGCTGATGGAGTCCTACGGCGCGCACTGCGTGTACGTCACGGACTCGGCCGGCCACATGCTGCCCGCCGACGTCACGGCACGCATCGCGGCGCTCCGCGAGGTGTTGCGGCCCGAGACCGAGATCGGCTTCCATGGCCACCACAATCTCGCGATGGGCGTCGCGAACTCGGTCGCAGCGGTAGAGGCTGGAGCACGCCGTATCGACGCGGCCGCTGCCGGCCTCGGCGCTGGCGCCGGCAACACGCCGATGGAGGTCTTCGTCGCGGTCTGCAACCGCATGGGGATAGAAACCGGCGTAGACCTCTTCAAGATCTCCGACGTTGCGGAAGACCTCGTCGTGCCGATGATGGACCATCCGATCCGCATCGACCGCGACTCCCTGGTTCTAGGGTACGCAGGCGTCTACTCGTCGTTCCTGCTCTTTGCGAAGCGGGCGCAGGCAAAGTACGACGTGCCCGCACGCGAGATCCTTCTCGAACTCGGCCGGCGCGGCATGGTCGGCGGGCAGGAAGACATGATTGAGGATGCTGCGCTGACGCTCGCAAGGATCCGTGGCGCTGCGTAGACGTCGCGTGCCCGGTCCTGGCGCGTATGGACCGACACGTCAGGAAGCGCGCCGAACTCGACTGCGAGCTACCGGATCGCCTGCATCAGCTCCACGGGGTCGTAGACCACACCGCCATTGACCGTGCGGTAGACCCGTGCGAGGTTGCCGACGTCCTCGAGCGGGTCCGCGTCGAGGATCACGAGATCCGCGCGCATGCCCGGCGCGACGCGCCCGACGGTTACCTCCATCCCGAGTGCGCGCGCGCCGTTCACGGTCGCGCTGAGCAGGATCTCCTCGGGTGTGAGGCCGGCCGCGCGCGTCAGCGCGAATTCGCGGTGGATCGACGGGCCGTGCAGCGTGCCGATGTTGCCCGCGTCCGGTGATGCCAGCAATCTGCTGAAGCGGAGAGAGGGGGAGCCATCCCCGTCATGGCGATTCGCGGGAGGGGATCGCGGGCTGACGGCGAGTCTGGTGCAAGTGCCATGGCTGCTGTCGCAGCTGCGTGTGCGTCATCCTTCGCTGCGCGGCACGCAGCGCTGGCCGGAGTGGGCGAGTGGCGCAGCGCAGCTGCTGCTCTGGGAGGCAAAGGTCAGCACTTCGTGAGGACGTCGGCGTCCGTCCGGAGACGTTCTGAATCACGACCTGAACTGCCAGGCTGCCGCATTCGCCCTCGCGACTTTGATGGCGCGTCTGACGAACCAAGAGGTGCCAGAGAGTGACCTCGGCAGTGAGCCGGTGCTTTCGCTGGCGGGTCTGCAGCTGTTGGCGAGCGAGCTGGAAGTCGATCCCGGCGTACTGCACGAGCGCTGCCTCGTGATCCGGTCGGAGAAGCCGGCGTGGCCGGGTTTCTCGATGTCGAATCCCGAACGGGTGTGGGACGACAGTAAGCGTCTGCTCTTGGCACCTTGACGATCAGCCATTGATTTCGTCGGTGTAGTGCTCTTCCTCGACGGCCATTCGGATGGCCTCATCGAGTCGCTGC
>JAWXBD010000056.1:0-16165 GCA_034439815.1 Phycisphaerae bacterium
GATGAGCTGATGAGCTCAGCGCGCGATGCGCACTTCGGCGGCGTGCACCAGACGCAGCAGCGCGTCCTGACCGACAGGCTGCTCCGGTTGCCAGGGCACGAGATACGTGCGCGCCGCCAGCTCGCGGGTGATCCTCGCGATGGCGTCACCCTCCGTCGCAGCGCGGCGCTGCAGCAAAGGATCAGCCGTGTGCGCTGCGGACAGCGAGCCGTTGATCACCCACGCAAACGGTTCGATCTTCGCGCGACGCAGATCGTCCTGCAGTCGACTCGCTTCGAGCACCGGAGTCGTTTCGGCGAGCGTGACAATCACAATCTTCGTATGCGCAGGATCCTGCAGCTTCATCATCGGCGTGCTGATGTCGCGCCCGCGTTCCACCGCCGGATCAGTCGGATGCGTCCCGGCCATCTGCCGCACCATTTCGCGATGATATGAGCCGGTCGCATCCATCAGCAGCAGCGTGTGGCCGGTCGGCGCTGTGTCGATCACGACGAAGTGGCGGGTCGCTTCATGCAGCACCCGCGCGAATGCGCGGAAGACCGCGACTTCTTCCGTGCACGGCGAGCGCAGATCTTCCTCAAGCAAGGCGAGACCGGCTGCGTCCATTACTCCTGCAGCCTTGGCCAGTACGCCGTCGCGATAGGCTTTCGTCTCTGCAACAGGATCGATGCGATCGACCGTGAGATTGGGCACGATGCCACGCATCGTCGATGTGACGTGCGCGGCGGGATCCGTCGTCGTCAGATGAACCTCGTGGCCTCGATGTGCGAGCTCGACGGCGATGGCGGCGGCGATCGTCGTCTTTCCGACGCCGCCTTTTCCCATGGTCATGATCGCGCCGTGGCCAGCAATCTCTAGCTGATCGATGATCTCTGCGAGACCGGGCAACGCCATCGGCGCGCTGCTGTCGCGCGGCGCACCTCGAAACGTCGGCGCACCAGCATCGGCTGCCGGGTCGAGGAGTGCTCTGATCGCAGCGAGCCCCACCATGTTCGTGGCCTTGAGCGTTACATCGCATCGGCGTAACGTGCCGAGCGTTGCAGACATCTTCTCCAGTGCAGCCGCGGCCCGAGCCGCCATCGCATCGGCGACCGCATCGCCGGCCACCGACGGCGTGAAGAGTCCGTTGACGACGAGACGCTGATTGCCGAGTCCAAGTGCCGCGAGTTCGGAACTGCTGCGGTCCGCTTCACGCAGTGCACCGCCGTCAGGCCGCGCGACAAGAATCAGCGTGGTCTGCGCGCCATCGCCGAGCGCGGCCACGCTGTGTTCATAGCGATCCTTCTGGCTGTTCAGTCCTGAGAGCGGTCCGAGGCACGACGCGCCGGTGGTGTTGGTGTCGAGAAAGTCCGACCACGCGGCGGGCAGCGCGAGGAGACGCAGCGTGTGCCCTGTCGGCGCGGTGTCAAAGATGACGTGGTCAAAGCTCGCAGCGATCGTGCTGTCCGTGAGCAGTCCCGTGAACTCGTCGAACGCGGCGATCTCGACGGTGCACGATCCCGACAGCTGCTCCTCCATGTGCGCGACCGCGTCGTCAGGCAGCACACCGCGATACGGTTCGATCACCCGATCGCGATACGCCTTCGCCGCGGCTTCAGGGTCGACGTTGAGCGCCGCCAGTCCCGGCGCGCCGGGAATCGGCGTCGGCTCACCGCCCAGTCGTACTCCGAAGACGTCGTCGAGATTCGATGCCGGATCCGTGCTGACAAGGAGCACGCGTTTGCCGCGATCAGCAAGCGACACCGCCGTCGCGCATGCGATCGACGTCTTCCCGACGCCGCCTTTGCCGGTGAAGAAAAGATAGCGCGTGGGGTTGGTGAGAAAGTGCAGTGAAGATCTCCTGCAGCGACGACGGCGCGCCAGATCACGCGCGATATCAACAGCTCAGCAGCAGCCCTTGCGACCACAGCCGCAGCCGCCTGACTTGCCGACAGGCAGTGGCGCGTCAGGACGCACGCCGACGCTTGCTGCGAGCGCGTCGCGCGTTGGATACTCGCGCTGTGCGACGATGCGGTCGTCGATCATCACGATGGGGAGCGACTGCGTGCCCCCTGCGTTGACGGCCTGCAACACGGACGGGTGGCGCATGAACGCTTCAGGCTGCTGTGACAGGTTGTAGCGCTCCACGCTCACGCCATGGCCCGCGAGCCACGCAAGATCACCGGCGAACTTCGCCAGGCGGAGGTCGACCTCGGACCCGCAGACACCGGACGCGCAGCACATTGGCGGATCAAACACTTTGACGGTGGGCATTGGTGGTTTCCTTGGTGAGAGAGGCAGATTCGGCCAGCGATTGGGCCAGCGATTAAGGAAGCGATGCAACAAACGCACGGATCTCGTCACGCACGCGGCGATAGTGCGGCATCGCTTCCACGTCGGTCGCGGCCGTCTGTGCGAGGCGCGGTGGATCCTCGAAGCCGACATGCACGACGGCGGCGCCTGGAAACGCAGGGCATGCCTCGTGCGCCGAGTCGCAGACGGTGATCACGCAATCAAACGGAACATGACGCAAAGCATCTACATGCTTTGATGTCTGCGCCGAAATGTCGACGCCGGCTTCGGCCATCGCACGCACGGCGAGCGGATTCAGCCCTCCCGGCTTCGTGCCCGCGGAGTACGCCTCAATGGATGCATTCTGCAACGATCGCGCCCAGCCTTCAGCCATCTGGCTGCGACATGAATTCCCCGTGCACAGAAAGAGCACCCGTAGGCGTTTGTGCTCACTTGTCACAGCACCCTCCCCGACGATTGCCTGCACCCTTGTCTGGACAGCAGCCCTCAATGGCATCGGCGAGTTTGTGCAGTGCGACAGCCAGCGAATGGAACCGCACGCGATAGCGCACCATGCGCCCTTCCTTGACCGATTCCAGCACGTCCGCGCGCTCCATCAGCGCCAGGTGACGCGACACGACCGAGAGGTCGACCGCGCAGCACTCGGCCACTTCCGTGACCGTGCAGAACCGTCCGCACTTGGCGAGGCATGCGAGCAGCGTCGCGCGAGTCGGATCGCCGAGTGCTTTGAACAGCTCCGGATTCAGCAGATCATCAATGGGTCCGCCGCAGCGAGCCGCCAGCTTGGGCGTCGCCGGCCGCTTCTTGCTCATTTGCACCATGCTGCAAGTATACGTCCATCCCGCGAAGCGTCAAGCGATCCTTGGGAAGAATCGCCGTCCCAGCCACAGCGAGACACTGACGAGCACGATGAGGACAGGCACTTCCACGAGAGGCCCGATCACCGTTGCAAACGCGACGCCCGAACTGATTCCGAAGATGGAGATTGCGACAGCGATCGCCAGTTCAAAATTGTTCCCCGATGCAGTGAACGCCAGGGTCGCCGACCGTTCGTAATCGGCTCCGACACGGCGTGCCATGAAGAACGATACGAAGAACATGATGACGAAGTAGAGGACCAGCGGTACCGCGATACGGAGGATGTCGAGGGGCACGGCCACGATGCGATCGCCCTTGAGACTGAACATCACGACGATCGTGAAGAGCAGCGCCACGAGCGTAATGGGAGCGATCCGCGGAATGAACGTTTCCGCGTACCACACCTCGCCCTTCAGCGGCCGCAACGAGAGGCGCGTCAGCATGCCCGCCGCGAACGGGATACCCAGATAGATGAGCACACTCTGAAAGATGCTCCACATGCTCACATCGACGACCGCGCCCTCCAGTCCGACGAGAGGCGGGAGCCACCTCATGAAGATCCAGGCGTACACGCCGAAGAACAGCACCTGAAAGATGCTGTTGAATGCCACGAGTCCCGCCGCATACTCGGAACTTCCCTTAGCGAGATCGTTCCAGACCAGCACCATCGCAATGCATCGAGCGAGCCCCACCATGATGAGTCCGAGCATGTACTCCGGTTTGTCGACGAGAAACAGCGCCGCGAGCGCGAACATCAGAACGGGTCCCACGATCCAGTTCTGAATCAGCGACAGGGCGAGGATCTTCCAGTCACGAAACACCGCCGGCAGAGCTTCGTAGCGCACCTTCGCCAGCGGCGGGTACATCATCAAGATGAGCCCGATCGCGATGGGGATGTTGGTCGTGCCGAGGGTGACTTGATCGATGGCGTCGCGCACGCCGGGCACCAGTCGCCCGAGTGCGACGCCCACTGCCATGGCGAGGAAGATCCAGAGAGTCAGATAGCGATCGAGAAACGAGAGACGCTTCGGCTTGCACGGCGGGCAGCCGGAGCGGGTCACGTCGGAAGTCACCTCGGGAGTCATGGCGGAGGAGCCTCAAAGAGGGAAGCAGTGTCCGGCGCGAGCGTCGCAGACGGCACTCCGCATTGTTGCTTATTTGCGTCTGGCTGCAAGTATCGCCCTCGCGGGTGACCGGTGCTTCGCTCGAGCGACGGATTTGGCGGATTTTGATCGGACACCACGCGTCCCGACGACGCTTCACATGAAAGGAGGATTGATGATGACGCTCTCTCGCCGCATATGCCCGAATTCGCTCAACCGTGTCCCCGTTCGTCCCGTCGCCGCAGTGCTGCTGGCCGCGTGCCTCGGCCTGAGTACCGTCTGCATCGCGGGCGAACTGCTCGTCAACGGTGGTGCGGAGACTGGAACGCTGGATGGCTGGGTCAGATCCCCCGCCAATGCACCGATCGTCGCGGCGTCGCAGGTGACGCAGACGAGCGGGATCGTTTCGCAGTCGGGACTGCTTCCACGCGACGAGCACCACCTACGACTGACGGGGCGCTACCAGACGGAGTTTGGTGATTCCGGTGAGGCGATTCTTCGCTTCCTCGACGTTAATCCTGCCGTCCTCGACGAGGCGTCGACGGGCGCGATCGACGATGCAGACCTGCAGTGGAAGCAGTTTGTCGTGGTGGCGGCGGTGCCGGCACGTGCGACCAGCTGGGAGGTCGAACTCCGCGGAACGCTCGTCGCAGGCCAGTTCATCAATGTCTTTTATGACGATCTGCACCTCACGGAAGGCTGCCTCGCCGACCTTGATGGCGACGGCGCGGTCGCGGGATCCGATCTGGGCATCCTCCTCGGTGGATGGGGACAGCCAGGCATCTCGGATGTCGACGGAAATGGAACGACCGACGCGGCCGACCTGGCGATCCAGCTCGGTGCGTGGGGGCCCGGCCCGGCGTAGCAGCGGCATGTTGATTGCCAGCGTGCGTCGCGGACGATCACTTCGCGTCGGGCGGAAACAGGAACTGCAGCGCATCGCCGAACCGCGCGCTCCACGCCGCTTCGTTGTGCTCGGCGCCCTCAACGATCGACAGGTGAACTGTCCTGGTCGGTGCCGCGGCGCCGCCTTCCGTTTCCGTGAACATTGCTCCAAGCCTGCGCGCGCGGGCGACATGTGCGGCGGCGTTGGCACCGCCTTCGCGCGTCCCCATGTCAATCCACAGTCGAACGGGATCGGGTCGCTTCGCTGCATCACTCCACCGCTTCAGGAGCGCTTCGTCCCCCCACCACAGGCTTGGACTCATCGCAGCCACACGGCCGAACGTCGCCGACTCGCGCTCGATCGCGGCGAGCGCAATCAGTCCGCCAAGCGAACTTCCAACAATCGCCGTCGACTCGCGCTCGGGCTTGGTGCGAAACGTGCCATCGACGCTCGCTTTTACGGCGTCGCGCAGATACGCGAGGAACGCTGCTCCCCCGCCGCCGCCGTGCTTGCTGTCTGCGTCAACGGTGTACTCATCCATGCGCTGCGCCGAATTCGGCACCGCCACGAGTATCAGTGGTTCGATGCGCCGCTCGCTGATCAACCGCGCCGCAGTTTCGTCGGCCTTCCACTCGCCCGCGAAGCTCGTGACCGCATCGAACGCGTTCTGGCCGTCCATCAAGTACACGACTGGATAGCGACGTTCACGATTGGCCTCGTCGCCGTAGCCAGGCGGCAGCCACACGAGAAGATCGCGCGGTGCGAGTGCCAGTGACGGATCGCCCTTGACCGCTGTCAGCGTGCGCACGTCCCCGACAATAGTCGCAGGCTTCGGCGCGATGGTCGGCAACTCCAGCGTGCGCCGCTCGATCTCTTCGCGCACCTGTTCTCCTATGGGATCGGTGATCTGCGCTGCCAGCGTCCGCGCCTCGTCGAGCAGCGCCTTTGCCTCGCTGCTGACGCCGGCTGCCCCCGCTGCCCGCGCCGCCAGCACAAGCGCCATTGGGTCGCCCCGGCCGGTGCGTTGCAGAAGCCAGGTCGTCGTATGCCGAAGCTCGGCAGCGCGCGTCGCGTCGATCGGCGGGACCAGGAGAGCCTCCACGAAACGAGGCATGAGCGCCTCGATGAACCCGTCATCCGGCGCGTGCGTGATTGCATGCGCAAGCGCGTCGCGCGCGTCGTCCCATTGCTGCAATCGTGCGTACGCGGATCCGAGATTGGCGGCGATCAGTGCGTTCTCGGGTGCCAAAGTGAGAAGCAGTTCCCACTGTTGCGTCGCCTCCCGGTCTCGACCCATGAGCGCGAGCAGTCGCGCGTAATCGCCGAGCCGCGCGGCCCGTGATGCCGAGTCGATTGCTTCGGCGCGCCCCGCGTCCGGAAGTGCCGCACCCCTCTGATATGCGGCGAGGGCGCCCGCGCCATCGTTCGTCAGCTCGAGCAGTCGTCCGACCGCCCAGTGCACATGAGAGATGTTGGGCGCCAGATCCTGCGCGGCCAGCGCGGCGGCCAAGGCCTCCTCCGACTTTCCCTGCACGCGCAGCGCTTCGGACAGGTTCGACCACGTCGTGAACTGTCGGTCATTGGATTGAATAGCCAGACGGGCAAATCCCTCTGCCTCCGCAGCGATGATGACTGCGTGTTCTGCGTCGCCAGCGATGTGCACGTCCCCCGCACGTTTGACGAGGATCGCCGCGAGATTGCTCGCGGGCATCCATGCGCCGGGATTGGTCGCGAGGGTCCGACGCCACAGTGTCTCTTCGTCGTGATACGCGCCGGTCTGCGCATACGTCATTCCCGCAAGCCCGAGGAGAACAGCAGCCGTCGCCGCTGCGCGGGCGCGCATCGAGCACACCCATCGTGGGGCAAGGCTCGCCGCCAGCCACGCAGTCGCGATTGCCAGTGGGATCGATGCGATGTACGCGAAGTGATCCGCGACGTACGAGTAGCGGAACGGATACACGTCAATAAAACCGAGCGCCGGAAAGATCGCCGCACCGAAGAGCGCGATCAGAATGAGCGGAGCACGCCAGGCGCGACTCCAGGCCCAGGCGGCACCCACGATGCAGGCGAATGCAGCGGCCAGCGGAAGCCATTGGAGCGGGACTCGAGCATCGACGATCCATCGCGGATAAATGAAGGCGAGGTTTGCGGGCCACACCCAGGTCCAGACATAAAACCATGCAGCACGCGGGGCCAGCACAACCCGGTCCATCGTCCCGAGCGCGAAGTCGGCGCCGGTCGCCCTGACGTGATGCCGCTCGAGCCATGCGGTGAGCAATCCGAGCGGTATGCCCATCACGAAGAACGGGACGATCGCGCCGACACAGCGCGCCGTCCATCGATCGCCTCGCCAGAGGTGGTACAGCACGAGCGCCGGCGCGAGCGCGGCGACCGTCGTCTTGGCGAGCATCGCCATGACAAAGAGTCCGAGCGACAGCGCGTACCAGCCGCCGCGACCCGTTGACGCGTCGCAAGCAAGCCACGCACGGAACGACGCCAATGCGAGCAGCATGGAGAGCACGTTTTTGCGTTCCGTCACCCACGCGACACTCTCCACCTGCATCGGATGCAGGCAGAAGAGCGCCGCGGCAAGCCACGCGCCTGGGATGCACAATCGCGCGAGGATACGCCACACGAGGACCGCGGAGCTGACGTGCAGCGACCAGTTGACCACGTGAAAACCAAGAGGTGACTCGGCAAATCCTGGGCCGTACACCTTTGTCTCGAGCAGGAATGTGGTGAAAACGAGCGGATAGAACTGCGGCGTTCCGCCGGGCCACCAAATCTGCCGCAGACCGTCCGGAGCCGTGAGCGCTGGATTCTGCGTCACGTACGAATCGTCGTCCCAGATCCAGCCTGCATGAGCGAGTGGCGCATACGCCACCGCCGCAAGTGCAACGAGTGCGAGCAACAACAGCAGCCCGCGATACATCCGCTGTCGATCGAATGAACCGGTCACGCGCGAAGCGTATCGAGACGGCCCGACAAGTGCTCGTGCGCCCGGTGGCGCCCGGAGGCCTCCGCTCACACGGTCGGCGCGCCACGCTCGAAGTGCTTCAGTGCCGCCGCGACAACCGTCGTATAGGTGTACACCGGTCCGCCGCCCATCATCACCGCCACGCCGGCCGCTTCCATCACTTCCGCGGGCGTCGCGCCAAGCTTCAGCGCTTTCTCGACGTGCGTGTAGATGCATGGTTCGCACCGCGTGGCGACGCCGATGCCGAGAGCGATTAGTTCCTTGTGCTTGGCGGAGATCTCCCCCTCTTTCATCAGCGTCTGAAAGAACGGCCCGAAGGCCTTGCCCAAGTCCGGCGACGCGGACTTCGCCGCGTTCATCGCGGCGGGCCAGGCTTCATAAAACTTTGCGGCATCGTGCAGCATGCGAATAGCTCCTCAATGGATCAACGGCCGAGGACCCTTAGCAGCCCGTGGCAAAAGTCGTCCGGGCTGCGAACGAAGCACTTTCGCCACGGACTGCTAGGCGCGATTCCATGGCATGCGTTCGAGCACCGCGGCGAGACCGCACGTGCCCGTCGCCCCGGCCACCGTCAGACCTGCGCCGAAGAACGCGGCGACCACCACGAACGCGGGGTGCACAAACCACACGAGCGCCGCACTGATCAGCAAACCGACACCGATGACCAACTGGACTTGGCGCATGACAGAAATGCGCGTGAGCCGTGCGTTGACCTCCACGTCAAGACCGTCGCCTTTCCACGCGTCAATACCGCCCTTCATGCTCACGACGATCACCTTCGGGTCGCGCAGGGATGCGACCATGCGGGCCGCATCCAGGGAGCGGCGCCCGCCTTTGCAGTGCAGGACGAGCCGCTGTCCGGGCGTGGCGTAGCTCGCAGCCTGCTCGGCGTTGAAACGCGACAGCGGCACAAGCTGTGATCCGCTGATGCGCTCGCGCGCGTGCTCGTCGGCTTCGCGGACATCGATCAGCACCGCGCCTCCCGAACGGAGCCACTGCTGCACGACGCGCGGCGTCGCTTCCTGAACGGGCTGGGGTGCAGCAGCGCTCGCAGCCGCCGCGCCGCCGGAAGAGATTGTTGTCATGGTGAGACCTTTCTGCCGACCGCTCGTAGCGCGTCGGCTTTGTCACGTGACGTTTGTACGATCGATCCGCTCAGCGTGCGAGTTCCGATGCGTTCCTAAAGAAAGAGGCATTCACCCCGCGGTTGGGTTGGGGCCGCGCGCCACCGGCGCCCCAAATGGCGGCGGCGAGAAGCGCGCGGTGCGCGTCTTCTCGCCGCTGTCGTTGGCCTCTCTGCGGTACTCGCCTACTTCGCGCCCACCGTGTCGCGCCCGTAAATGCCGTTCGTCGTCAGAATGTGATACGAGGTGTTCACGATGAAGTCGTAGCTCTGCGCGCCGAAGTAGCCGTTCGCGCCGAACGGCTGGCGGTGCCAGAGCCCCTTTTCCACAAGAGTGGAGCCGGCATTTGCGGCTTTCGCGCGGCCATCGGCTTCCATGGCGTCGGCGACGCCCATGATGCTGACGTGACCATCGAAGAAGAGCGTGGCGGGTGCAGAGTTGTAGCCGTGATTGAAGTACCACGGCTCAGAGCTGCCCGTCTCACCGTTGGGACCCTGCGCGAAGTTGGGATTGACCGCCGACTCGGCGTGCTGGAGCCATGCATGCTCGAGCATGCGCGTCTTCAGATCGGGGTATCGCGCGTGGCCGACCGATGGGCTGCGGTACCCGCCCGGCATCGTGTCAGGATTCTTGAATCCCTTATCGGAAAAACAATCCGGCGCCCACATCGCTGCCGGACTGAAGCAGTACGTACTGAATGCGCTGACGTTGCCATCCCATGTGAACTGATCGGGAAGCGAGAAATATTTCTCGGCGCCGGCGAGACTGATCTTGTCCTTCGGCGCCCAGTAGACAGGGTCGTAGTAACGATTGTTCACATAGCCGGAGAATGCCTTGACGTTGGGAAGCCGGAACGATCCAAACATCGAATCGACACCGCTGAACGTGATCGGCTTGTACACCGCCCAGTTCTCGGCGCAGCTGCCCGGGTACTGGGAGCACATGTTGCTTCCGATGAAGTAGCCCCACATCGCTCCGTTTGCTGACCAGCCCACAAGCTGTTGCGGCGGACACGCAATCGTCGCGGTGTACGTGTTGCAGTTTCCGTTCACGAGTCCGGCGTCGTCGGGACACGCGGTGAATTGCCGGTCGCTCCAGTCAGCGCTGTAGGAGCCGTTGGCAACACCGAGATTGCGGAGGTTGCCGAGGCTTTGCGTCACGAGCGCCGCGTCGCGCGCCTTGCCGATGGCGGGCAGCAGGATCGCGATGAGCAGCGCGATGATGGAAACAACAACGAGCAGTTCGACGATGGTGAACCCGCGTATCGCGGATCCGAAGCCCCCACACCTGTTTCCCCAGCTGTTTCCCCAGCTGATGCCCCAGCTGTTTCCCCAGCTGATGCCCCAGCTGTTGCCAAGCCAGCCACGAGACGCGCATCGAACAGCACGACGGTCACGAGTACGGACGCGATTCATGAGATTCATGAGATCCCCCACGTTATGAAGGCCGCGAGACAAGCCGAACCTTCAGATACTCGGGCAGCGTGAACGCTGTCGGCCGCCCTTATTGTGACGCGAGTTCCGCATTCCTCAACGCCGCACCGCGAGATTCCGCGCACAAATGCTTGAAAGTCTGCGAGGATCCCGCTCGCTCCGCGCCTTCCAACGCTTCTGACCATCTCCACCGCACACCGTCCGGCCTCCGACCTCGGCTACCTGCTTCACATCGCGGGACTCCCTCCTGTGATGTCTCCGCCGCCGCCCCCGCCGCCGTGGACCGATGCCTGTCAGATCCCTGTTCTCCCCAACGGGACCCGACGGAGCATCGATCCCACGGCCCCCCCCGCTTCCGACGTCACTCGCCTTCGTCGTCTTCGAACGTCGGCAGCTCGGGCAGAATCTTGCTCGCGATGCGCGAGAGCTTCTTGTCGGCGTCCTTCTCTTCGGCCAGCGTGGCGTTGAGCAGCTTCGCCACCTGCGTGTTGCCGAGCCGCTCGGCAAGCGCCACAGCCGTTCCGTACGCGGAAATCTCGTAGTGCTCGACCTTTTGCGCGGCGGCGATCAGCGCCGTGTCGATACCGGCTTCCACGCCGTCTTCGCCCAGCACTTCAGAGCCCTCTTCGATGAGGCCCTCCATGCCGCGACACTTCTTGCCCGTGGGCTTGATTTCGAGCAGCGCCGCGACCTTGTCGAGGCGCTCGACATGCACGAGCGTTTCCCGGAGATGGGCTTCGAATGCCGCGGCGAGCGCCGGGTCGGTCGCGCCTTTGGCCATCTTGGGCAGCGCCTTTACGAGCTGCTTTTCGGCGTTATAGAGATCTTTGATGTGGTCTTCGAGAACGGTATCAACAGTATTGAGCATTGAGCGAACTACTCCTTGAAAGCAGGCGATGGGAAAGAGCACGCAACGTAAACCGTGGTGCTGCGCGTCGTCGAAGGGTGGACGCCCGAATTCCCGTGCTCCTCCCAAGCGCCGATTCCGGAAGTAGCACTGTGCCCAGAGCACGCGCCAATTCACCGAGTACCAGTGCAACAACCCGCCGAACAAGTCGAGTGACCTCGACGGGAGCCACGCGTCGGTCGTGGCGGTGCCGCCTCCCTCGCAATCCTGCACTTCCTGACGGTCGCCACTGGATCAGGCTGCGGGCGAGCACCAGTGGTCGACGACCTGCGCTGGCGGGCGGCGGTCCGGGAGATTCCAGGCGCAAACCATCGAGCGGCACCTTGCCGACGACGGGTTCTGCGGCCATGATCGGGGACCTTGGTCCGACTCTCTGATGCGGGGGGCGGGGGAAGTTTCCGCCACCGGTTTTTCGATAGCGGCCTTTCGCGATGCTGGCACAAACGGCGAAGGCGCACGACCGACGTGCGCCCTCGCCGCTTTTTTTTCACCGGCGTCCCCGCGACTAGTTCGCAGCGCATGGTCCCCACGCGCCAAGGAACGACGCCAGGGACAACCGCCATCGGTCGTGGTCCTCATCCTGCGCTCGTTGCTTGCAAGTCGCCCTTAGGAATGTTTGTCGCAGCGCGCGAACACATTCCTTGCGACCGCTCCGATGCGGAGGTATTGTCGCTCACGGTCTGTGGCCGACGGCACGGCGCCGACGGGTTCAGTGCGTTCAAATGAAGTGTGAGGTGGACAGTGACCCGTTTTTGTCGTGTGGCCGGCCGTTCCTGTGCTGACGTATCAAGGTTCGCTGCTCGAGCAGTCCCCGCGTTCGCGGCGGCGCTGATCGGCTGGTCTGCCGTCCCGCCGGCAGCGGCGACCCCCCAGAATCAGGCCCAACACGCTGATCTTCCCCAGCTTCGCGCACACCGCGTCATGGCGCTGACACTTCCCCCCGGCATCCCCGAGCAGTTCGATACGGTCGTCACGCTCGACAATGAGGAGGTCACGCTTCGGCTCTTTCGATACAGCCTTCGATCGCCGACCGCGCAGCTCTTCGTCGATCACGGCGGCGGCAATGTCGAGCAGGTGCCGCTCCCCCCCGCTCGAACGTATCGCGGATCGATGCTCGGTGAAGCAGAGTCGGCGGTCGCTGCATCGCTCATCGACGGTAGGTTGACCGCATTCCTTGAGCGCGGCGACGGCACGCGCTGGCACATCGAGCCGCTTGCCAACCTCGACGCGGCGGCGCCGGCCGACGCGCACGTGAGCTATCGCGAGTCGGATGCACTGTCCAGCGGATTGATGTGCGGCAATGATCTCTACGATCTGGCCAAGCCCGATCGGCAGCGCACGCGCGATCCAGATCACGATCACGCCCATGCAGGCGATCATGAGGAGAGCGGGGACGGCGACGGGGGCGTGGCCGGCGCCACGAAGTTCCTGTCCGAGATCGCCTTTGACGCGGACTTTGAATTCTTTCAAAAGAACAGCAGCTCCGTGACCGCGACGGTGAATGACATCGAGACTGTGATGAACCAGGTGGAGTTCATTTACGACCGCGACGTCGATATCAATTACGAGTTCGTGGCGTTCATCGTGCGCAGCACCGCCAGCGATCCCTATACGGAGACGGACTCAGGAGCCCTCCTCTGTGAGTTCCGCGCCACGTGGAACTCAACGCCGGAGAGCCAGATTCAGCGCGAAATCGCGCACCTCTTCACGGGCAAGAATCTCGATGGCACCACCATCGGCATCGCCTTCACCGGTGTGGTCTGCGGCGGATCCGGCTTCGCATGCGGCGCCTTCGGCCAGTTCGCGTACTCGCTGGTCGAGTCGAAGTTTGCCGGTGCGAGCTTCAATCAGCGCCTCGCGCTGTCGTGTCACGAGCTCGGCCACAACTGGGGCGCGGCGCACTGCGATGCGGAGAACGATTGCCACATCATGTGTTCCGGTCTCGGAGGCTGCGACGGCATCGGCGGCAGCAACTTGAAGTTCGGCGTCCCGGAACAGGCCGACATCGTCGGGTATCGCAATTCGGTCAGCTGCGATCTCGCGCTCGCTGCGCCGCTCACCGTGCCATTCCTTGAGCAGTGGACAACCACGACCATCTCCACGGCGAAGTGGGTGTTTAACAGCGGCGGAGTGAGCACTTCGGCGGCAACCAACGAGCCGAGCGGACCGAATTCTCTGAACCTCGATGCGACGGGCAGCGGCCTCTATGACGACGACGAGGTGCGCAGTCACTTCTTCCTGCTGGCCGGCGTTCCGCAGGCGCTGACGCTTTCATATTTCACGCAGCACAAGGGCGTCGAGAACGGTGAAGTGCTCTTCGTCGAATACTTCAACAACGCCGACGACTGGGTCATCATCAACACCATCGTCTCCAATGGCGTCGACCAGACAAACTTCACGTCGTGGTCGCACCCGCTTCCCGCGAACGCCAAGCACGACGAGTTTCGTCTCCGCTTTCGGACGGACGTCAACGAGACCAATGACGATTGGTACATCGATGACATCGCGGTCAGCTTCGCGACGCCCGCTGTGAACGACGAATGCTCCGGGGCCACGACAATCTCCGTCGGTGTTACGGCGTTTGACAACACCAATGCGACCACCAGCCTTCCCGGCGCGCCGACGTCATGCAACGAGGCGAACGGCACCACACTGGTCAATGATCTCTGGTACCGGCACACGGCGACGTGCACCGGAGTGCTCAGCGTCACGACGTGCGGGCTCACCGCGCTCAACACGCGACTGATCGTCTATCCCGGCGCCGCATGCCCGACAGCAGGCACAGTGCCGCTCGGTTGCGATGACGACGCGATCAACTGCACCGGCGGCACATCGCTCGTGCAGATTCCAATCACGATCGGACAGCAGGTCTACATCCGGCTTGGGTTCATCTCCGGTTTTGGCACCGGCTCGTTGGCCGTGTCCTGCCAGGCCGCCTGCCCGGACGGTGACGGCGATGGTGTCTGCGACGCGGACGACAATTGCCCAGTCACGCCCAACGGCGACCAGGCCGACTCGGACGGCGATGGCGTCGGCAATCTTTGCGACGGCTGCCCGAATGATCCGAACAAGACCGCGGCGGGTGCCTGCGGCTGCGGCGTTCCCGACACGGACTCCGACGGCGATGGCACACCCGACTGCAGCGACGGCTGCCCGAATGATCCGAACAAGACCGCAGCGGGCGCCTGCGGCTGCGGCGTTCCCGACACGGACAGCGACGGCGATGGCACGCCCGACTGCGGCGACGGCTGCCCAAATGATCCGAACAAGACCGCGGCGGGCGCCTGCGGCTGCGGCGTTCCCGATACGGACAGCGACGGCGATGGCACGCCCGACTGCGGCGACGGCTGCCCCGACGATCCGAACAAGACCGCGCCCGGCGCGTGCGGCTGTGGCGTTCCCGACACTGACTCTGACGGCGACGGATCACCCGACTGCGTCGATGGCTGTCCCGATGATCCCACGAAGGTGGATCCAGGCCTCTGCGGCTGTGGCGTACCCGACACCGACACCGACGGCGACGGGACGCCGGACTGCACCGATGGGTGCCCCGATGATCCGACCAAGATCGCACCCGGCATCTGCGGATGTGGCGTTTCCGATGCCGACAGCGATCGTGACGGCACGTCCGATTGCATTGACGGTTGCCCGACGGATCCCCTGAAGACGGATCCGGGACTGTGCGGATGTGGCGTCGCGGACACCGACACCGACGGTGACGGAACGCCCGACTGTCTCGAAAAGAAATGCAGCGTGACGATCGAGGATCAGCCGGACGATCTCGCCGTGACCGCGTGCGACGACGTGGTGTTCTCGGTGATTGCGGTCAGCAGCGATCCGCTGACCTATCAGTGGCACCTCAACGGTAAACCGCTCGTCGACGACGAGCGGATCACGGGAGCGATGACGGCGACGCTGATGATCTCGCCCGTCATTCGCGCCGACGCGGGGCTGTATGACGTCCTCGCGGTCGCGGATTGTGACGCGAAGACGCTTTCCGACGCCGCGACGCTCGCCGTTGAAGCAGCCGGCGAGTGCACCTGCCTGCGTCTCGAAACCGACAGCGACGGCGACGGCGTAGACGACTGCAACGACGGTTGTCCGAACGATCCCGCGAAGATCGAACCGGGCGTGTGTGGCTGCGGCGTCGCGGACGACGACAGCGACGGTGACACCGTCCCGGACTGCATCGATCTGTGCCCGGGCTTCGACGACCTGCTCGACGAAGACGGCGACGGCATTCCCGACGGCTGCGACACGCCCGAGTGCATCGCCGATCTTGACAACAGCGGCGTCGTCGACGGAGGCGACCTAGCGATCCTGCTTGGATCGTGGGGCGCCTGTCCGGAGAAGTGTCCTGTCGACTTCAACGGCGATGGCGTGGTGAACGGTTCCGAGCTGGCAGTTCTCCTCGGCGGATGGGGGCCGTGCTGAGCAGGCGCGAGCGTTGAGAACAAGGAATAAGTTAGAAGGAATAAGTTATACTGCTCGTAGTTGATTCGCGCGCGCCGTACGGCGCGTGTTAGGTTGCGCGCGGGCCCGCGCTGCCGCATACTTCCGTGACGCAAGGCAAAGGCAAGGAGGC
>JAWXBD010000057.1:0-10934 GCA_034439815.1 Phycisphaerae bacterium
CGTCGCAAAGGCAATCGCGGCATACGCGGCGTGATCGCGGCCCTGCCGGAAGAACACAGAGAGGCACAGAGGACGCAGAGACGGCAAGGAGACTTCTCCGTTCGTGCGCGGCAATGAAAGGAAAGGGTTCGGAGGGTGATTCCTGGCCATTTTCCGATCAGCTTGCTTTATCTCCGCTCTGTGGCCTCTGACCGATCCTCTGTGTCTCTCTGTGTTGAATTCTCCTCCGCATACGGATTCTCCCCATGGCTCACGCCTCAACACCTTCCAACAAAATCTGGCTCTCGCACACGCTCTCCGAATGGGCGTGCGGTCTTCGCTACGAACATCTGAGTCCCGACGCGATCAGCGCCGCGAAGCTCTTTTGGTTCGACTCGATCGGCTGCGGTCTCGGCGGGAGTCAGCAGGAAGATGCGCACATCCTGCTGGCGCATCAGCGCGAAATGCAAGGCGTGCCCAGCGGCGTCGGCGCGGGCCCATGCACATGCTTCGTGTCGGGCCTGCGCACGAACCCGGTCGACGCCGCGTTCCTGAACTCGCACATGGTGCGGGCGATGGACTACAACGACATCTACTGGAAGGCGGACCCATGCCACCCGTCCGACATCATCTGCGGTCCGCTCGCGCTGTGCGAAGCGCGTGGCGCGTCGGGCAAGGATCTGATTCTCGCCACGATCATCGCGTACGAAATCGAGCAGCGGCTGTGTGAATTCGGCGTGCCCGGCGTGCGCGAGTACGGCTGGCATCACGCGACGCTGACGGCGTTTGCCGCGCCGATCGCGGCGGGGCGCGTAATCGGTCTGACGGTCGACCAGATGGTGCAGGCGATCGGCATCTCGGCGGCACGCACGTTTTCGCCCGGCGCCGTCACGGCCGGCAAGCTCACGAACATGAAGAACACCGTCGACCCATGGGCGACGCGCATGGGCGTCGAATCGGCGCTGCTCGCGGCGCGCGGCTACACGGGACCCGAGCACATGTTCGACGGCAAGGAAGGTCTCTTCGCGGTGTTCGGTCACGTGCAGTACAAGGGCGCGCCGGCGAAGTTCGATACAACGATGCTGCTCGACAAGCTGCCGAAAACCTCGACGGATCGGTATCGCATCAATGACTGCGGCATGAAGAGCTTCCCGGTCGAGGCGCTGAGTCATGCGCCGCTGACCGCGATGCTGAAGTGCGTGCAGGAGAACGGCATCAAGGCGAAGGACGTCGCAGAAATCAAAGTCGAAGTGATCGCGCGGGCCGCGGACATCCTGGGCGACCCCGCGAAATATCGGCCGAACTCGAAAGAAACGGCGGATCACTCGCTGCCGTACTGCATGGCTGCGGGGCTCGTCGACGGCATGGTGACGCCGCTGCAGTTCCGTGAAGAGCGGGTGATGGACACCACACTGCACCCGGTGATCGACAAGGTGAAGGTTGTGGCGAACGAGGAGTTCGAGGCACTCTTTCCGAAGTTCCAGCCGAGCCGCGTGACGATCACGACGACGGACGGCAAGAGCTTCTCCAAGCGCGTCGACGTGCCGAAGGGCGACCCGCGCGATCCGATGACGGAAGCGGAGAGCGGTGTGAAGTTTCACGCGCTGGGTGATGAAGTGATTGGCCGCGAGCGATGCACGAGATTGGCGGAGACCATCATGAAGCTTGACGAGTGCAAGGATGTGCGGACGCTGCTGCCGATGACGGTGAAGGGGTGATCGGCGGCCGAGTCAGGCCGAGGTGGATGCGCACGACGGTCCGAGTCACGGCCTCGCTGCTTGCAGGAGTTGCCACCTCAGTTGCAGTCGCGTGGTTCGCATCCTGCCGTTCTTCTCTCGCGCCTCGATGGAGCGCTCCGGCAGGCGCCGCAGCCGCGAACGGAGTCGTCGACGTGCGGGCTCCAGATCGTGAGGCACCGAATCTGGGCGTCTCAGTCGGATTCGGGCTCGCTCGCTCTGAGTGCTTCAAAACACCGGTTCTGCAACGGGGTGCTCGTTGATCGAACGCGATTTCTCGTCGCAGCCGGTTGGCCTTTCCACTGCCTGTACTACCTTGTGCTGCTTGGACTTCCGTTTTTTGCGCTGCTTTCGGCGCGGTCCTTCGTTCGCTGGTGGCGAGCGATGCGGGGCCGCTGTGCTGAGTGCAAGCCCGGCTATGGCTGATCGATTCCTTGCGTCGAGAATCCGGCGCAGCTCGTGAATCGGCTGCCCGCGGCCGCTTGGACCTGCCGCGGACCGCGAAAGTCAGCGACGTTCACGGACATGGCCGCCTTCACTTCGACTCGTGCGACCTCCTGCGCGCCGCGCCGGACGACGCGCCCCGGCCCCGTCGGGGCCGCGGCCAGTAGCCACGGGTGAAGCGCAGCGCAACCCGTGGAAAGCGAAGCTCATTTCGATACTGCCCCGGCAGGGGCAGAGGAAGCGTCGAGCGCGCGGCTGACCAACTACATTCGAGATCGCGCAGATCGCGTGCGCCCAGCGCAACGGCTGAACTGCGCGCGAGCGTCTGCCCGGACACGACTTCACTCACTCGCCCGGACACGGCCCCCACGCTCCGAGCATCAGCGCGAGATCCGGCGCCCCCGTCACGCCGCTGCCGTCCAGATCGCCGACTGCCGTGCCCCATCCGCCGAGCAGCACAGCGAGATCGGACGCGCCGACTTGGCCGTTGCCATCGAAGTCCGCGGGGCATGTCGATGGTTCGACGGTGACGGCCCAAAAGCCGCCTTCGAACTCGAACGTGCCGCCGATCATGATGTCGCCGGCATCGCACTGGCCGATCGTGCCGGACATGCTGAACGTGCCCCCGGACGATGTGCCGCCTCCGCCGTCGACGGTGTGCCAGCTGAGGTCGAACGCCACGCCTGCGTCGTCGGCACCAACGGGTGCGGCGACGGCCACGAGCGCGATGAGTGTGAAAGTCTTCATGTGCATGGAGAAACTCCGAACCGCGCCGCAGCGCGTCAATTGCCAATCGTGACGTTGCCGGAGACCGCGCGGAGCGTGACTGCTTTGGTGAACACGCCAGTATTGCCGCTCGCCGCGGTGTAGCTTCCGCCCGCGAGCGCGACCACATCACCGCTCCCCGCCAGCGCGACACCGAGCGGCAACGTGCCCACGGGGAAAAGCGCGCTGCCGAAATCGATCGTCGACACATTCTCGTGATCGACGAAGACCGTGTCGGCGCCGAGGAAGAGGTCGAGATACTCCGAGAGCACGGCCTGTGTGAGCCGCGTTCCCTTGTTCTCACCGCCGCTCGATGTACAGCCGCCGTTCGTGTGCACGCCGATCGCGTAGCCGTTGCTGTTGCGAATGACCGGACTGCCTGAGTTCGCAGGCTCGGTGTCGACGGCGTAGAACACCGCGTTGGTCGTGTCGTCTGTCTTGTCACCCGTCGACGTCTGCACCGTCAGCGATGTCGAGTTGCATCCGAAGTGCGTGCAGTTGCCGTTGCTGTCCCAGCCGCAGCACGTTCCCGGCTGACTTCCGCTCGGCGAGTTGTCGATGCCGCAGCCGGTGATGCGAAGCGTCGTGCCGTCGCTGGGCAGGAGCGGCGTGAGATGGAAGTACCCTTGCACCCAGTGCGCCCGCAGTCCGGTGTTTGCGTTCGGACCGACGCTCATGATGGCCCAGTCGAATCCCACGTCGCCATCCTGGAACGCGTAGTACGTCGTGCCGACCGGATACTGATCGTTCGGATTCGAGGCGACCGGAAGTCCGGCCCCGTTTGAGTTCGGCACATTGAACTCAATGAGTCCACCCGACGCGGTGCCGCAGTGGCCGGCAGTGAGCGCCGAACCGACGGACGAGAGCCATGCCGTGCAGCCGCCGCAACCGCCGCCGCCGCCGCAGTTGGGACCGGAGAGGCGACCGACGCGCGAGTCAGTGGATGCCGATCGGCCGTCCGCGCCGCACAGCGTGGCGATGCCGCCGTCACCGAACTCGATGATGGGATTGTTCGTCGACATCTCGTCGATCTCGAACGACGCCGATTCCCCGGGCGCAACCAGCAGCTGCACGAGCACCGCATCGCCGTTGAAAATCGCGCTCCAGCCGTCCCACGCTTCGAGCATGTCGTGCGTGAATCGCTGTATCGCGCCGTCTGCGATCGATGTCAGATGAATCTCGCTCGCGCGGCCGAGATCAAACTGTCCGAAATGCACACGGATCAGGTGGGCGTCGGAAGACTTCACAACGGTCCAGTAGCGCGGAGCGATCTCCTGTGCGCCTTCGCTGCCTTCTGGAGGCGCGTCGCGCTCGTCCGGCATGACGGCGACATCGCCTGTGTGGACGCCAGAAGCAGCTCGGTGCGGCTGCGCTTCAAAGCGCATCAGCGACGATGTCTGACCGCTCGCGGCCACGGCAAACGAGAGGCTCAGCGCTGCGCCGGCAAGGCTGCACATGATGGTTCTTGATCGAGTCATGGTATGAGGCTTTCTATGAAGCGAGTTCATCGCGCCATCTCAGTGCAGATTGACGAGGACGAGCACCATGCCGCGTTCGCCGGCGCCGAGCGCCGTCATGGCTTTGCCGATGATTGCGCCGTGGCACTGCGCCCCATCGGTCACTTTCATCGCGTGGCCAGGGACGTCGGAGGTCGTGAGCAGGTCGCCCGGCTCGATCGCGCCGACCGAAGTGTCGACATGCACATACACGCGGCCGGTGAGCGCCACCGGGTAGCGACCATCTGCTACTGAATTTTCCTGCCCCATCACCATGCCGGTCTTGATGCCGTTCGCGCCGCTGATCACGCCAGCGACAGTGCGATCGTTCGAACGACTGCTCAAGATGAGCTTGCCGGGATGTGCGGGATCGATGCACACGAGCATGCCCGGTGCAGGCTCCGCATCGCCGAACGAAGCCACATCGAATCCTTCCGCGAGATCTGAACCGCCGGTGATCTGCAGCACTGGCGTGACGAGCCGGCCGGTGCCGCCGCTTCCTTGGCCGATGCGCACATCGCCGCCATTGTGGTTGAGTGAAAGCTCCGCCACGGCGCCGTTGTTGCGGCCCATGATTTCGTTGTTGTCGATGACGACGTTGAGGCCGGATGTCGCGCCGGAGATGATGTATCCGCCGCCAGTCGGACTCGCATCGCTGCCGCCGTCGACATGCAGACGCGCTGCGGGTGCTGTTGTTCCAATGCCGGTTCGACCGTTGTTCTCGACGGTGAGCCGCGCGCCGTTGTTGTAGACGTGCCACTTGTCCGTCGCACCGTCCATGTAGGTCCAACCGAGCGTACCGCCGCCCGCCGCGTAGCCGTAGAACGGCAGAGCGTTGGCGCCGGCAGTCTCGACATACATGCCGCCGTACCCTGTCGTCGTCGGATGACGAATGCCGAAGACTTCCGAGCCGATCGTGTTCGTGCGTCCGATGAGCGTCGTGTCGCTGAAGTAGCCCTTGCCTTCAAAGTAGCCGCCGTAGCCGCTCGGACTCGATGTCTTGCCGAACACCGCGTAGTTCACGCCGGTCGTCGCGATGGCCGATCCATAGACGGCCGTCCCGCCCGTACTGCTGTTCAGTCCAACGACGGCTCGGGACGGGCCGGATGTCGCGAGCGCCGACGCGATGAGCGCGGTTCCGTTTCCACTGTCGCTGAGGAAGTGGCCCGCGGTCGTCTGAAACGACGGATGCGTGTTCCGCACGTACAGACCAGTCTGCATACCGCTGTCGCCCGCCGCCGGGTAGATGGTCACTCGCGCGTTCTGCAGCGTCGTGCCGACAGAGACGTTGCCGCCGGTGTAGTTCATCGCTACGCCGTTGATCGTCCACAGCGAATTGCTTCCGGCGGGTCCCTGCGGGCCTGCTGCTCCCTGCGGACCTGTCGCGCCCTGCGGACCCGTCGTACCCTGCGGACCCGTCGTACCCTGCGGACCCGTCGTACCCTGTGCACCCGGAGTTCCCTGCGGACCCGCAGCACCCTGCGCACCTTGCGCGCCGGCGGGACCTTGCGGACCCGTCGCGCCGGTCGGTCCGACCGGTCCAATCGGACCTTCATTGCCGTTCAGCGCGAACAGCGCGTACGGCGCTGCGGCGAGCCGCTGGCGCGGGGTCAGCGTGTTGCCATCGACGGTGATCTCGAGCCACCGGTCGTCACCGCTGAACGCGAGAACGCCGAAGTCGAGATCGACGGTCACGAAGCCGTCGATCACCGCGACATCGAGCAGCACGATCGGACTGCCGACCGGTAACGCAGCAGGCTCGCTGCCGTCGAACAGCCGAAACTGCAGCGTGCCCACCTCGCCGGTAAATGGCGATCCGTTCTGACGAAGCTGTCCTTGATAGGTGATCGCTGAACCGGTGGGGCTCCCGCTGAAGAGCGGGGCCGAAAAGAGCGGCCCGGAGCACACGAACGCCGGAGCGGCAAGTGTGAGGGCGAGCATGGCGGCAACAACAGGTCGGGTGGATCGGTACACAGAAGTCTCCTCTTGGCCCTTTGGAAGTCTGGGGGGCGGCGCGTCAGGCGCGACAGCGCCTCCTTGAGTGGAGAGCGCAAAGGAGGGCAGGCGGATCCGATCGAATGTGAGATGCAGTGCGAAATGCAATTGGGAGGACGCCCTTGAAGTCCGCGTACGACTGGGTCTCGACAGGCTGTTAACAGCCCGTGCGTAGTCCGAATGCGGACGTCGCCGCCAGCAACAGCGAGCGGTCTCCGCCCTATACGCTCGCCGCATGCCGTCGACCCCCCCGCGGGAAATCGTCGTCGCAGATCTGCACAAGTCGTTTCGCGGAGAACCCGTGCTCAGCGGCGCGCGTCTCTCGGTGGCGCGCGGCGATCGCGCGGCCTGCGTCCAGCTCAGCAGATCGCGATTGGTCAAAGGTCGCTGAACTCGCTCAGCGAGGCCGCGCCATCGCAGAGTCGGACACATACCAACCGCCGCACCCGTGTCCGTAGAACGCCCTCGACGTACCGTTGCTGTCGCGTACAACCACGGTGCCACCGTCGAGGAACGGCGCGCCGTGACTGTCGCGACTGACGTGCGTAATGCGCTCGCCCGACGGGAACTGATGCTCGCGGATCTCGGGATCGGTGCTCGCTTCGGCCGCGTCGTCGAGCAGCTGCAATCTCTCAGCATATGTACGGGCGAGCGTGAGCGAGCCGCGATCATTCAGCACCGTGCTGGCGACGTAGAGGCCCACCGGACCTCCAACGAGCACGCCCGCAGCGAGCACGAGCGCCGCGGCCCGCCATGGATGACACCACGGCTGGTCGTGCGGTGCCCACTCCTGGCGCGCGTGTCGTGCGCCATAGAACGACGCAATGGCAAAGATCACGACTCCAAGCGCGGCGCCCGCGAGCGATCCCTGCAGTGCGCCGAGCGCGAGTCCGATCCGCATCACCGAGAACTCCGCGCCGTCGGCGAGTTCGAAGATCCGCAGGTAATACTCGGGATTGAAATGCGCAATGAGCAGACCGCCAATCGCGCCCGCCGCGGTGCCGACCAGTCCCGCGAGACCCAAACTCCTCGTGGCCCGCCAGATGGTCTCGACGGGACGCAGCAACCACATCGGCGAGAGTCTACAGCGGCTCGCACGTCAGATTCAGGTGCCCGGGCCGTGCGGGATCAACTGGGCGCGGGCGCTCGGCTTGATGCTCGCACCGCGTCGGCGTGCGTAGACCTGCGTGAACTCGGCACCGAGCAAAAAGATGATCGCTGAGTAGTACACCCAGGCGAGCAACATGACGAGCGATCCCGCGGCACCGTAAATGCCGACGATCGTGGCCTTCCCAAGATAGAGACCGATCGGAACTGCATTCCCAAACCACGTCCCCGCTACCGCGATGATCCCACTGATCGCCAAGGAAATGAGCAAGAGGAACGCGATGCAGAGCACCATCGCAAACGACAGCACGCGGTCGCGGATGAATCCGCGCCACCCGCGGCCCGGTAGCGGCATGACATCCCAGATTGTGTTGAGCGCGGTCTTGAGCTGACCGAACACGCCCAAGGCACCGACGATGAGCGTGCTGATGCCGATGATTGTCGCCATCACGCTCTTCTCAGGCTGAACGCTCGCCCGCTCGACGACCGACTCCATCATGGTCGCGGTGTTCTCGCCAAGGCTGCCACGAAACGGTCATCGAACCCTGACCACATCGGTCCAAGATCGTTTCCGGTTCGCACCTCCACGAACGGCAGCGACATGACATCGGGAGCGCCGGTGAGCGCGGCCTGTCCACCAGTGATGAGTCTGCCTGTGATGGAGAGTGCGAAGACATGGTTGATGGAAGGCATGTGTGTGTTGTGTGAGAAACCAGCGCCGAGGATCGCACACGTTTCTCAATATCCAGTGAATTGATACTTCGCGCGAACCGGTCGCAGATGTGCCAGCGAGTGCTCACCCGGCGCCGGCGCGCAGCGCCATGCGCGCAACGATCATCACCGTGATCAGCGTCACGGCGACCACGTTCAACAGAATCCCCGCCTTCATCATTTCCCCCGGGCGCACGTGGCCCGCGGCGTATGCCATTGCGTTGGGCGGCGTACCGACGGGCAGCATGAACGCCAGGCCGCAGCCGAGTGCCGCAGCGATTGCGAGCGGCTCAAGCGGCGCGCCGCTCGACATCGCGATCCCGCCGACAAGCGGCATAGAGGTCGCGGCCAGCGCCGTGTTCGAGACCAGCTCCGAGCCGAAACATGCAACGGTGACGATGACCAGCACCGTCAGCGCGATCGGCCACGCGGCGATCGGCGACATTCCCTGCGCGATCGCTGCCGCGACACCGGTGGCGTCGACGGCGGCGGCGATGCTCAGTCCGCCGCCGAAGAGAACCAGCACGCCCCACGGCAGGTTCGCGAGGTCGTGCCATGAAAGCAGCGGCGCGTAGGGACGCATCGTGCGCGGCACGGTAAGCATCAGCACAGCACCGCCGATTGCGATGCCCGCGTCGCTCAGCCCCGGTAGAGAGCCGCCCCACAGCGGCCGCGTAAGCCACGCGACAACCGTGAGCAGAAAGATCGTCAGCACGCGCGAAGGCGCGCGGGCGGCATACTGATCACGCTCGTGTGACGGCGCCGACTCGACATGTGCGAGCCGAACCCCATGAATGGGAAACACCACGCGCACAAGCACGAACCATGCGACAAACAGCAGCACGACGCCAATCGGCAGTCCGTATCCGAGCCAGCTGACGAACGTGACCGCGGTGCCCGATTTCTCTTCGATATAGCGCGCGGCGATCGCGTTCGGCGGTGATCCGATCAGCGTCATCGCTCCACCGATATTGGCGGCATACGCGACGCCAAGTGTCGCCGCACCCAGCAGCTTTCGACGCACCTCATCCGACGCGTCCTTCGCCGTCAGCGCAAGTGCTATCGCGACGGGCAGCATCGCCGCGGCTGTGGCGGTGTTTGACACGAAGGCTGAGGTGAGGGCGGTCGCGAGCATCAGCGCGGCGACCACTGCAGTGGCGCGCGTGCCTGCGAGCCGCACCATGATCGCCGCGAAACGTCCCGTGAGGCCTGCACGCTCAAGGCCCGCAGCAATGACGAAACCCGAGCCGAACAGAAAGATCACATCATTCGCGTACGGCGCGGCGGCCTCCGCAAACGATGTCACGCGCAGCATTGGCAGCAGCAGAACCGGCAGCAGCGCGGTCACGGCCAGATCGACCGCGAGTGTGAGCCACCATGTCGCCATCCACACAAGCAGTCCGGCGACGAGCGCACCTTCGTAGCCCAGTGTTTCGTAGCTGAGAATGGAAACGAGCACAGCGGCGATAGGACCGACGATCAAGCCGACGAGACGAACGATGGGCGGTGCGGTGTTCGCGGCTTCCATGGGCGTGTGATACCGCGCATCGGAAACGAGGGTCGCGGGCGCGACGCAGTGCTGCTGCGCGTCGTGACGCTCTACACGTTCTACATGCGGCGTATGCTGCCGAGGTATTGACCCGCGGGTCGCTACCGCGCCGTCCGCGCTCCCCATTCCCCCAGCACGATCGCAAGATCCGCCGCATCGACGACGCCGTTTACATCAAGATCTGCAGTGCACGCATCATTCTGCAGGCACGCGCCCCACCGCCCCAGCACCAGCGCGAGATCGGCACCGTCCACGCTACCGTTGCAGTCGAGGTCCGCGACGGGGGCGCGCCGGTTCAAGCGCACCGCGCGGCGAATCCCGTCACTGTGAACGGTCGTCGCGATCGCGCCTGCGCCGTTGACCCGCGCCCGCGCGTTCGTCCAGAGGCCGCCGCCCGGCACGGCATCAATGATGTCGTTCAGAAACCGCATGGCGGCACCGGGCTCCCAGAGGAAGAACCGCCGCTTCTGAGTGCTGGTCAAGGTCGCGCTGCCGAGCACTGTCGTGGCGCCGTTGACGACGGCAATGTGCTCGGCGCGGAATGACTTGAATTCCGGCGGCGGGGTGAGGGTGGTGAACACACCGTCGTTCCACACGAAGAGCGCGGTCGGCGCATTCGCCGTGTTCTTGAGAGCGTAGTGGCCAGCCACCGTGCGATCGTCGGTGAGATCAACGACTTCGAGGTCGAAGGCGCCACTGGGCGCCGTGATCCATGTGAACTTCGAATCGACGAGCACCCAGCCGGCCTTCGGTCCGCCCGCGACGGGTACGCCATTGCCGCAGATGTCACCACCGGCGTTGATGCCGACAGCGATCGTCGCGCCGCTCGGCACATCCAGCACCTCGCCGCTGAACAAGCCGGTCCACCGCGCCGGCTTGGGCGAGCAGCTCCCGCTCACGATTGCACCTACCGCTACGTCCGCGTCGTTGATGTCGTACACGGCATCGTCTTGCGTTCCGCAGCCAGTTGGCGTCACGAAACTCAGAAACGTGCCGGCCGATGCGCCGAGCGCTTCAGCAACTGACTCACGGTTCGCGATGGCCAAACCGCTTGTGACCTGCTCCCCAAAATCTGAGCCAGTTCCTATGAGAGTCCCGATGAGCCCCGGCCGGGCTTCGGAGACTCTCGATGAAACGGACACGACACTCACC
>JAWXBD010000058.1:0-34229 GCA_034439815.1 Phycisphaerae bacterium
ACGGTGGACGCGGCGGATCTCGCTGCAGTGCTCGGAGCGTGGGGTCGGTGCCCGGGCTGAGCGGGTGATGGGAGAGGGAGAGGGGAACGGGCGGCGGCGTTCATGGAGCGCCGTCGTCCGTTTTCGTTGCGCTGCAGCGCCTGTTCGCTCTTCCTGATTCACGGTGGAGATCTCCGATGTTCGCCGATCGCTCCGAAGGGGTGGTGTGGCGCCCTCTTCACGATCCCAAACGCGATGCTGAAGTGCGGCATGAAGTGGGAGTCCAATTTCGTTGCTTCGCCGACCTGAGGACTTGCAAGTGAACACAGCCGCTGTCCATGAAGGCAACGCAAGGCGTCCATTGCCCAGTCGGACCCCACGAGCATGGACTGCTACGAACTCTGCACACCATGCCGTAGCGACAGTTCGATTCGCAGCATGCGGCCGGTCTCAATCGACGCTCTGCGATCAAGCGCCAAGACTTCGCACATCGAATCGACGATGGCAAGACCGAGGCCGCAATGTTGGCGATCCGTTCTCGATGCATCGCCACGCCAGAACGGCTCAAACAGGCGTTCGACATGCTCTGGACTGATGGAGACGGGGCCGTTCTCGATTCGGAATGCCGCACCCGCAGCCGTTGACATCACGGCGATCCGCACGACGCCGTCGCGCGGTGTGTACTCCAGCGCGTTCTTGATGAGATTTCGAAAGACCGCAGCAATGCCGCTGCGCGGCAGTGCCCACGCCGCCGATTCGCTGCCCGCGATGTCCAGCCCGACTCCCTTCGTTTGATGCGCAACACATGCCGGCAGGATCTCCCGAACAAGCTCGATGAGCAGCACCGGGTCGCGGGTGTATTCGCTCCAATCGCGCTGGCCGCGCGATATCGCCAGGAGGCTCGCAAGCAATTCTTCCAACTCACGTCCGATCGCACTCGCCTGGTCGACGGCTGCTGCACGTCGCTGTTCCGATGGCCATCGCCGCGCGACATCGGTAATGGTTCGCAGTTCGGCAAGCGGCGTTCGAAGTTCGTGCGCTGCTGCGTCCGTGAAGCGCCGCTCGCGTTCCAATGCTTCTCGCGCACGCACGATCAGGCCGTTGATGGCAGCTTCGATTGGCTGGAGTTCCCGAACGCATGAATTGCAAGGGGCAATCGCGGTCGGGCCCGCCGGGTCAACACCATCCAACGCCGCTGACAGCGCCGACAGTGGATGAAGCCCGCGCCCGACACCGACAGTAACGACGACGGCCGTTCCGATTGCCGCGATCGCTGCTCCTGTACCGATCGCCGCGAGGAGCGCCGCTTCGCTCCGCGTGGTTTCGTCCAGACGCCCCGCCACTGCTGCAACGACGAGGTGTCTCGATCCGCCAACCATCATTGCTTCATCGCCGAACTCTGGCGCGAGCCCGCCGATGCGCTCGGAACTCGGCTCCATTTCCCGATTCGCGTGGAAGGTCATCGCAGCGATGCGGAACATTCCGCCATCCGGAAGCTGGGCCGTCGCCATGCGAATCCATTGACCTTTGAACGCCGATTCACGAGGACCAGAGACAGGCGCGACGAGGCTCGATGGCCACTCAGGCGTTTGCGCCAGGATGTCGCCGTCGAGCGTGGCGATACGAAGGAGAGCGCCGAGATCCGCTTCGCGAATGGATCCTTTGAAATCAAACACCAGTTCGCCATGCGCGGTACCGCCTTCTGCGGACTGCTCTGGATGAATCGGTTCCTCGATGACGAGCGTGGCGAATGTTTGAACTTTGGAGATCAGCGAAGCGTCCAGCTGAGCGCGAAGTCGAGCCTGCGCCATCAGGAAGGTCGCCGCGCCGGACGCAAGAAGCACCACAGCGACGCCAATGATGATTTGACGAAGCAGAGACGTGCGGATGGAACGCATCAGGCTCGCGCCTTCGCACCCACACAGTAACCCAGGCCACGCCGTGTTTCGATGAGGTTGCCAACGCCAGCGTCGGCAAGCTTCCTCCGCACCGATGCAACCGCCGAGTCGACGGCGTTGCTCCACACCTGCCGGTCCGCCGCGTAGATGTGCTCCTCGATCTCCGCGCGACTGAAGGTCTTGCCGGCATTCAGGAAGAGGAATTCCAGCAGCGCGAAGTCACGCGGCGGCAGCGCGATCTCACCCGTTTCGGTCATGAATCGTTTGGCGGCCAGATCGAAGACGACATCTCCGATGCGCACGATGCCGGACACCACGCCTTTCGCGCGCCGCGTGAGCGCCTCGACGCGGGCGAGCAACTCCGACAGATCGAACGGTTTGACAAGATAGTCGTCCGCACCAGCGCGCAGACCTTCGACACGGTCCTCGACGCGGTCCTTGGCACTGAGGATAAGCACCGGCACCGAGCGTCGGAATCCGCGAAGCTGTTTCAGTAGCGTGAGGCCATCGAGTTCGGGCAACATGAGGTCGAGGACCATCAGGTCGTAGTCGATCACGCGCGCGTTGGCGAGACCCGAGCGGCCGTCTCCCGTCGCATCGGTTGCATACCCGGCGGCGCGAAGACCGTCCGCGAGTGACTCGCGCAGTCGAGAGGAGTCTTCGACAATCAGAATGCGCACCGCTAGTCCTCCCCATTCCAAACGACTCCTCCGAATGGATTCCGATCGAGTCAATCATCGTCGCCGTCTTCGGATTCCGCATCCGCTTCGATCTCCAACACTGCTCCTGTTGCGTCGACTTCGATCTCGTACTCCGTGCCGTCGGCTTCTCCTTCAAGTTCGTAGACCGCGCTATCGCCTTCGCCGACGCGTACGGCCTCTTCAAGGACGAATCCGGGCACAGCTTTGATCGCAGCCTGTGCTACATGAGCAGGAACATCGGCGATCGAGATCTCATCGTCATCGTCATCGTCATCGTCATCAGCGTCGTCGCACGCCCCCCCCGAAGCTCCTAACGCCGCCCGCGCGTGCGTCGACTCGTCCGCGCCCGCACGGTGGGCGCACCCTTGCAGCCCGGCGAGCAGGCCCGTTGCGAACAAACAGGCGACGGGCAGTGCGCACGCGCTCGACGATTTGGATTTCGGCATTGGCGATTCCCCTTCTTGAAGCAAGTGTAATTCCTGTCGACACGAGGCCAACTTGGTCACTCTATAGCATCGGGCACGGCGTTCAACATGACGGTTCGATGTTGATGCCCCGCAAGCGATGCTATAGGTCGCTGAGGGCAGAAAACACCTGGCCCCGCTCTCCCGGCCCGACGCTCCGTGGGCCGGGAGGCGTCACATTGCCGTTACCGACAGTTTCCCCAGCGCGAAAGCAGAATCGCGAGGTCAGCCTGGTTCACCTCGCCGTCGCGGTCAAGGTCGGCGAACTGATCCCCTCCGCCCCACGCACCGAGGAGCACCGCGAGATCGGCCGCGTCGACCGCCTGATCGTGATCGACATCGCCCATGCACAGGACCGGATCGATACTCACCAAGGGCACCTCGAACTCCGTTCGGCCCGCATCGCCGAGCACCTCAACCATCACCAGCCCGACTGCATCGGCGTAGAGCTTGTTCTCGGCAATTCCTGGACCATCAAAGTAATTTCCTTCGGCGGTCTTGAGGACATTCTCGAATCGACCAGCGGGCGTCACCACCGTCGCATCCACCTGCGTAACGATTGCAAAGTCGAACGCTACGCCGGGTGCGAATTCCTGAAAGTATGCGTCACCAACGTTCGGATCGGCGCGCATGACGACACCGGGAAGCGTTGCGATACCGTCGGCGATCCAGGAGCCGTTGTTGTCAATCGCGATGAGCGAACCCCTCGCGTCGTAGTGATAGTTCTCGACGAACTCGCCGAAGTACCACACGGTTCCGTCTTCCGCCGTCGCATACCAATCGAGCGCCGTTTCTACGAGAACACCGTCTTCAAACGCATTGTCGCGCACGACACGGGTCTCGACGCCGAGAATCGTCTTGGTCTCGAACGTGACGAACACCTCGATTCGCTCGACAACGCCCTCTTCGACAACGCCCTCGTACACCCTGAACGATCCCGGGGCGAGCGGGAAATTCGGATGCCCGGAGCCGGCGCTCGACGGTCCAAAAGTCGCCTGTGTCCAGTCATCCAGCGCGGCGAGCGGCGGAGTGTGCGACACGAGCTCGATCGTGAATTCCTCCCGCCCGCGATCGTCGAGCGTGTTGATGAACACGAGTCCGATCCCCGGCGCGTACAGCTTGTCCTCGACCACCTGTGGACCATCAATGAGGTTCCCCTCCGAGGTCTCCAGAACATCGCGAAACGTCCCGATTGGGAGCGTCACTGTTTCATCAAGGCCCAGGACGACGGCAAAGTCCAGAGCGACGCCCGGCGCGAACTCCTGGAAGTACACGTCTCCCTCAGTTGGTTGCGCGAGCATGATCGCCCCGGGCAGATTTGTCACGCCGTCGGCGATCCACGATCCAGCGTTGTCCGTGGCGACGAGTTTCCCGTTCTCGTCATAGTAGAAGTTCTCGACGAACTCTCCGAAGTACCAGACGATTCCGTCGTTGGACTGGGCGTACCAGTCATGCGCAACTTCGACCACGAGATCGTCAATGAAGGTCGTGTCGCGCACGACGCGAGTGGATACCCCGAGAATTGTCTTTGTATCGAATGTGACGAAGGTCTCGATGCGCTCGGCCGCGCCGTCCTCGACTATGCCTTCCATGACAGAAAACGTTCCCGGCGCAAGCGGATAGTACGGATGTACGCTCACGGCGCTTGATGTGCCGAACTGACTCTGTGTCCAATCGGGAAGCACCGGGTCCCCGGCGATGGCGGGGGCGACGAGACTACCGACGCCAAGGGTGATAGCGCTCATAAACCAGTTCATGGTGAAACTCCAATCCAACGAAGGAATGCACTCTGCTCGCGATGCACTCTCGCGAGGGCAAAGCACGTCTCGACATCTTGCCACGGCGGCGCCGATCCGCATGACGGACGCATGACGGACGCATGACGGACGATCCGCGCTTTGGCGATGACGCGGAGCACGTGCATGCCGCGCGCGTCGAGGACGCGTCGCGCACTCGTGCTCAATCGTGAACTGGTAGCTCCTTTGGTTGGAAACGACGGAGGACGAAAGGCCGCGCGCCGACTTCCACGGACTCCGACACTCGCACATCTCATAGGTGGTCGCCAGCGGCGCCAGCGTGAAGACGGCACAGGAGCGTGCTCGTCACTCGACTCCGACCTTGACGATCGGACGCCAATTGCACACACGTCTGCGCGATCTCTCGAAAGCACTGGCCGGCATGCCGCGGTGCGGCGGGGACGCCGCGAGACGGTGCGGGACGCCTCCATCAGCACAGCGTCGCCCAAGTCCTCGCGTTGCAAGGTCTTGAGCGACGTGGTGTGTGGTCCTGCGACGCGGAGCGGAAATGCCGATGGGCGGACTCGAACCGCCGACCTCCGGGTTATGAATCCAGCGCTCTAAACCAGCTGAGCTACATCGGCGTGATCAGTCAATTGAGCGGGGCAGTATACGCGGAGCCGCAATGCTCTCAAGTCGCGTCCCGCCCGCTCACACAGTCGCCGTCGCTGGCTGCGGTCTCAGCCACCGCGACGAAATCGCCTCCATCGGCAGCTCTGGATTCGCCCTTCGAATCCCCGCTGCGACCAGGCCCATGAACATCGGCTGCGGGCGCAACGGGCGGCTGGTCAGCTCCGGATGGAACTGGCCGCCGATGAAGTAGGGGTGCACCGTCTGCGGCAGCTCCATCACCTGCATGATCGGAAAGCGCGGATGGCGGCCTGAGAAGACGAAACCGGCCGCCGTCATCGCCTCGATGTACTTGGGGTCGACTTCGTAGCGATGACGGAATCGCTCGCGCACCGTCGAGCGGCCGTCGTAAAGGAAACTCGCGAGTGAATCCGGCTCGAGGACGATGTCCTGCCCGCCCAACCGCATCGTGCCGCCCATGATGCCTTCGATCTTCTTCTGATCCGGCAGCTCGCTGATGACGGCGTTGCGCGACCGGCCGTCGAACTCCGTCGAGTTTGCGTCGGTCAGCCCCAGCACGTTCCGCGCGTACTCGATCACGGCGACCTGGAACCCAAGGCAGATGCCGAGGAACGGAATGCCCATCGTGCGGCACACCTGCACGCACCGGATCTTGCCCTCGACACCGCGCGTGCCGAAGCCACCCGGCACGATCACCGCGTGCATGCTGCCGATCGCCTTCTTCGCGTGCTCGGCCGTCGTCATCTCCGTCGTGTCGAGCCAGTGCGTCTTGATGTCGCAGCTCAGATGGATCGAGCAATGTTCGATCGCTTTCTCGATCGACGCATACGCATCGCGCAGCGACGCGTACTTGCCCGCGAGTCCGAGATCGATCCGATGCCGCCGCGGTCCGGACAGCTTGCTCGAGAAGCTCAGCCACGTCTGCCGTGAGACGTCTTCATGCGAGGGATTCACCCGCTCGTGCAAATGAAGCAGCGAGAGAATCTCCCGATCGAGCCCCTGCGCCCGCATCGCTTCAGGGATCACGTAGATCGATTCGCGATCGTGCATTGAGAACACGCGCTTCATGGGCACGTTCGAGAACATCGCGATCTTCTCGCGCACCTTCTCGGTCACCGGGTTCTTCGCGCGGCATGCCACGATCTGCGGCTGAATCCCTGCTTCCATCAATCGCTTGATGCCGAGCTGCGCCGCCTTGCTCTTCTGTTCGCCCAAGATGCTTGGTTCGAGCACGTAGGTCAGCGCCACGAAACACGTCGATTCCGGTCCTTCTTCAAACGCGAGCTCGCGCAGCGCCTCGATATAAAATCCATTTTCATAATCGCCCGCGGTGCCGCCCACCTCGACGAAGACGACGTCCAGCGGCTTCGGGCCCTGCGGCGTCTGATGACCGGTCATCGCGAGATCGCGGAGCTTCATCTTCACGGCGCCGGTGACATGCGGAATCATCTGCACGTCACGTCCGAGGTACCCGCCGCGCCGCTCGCGCTCGAGCACTTCGGTGTAAATCTGTCCGGCAGTGACGAAGTTCTTTCGCGTGAGATTCTGGCTCAGAATGCGCTCATACGTGCCGAGATCCATGTCCGATTCACCGCCGTCCTCGAGCACGAACACTTCGCCGTGGCGATACGGATTCAGCGTGCCGGCGTCGATATTGAGATAGCCCTCGAGCTTGATCGGCGCAACAGTGAGGCCCTTGTCCTGGATGAGTTTGGCGAGCGAGCTCGCAAAGATCCCTTTGCCGAGACCGCTCATCACGGTGCCGATCACCACGACAAATTTTGTTCGTCCCTTCTCGTAGCCGGGCGGCGCGGGCGAGTACCACTCGGTACTGCCTTCACTCTGGCCAAACTGTGAGAGGAACTCCGACCCGGCGAGATGACCCATCTGACTCGAGGGCGTGACACCGCAGAGGTCATCGTCAAGCTCGTCCCTCGAGTGGTCGTTACCGTCGGAATTCGAGCGCGGGGGATTGGAGAGGGGCATTCCCTACCGTACCGCGCCGGGGCCTCGCATGGAAGCGCTTGGACGAAGTCCTTGCGAACCGCTTGGCTGTTCCCTGCGGTAGCGATCGACCCACGCCTCGTACTGCTCCGGTGTGTCGATCCCGTGAAACGTCGAGCGGCCGATGGCCACCGCGATCGAGTAACCGTGTTCAAGCACCCGAAGCTGCTCCAGCTGCTCGGTCAGTTCGAGCGGAGTGGGGGTAAGACCTACGAACGTCGCAAGGAAGGCGCGCCGGTACACGTACAGTCCGATGTGCTTGAGCGGCGCGGCACGCGGCCGCGCGCTGGGGTCGGCGTTCTGCTCCCTCACCCCGTCCCGCCAAAACGGCACCAGGGATCGCGAAAAGTACAGCGCCGTTCCCTGCAGACTGACCACCGCTTTGACCACGTTTGGATCGCTCGGATCCTCGCCGTCCGCAAACGGGCTCGCGACCGTGGCCATCGGGCAGTCGGGCCGGTTCCGCAGCGCGGCCACCGCACGCTCGATGAGGTCGGGCTCGATCGACGGCTCGTCGCCCTGTACGTTGACGATCAGGTCGCAGTCGAGCCCGGCGGCGACCTCCGCGATACGGCTCGTGCCGTTGGGGTGATCTTCGCGCGTCATGACGGCATGGCCGCCGAACCCACGCACCGCGTCGAGGATGCGCGCGTCATCGGTCGCGACGATGATCCGCTCGATCGAGGCGCACTTGGCCGTCTGCTCGCACACGTGCTGAATCAGCGGCTTGCCGGTCTTCGCAGCGAGCGGCTTCCCCGGAAAGCGGGTCGAGCCAAAGCGGGCGGGGATGACGGCAACGGCACGGAGCACGGGGAAGTGTGAAGGAAGAAGGATGAAGTAAGAAGGATGAAGGACGGAGAAAACTAAGGGCGTAAATCTGTACTTCTGCCTTTTCCTTCTTCCTTCTCACCTTCCTCATCCGCCCAGGTCCTTCCGCAGCTGATCGATCTCTTTGCGCTTGTCGCGGATGTCGCGGTAGCCGATGTTGGCGCGGACGATCGCAGAGCAGATCTCGAATGCCTCCTTCGCGGCGGCGGGGCTGTTCTCGGCGACGGCCAGCGCCATCAGCGAGGTCATCATTTCGTACCGGATGTCAATTTCAACGTCCTTGACGGTCGAGTCGATCGACTGCAGCGCGTCACGGAATTCCTGAATGGCTTCCGAGTGCCAGCCCATCGCCGCGAAGCAGCGGCCGAGCATGAACGTCGCCCGGACGCGGCTCTTTGACTCTTCCTTCGCCGATTGGAAAAGCGGCATCGCGTCTTCGTAGTTGCCAAGGTCGAATTCAATGCGGCCAAGGTCGATCTTCATGCCGCGATCGGTCGGGTACTTCGCGACCCGTTCGCGGAACTCGGCGCCTTCCACCTCCCGAAGTTCGCGGAGCCGTTCTTCGTACTCCGTCTGGAGGACAAGATCGGTAGGCGTCGCGTCGAGCTGCTCTTTCGCGGCTACGGCGCGCCGGCGAAGCTGGCTGATCCTGATGTCACCGGCCTGCACACGAAAGCGATACTCGCCCAATCGCTCGTATCCAGTCATGTACACACTGTGGGCGAGCTCTTCTGACTCGGGCGTCGCGCGCCGCTTCAGCGCCTGGCCGTACTTCGAAATCGCATCCGCCGACATCGGGTTCTCTTCGAGCTCCTTCTTCGCACGCTCAAAGTTCCGCTCTTCCACGTCGGCGCCGCCCGAAATGCTGCCTTGCTCATCCAGCGTGCGCTGCTTGTCGGCGTCTTTGATGTTCCGCCGAAAGTCGCCCGAGTCCGTCGGAGCTGCGTTGAAGCCTCCGCGCTCGATGGCCTGCTGCGCCTGCAGTTCCTTGATCTGATTCGCGAGCTTGCTGTCTGCTGGATCGATCTCGAGCGCAGCTTCAGCGGCCGCGAACGCCTCGTTCCAGCACTCAAGCTTCATGAAGTGATCTTTCGCCGTGACCCACGGGCCCTTCTTCTTCACCTGCTGCCGGCGCATGCGGTTGATGACGCTCGGGGCGATCCATTTGCCGAACGCCATCTGACCGATCAGCCCGGCCGCCTCCAGAACCTCCAGCGTCAGCGAGAGATTGTTCAGATCGTGCATCCAGACGAACTCGGCAGCGGCGAACCGATCGACCGGTCCCGGGCCCTGCACCTTCTTGGCATCCTCGCGCTTGGCCGGCTTGCCCCCCGTATTGAAATGTTGAACGCCCGCCTCGTACATGGATTCATGTGCGGGCATGTTGAACGGGTCGAGGCGGATGCCCATCGCAAAACACAGCATTGCGTAGGGATAGTTCTGCTGGGCGATAGCGACGCGGCCGTGGTTAAACCACTTCGCAGCCCTTTCAGGATCCGGTTCAAACGCGCCCGCAGTGGACTTGCCCGCCGGCGGCGGTGGCGTTCCGTCGCTGGCCTCAGGCTTCTTTTTGAAGAAATTCGAAAACACGTGTGGGGCAATCTCGGGGCATGCACACCTTCGGAAGAGTCAGTGACCGATTCCGCAGGCGTGGTTCAGGACGAGGCATCATGACGCGAACGGCGGGATGCGAGGGATGCGAGGGATGCGAGGAATGGTGAAAGGTAAACGTGAAGTGCGGTCGAGGTCAACGCAGGGCACTGGGGTTTGCGCAGGGGCGGTGGCGTGAGGCGGCTGCGTGGAGTGTCCCAGATCGCGCCAGATCGCGCCAGATCGCGGACGGTCGGCGCGGACTTTCGAGAGCGGCGATGGCCGAAAAAGTGGGCAGCTTCACGTGTACATGACGAATGTGTAACGCAACCATCGGCTCGTCCCCCCCGATAGCATGGCACAATGGCTTCTGACGCCTCGATTCCTCCTGCAACCAGTTCGCTCCGGGCGAACCGCTCGCCTCGACAGATTGTCGTCTTTCCGGCCCCGGTCCTCCTGCAGCGTGCCCGGACTGTCGAACGGATCGATGAATTCATCCGTGAACTGGTCGCTGACATGGTTCGCGTCATGCGCGAGGAAGAAGGGGCGGGTATTGCCGCACCCCAGGTCGGCGAGAGTCTCCGGCTGTTCGTCGTCCAAGCCCGGCCGGCGACGGAGGAACGACCGGCCGAGCCACTTGGTGTGTACGTCAACCCTTCGCTCGCGATGGTGGAAGGCGGCGTCGAACCGTTCGAAGAAGGCTGTCTCAGCCTGCCCGAGATCCGTGCTGACATCCGCCGGCCGCCCAAGGTCACCATCGCTGCAACCGATCTTGAAGGAATTGCGTTCACGCGCACGGACGACGGAATGCTCGCCCGCATCTGGCAGCACGAGTTTGATCATCTTGAGGGGACGCTCATCCTTGACCGCATGACGCCGATGGACAAGCTCGCCTCGCGCAAGAAAGTCAAGTTGCTGCGCGAAGCGTATGACGACGAGACCAAGGCGACGCGCCGATGAGCGCACGTCGACTCCGCATTGTCTTCCTTGGCTCGGGCGCGTTCGGCGTGCCGACCCTTCGAGCGATTCGCGATGAGCACGACGTGCTTGCGGTGGTCACGCAGCCCGACCGGCCCGCCGGCCGTGGGCGGACGCTGGCGCCGACACCGATCGCGGCATTTGCCCAAGAGGTCGGACTGGCGCTGCGCAAAATGGACGACGTGAACCTGCCTGCCGACGCGGGTGCGTTGCGCGATCTGCGTCCGGACGCGTTCGTCGTCATCGCCTTCGGACAGAAGCTCGCACAGCCGCTGCTGCAGGACATCTTTGCGATCAATCTGCACGCGTCACTGCTGCCCAAGCTGCGGGGCGCTGCGCCGATCAACTGGGCGATGATTGAAGCGGCGGCTGCCGAGGAGCCCGCGATCACCGGCGTGAGCGTCATCAGCGTGGCCCAGCGAATGGACGCGGGGTTGATCTACGCGCAGGCGGCCACCGAGATTGACCCGCTCGAGACGTGCGGCGAACTGCACGATCGGCTCGCAGCGCTGGGGCCTGCGGTGGTGCTCGAGACGCTTGCCAAGTTTTCCGGCGGCGCGCTCGCCGGCCAGGTGCAGGACGAGGGACGTGTGACGAAAGCGCGGAAGCTCAGGAAGGAAGACGGCCGGATCGATCTTCGCGCGATGGATGCCCGCACGGCCCGCTGCCGGATTCACGGGCTCACGCCATGGCCGGGATGTGACCTATTCGTCGAAGGCGCTGCTGAGACGCCGGGCGGCCAATCCGTGCGGCTGCTGCGCGTCCGCGATCTCGTCGAGGGTGGCACCGCCGGAGCGGGCGTGATCGCCGACGACGGGACGATTACCTGCCTGCGCGGCCGGCTCGAGGTGCTGGAACTGCAGCCGCCCGGGGGGAAGCCGATGACACTCGACGCCTACCGGGCCGGGCGTCCCTGGCGCGCGGGCATGCGCGTCAGCCCGATACCGAGCGCGACTCCGTCGAACGCGCGTGAGTCGTCGCCGTCGTGAACCCTTGTATGAAGCGGCTCGTGCAGTTCTTCTTCTCGTTCGCCGGCGCCCCGGTCGCCGCGCCTCCGCCGGCTGCGCGGGCGCCGCGCACGCGCAAGCGCGTCAGTGACCGGCAGCGCGCGTACACAGTGTCGTGACGTCGATGAAGGCGACGTACGGGTTCCGCGTGCGCAAGTGGCGCCGTTCGATGTCGGGGTGCGCGTGGGAACTCGTCTATCGCGACGGACGCCGGCAGCGCATGCTGGAGTCGCCGTATCCGAAGACCCCGTTGAGCTGCTCGATTTTTCTGCACGAGGTGGGCCATCATGCAATCGGACTGGGCACGGTGCGCCCGCGCTGCCTTGAAGAACTGAGAGCGTGGGAGTGGTCGCTGGCCACTATGGAGTCGCACGGGCTCACGATCGACGACAAGGTTCGGACACGCATGCGCCGCTCGATGCAGTACGCGGTGGCCAAGGCGGCACGGCGCGGAATCCGTGCGCTGCCCGCGGATTTGTTTCCGTATTCGTCAGACGAAGCCGCTCACGCGAAGATCGACAGCAGCTGACCGGAGACGCCGATGACGGGCTGGTAGGCGTGCGCAACGCGCGGCGGCAGCGGGGCACCCGAGGTGCATTCGTCGAAGGACGCCCCGTCGGTATGCAGGCTGGCCTTCCATTCGACCCGCGGAAGCGAGGGAGCGGGCAGCGGTGGCGGCAGCTCGGGCAACGCTCCGCTCAGCGCCATCGCGAGGCGGCTCTCTGCGGTGTCAGCACGCGCCAACGCCGCCGAAAGCAGCTGACGCAAACCGTTGCAAGGACTGTTCGGGCACGTACTGTCCGGCCGCTCCGCCCGGGGGGCTGGGAAGGCCGCCGAAGAAGAACATCCTCGGGCGGAAGCGGCATTGTCATAGACAGGCTTCGAGTCGAGCAGGCAGGCAGGGCTCGGCTTCAAGAACCGTGGCGTCGTGCATCGTGAACGGCAGATTGGTGCGAGGTGTGTCAACGCCTCTCGTATCGCGACGGGCGCGCCAGCCGCGCGTGCCCATCGCGCTCGCCGATAAGATCCGCAGCCCGACGCGGCGCGCTGAGATTCTCAGTGCGAGCGCTTCACGCCCTGCGCGCCAGATGTGCGGCGACGGTGCGACAACGCATCAGATCGTGGTGCGCACGCGACGGGCGCTTCCGTAATTCCCCATGCGCACCAGCGACCTCGACTACCCGTTTGATCCGTCCCTTGTGGCGCGGGCGCCGGTCACTCCCCGCGACGCGGCGCGGTTGCTCGTCTACCGGCGCGCCACCAAGGCCATTGAACATCGCATCGTGCGCGATCTGCCGCAGTACCTCGAACGAGGTGACGCGCTCGTCGTCAACGACACGAGCGTGGCGCGGGCCCGTGTGAAGCTCCAGCGTGCGCACGGCGGCGCCCGCATCGAAGGACTGCTGCTTGAACGGCGCGACGCACGCACGTGGATCGCACTCCTTCGGAACGCCAAGCGCGTGGACCCGGGTGAGCGCCTCGACATGATCGGACCGGCGACCGCTGCGCGGCCGGGCGCGTTCGGACTGATCGTCCACGGACGCGAGGGCGAAGGCTTCGTAGTCTCAATTGACGGCGGTGTGACGGCCGACGCGGTGCTCGCCGAGGTCGGCTGGACGCCGCTGCCGCCGTACATTCTGAAAGCGCGAAAGGACGACGGTGGCGATGACGACGGCGGCGGCGACGCCAACGACCGCGTGCGATATCAGACGGTGTTTGCCGCCGACACCGACGCGCCGTCCGTCGCGGCGCCGACTGCGGGACTGCACTTCACGGAACAGCTGCTGGCAGCGATTGCCGCGCGCGGTATCGAGCGCATTCCCCTCACACTGCAGGTCGGGGCGGGAACGTTCAAGCCGATCGAAGCGGACGAATTGAGCGAGCATCGCATGCACCGCGAGCGATGCATGATCACCCACGCGGCGCTCGCGCAGCTGCGCAGCGCGCACGAGCGCTCACGCCGCGGCGCGGGACGCGTGGTCGCCGTCGGCACGACCTCCGTGCGCACACTGGAGTCATTGCCCTCACCACTGCCGCTGAACGGTCCGCTCGTATGGGACACGGACATCCTCATCGCGCCAGGTTCGAGTCTGCGCCTGACCGACGCGCTGCTCACGAACTTTCATCTTCCACGATCAACACTCATCGCGCTCGTCGCCGCATTCATCGGCATCGACGAACTGAAGCGGATCTACGCCATTGCCATCAGCGAGCGCTATCGGTTCTACAGCTACGGCGATGCGATGCTGGTGGTGTAGCTCACCGCCGCTTTTTGAATCGCGACTTCGGGCTTTCGGTTTTCGATGAGCCCTTGGTCGACAGGCCCGGCATGCCCGGCAATCCCGGCAGCGCTCCCTGGTTCACCATGTTCTTCATGCTTTGCAGGCTGCGGCTTCCGAGTCCGCCTGCTGCCATCTGCTGCGTCATCTTCTGCATCTGCTGGAAGCTGTCGACAAAGCGGTTGACCTCGGGTTCCTTCGTGCCGCTTCCCCTCGCGACGCGGCGCGATCGGCTCTTGTTGATGCGCTTGACATCGTCACGCTCCGCCTTCGTCATCGACGTCGCGATCGCCTCGAGATGGTCGATCTGCTTCTCGTCAATGTCGATGCCTTTGAGCGCTGCGCCGACGCCAGGCAGCATGCCGAACAGCTGCTTCATCGAACCCATGCGCCGGATCGAGCGCATCTGGCCGAGGAAGTCGTCGATCGTCAGCTTACCGGCCGCCATCTTGTTCGCGATGCGCTCGGCCTCCTCCTCACTCACTTCCTGCTTCGCTCGCTCGACGAGACTGACGACATCACCCATGCCGAGGATGCGGCCGGCGATGCGCTCGGGATGGAACTCCTCGAGCGCCTCCCATTTCTCGCCGGTGCCGACGAAGCGCACGGACGCGCCGGTCACGTGTTTCGCGGACAGCGCAGCGCCGCCGCGCGTTTCGGAATCGAACTTCGTCAGGATCAGGCCGTCAACGTGCAGCCGTTCGTGAAACGTCTTCGCGCTGCGCAGTGCGTCCTGGCCCGTCATCGCGTCGACAACGAGGAACACCTGGTGCGGCGCGACGGCGGTCTTGACGCCCTGCAGCTCCTTCATGAGTTCGTCGTTGATGTGCAGCCGGCCCGCGGTGTCGAGAATCAGCACATCAAACTTGTTGTCCTTCGCCGTCTTCCATGCCCGCTGGCACACGCCGATCGCGACGCCCACGGCTTTGCCGTACTCGACGCACTTGTCGGGCTCGCCATAGAACGCAATGCGCGAACCGCCCGGGGCTTCCTTGTCGACCGTCTCCACGACCTGGCGAAGCTGTTCGACAGCCGCGGGCCGCTGGAGATCCGCGGCGACCACCATGACGTTCAGGCCGCGGCGGCGGCACCACGCCGCGATCTTGCCGCAAGTCGTCGTTTTGCCGGAGCCCTGCAGGCCGCACATCATGATGACGGTCGGACCAGGCGCGACGAACTCAATGGGGCTCGCCGACGGGGCGGGCGGCGCCGACGGGTCTTCGTGATCCGACGGCGTTCCGCCCATCAGGCTGACGAGGCGATCGTGGACGATGCCGATCATCTCCTGGCCTGGCTTCAGACTCTTCGTGACCTGCCGGCCCAGCGAATCTTCGAGCACGCCCTTCGTGAAGTGGTCGACCACATCCTGATGCACGTCGGCTTCGAGGAGCGCCGTCCGGACTTCCTCGATCGCGTCCCGCACGTTTGACTCGGTGATGGTGCCCTTGCCGCTGATCTTGCGGAAGAATGTGCCGAAGCGATCGCTCAGACTCTCAAACACGGGGGGAATCCTTCCTTCAAACCGAGGGACGCGCGGACTGTCAGGGGCATTGACCAGACACAATCGTACAGGCGGTGATCGAAGTCGTTGGACGCCTCATGAAGGCTTCGCTGTCCTACAGTGCGGTTCGTCCCCGTGTCGATGATGATGTTCGGATCGGGAATCTCCCTCCGGACGCCCGTGTCGGACGCGGCGTTCGCCGTCCGGTCTTCAATGCTCCCTACTCACGCTGTGACGATCTCGCGATCCTTTTCAATCCGGCGGTTCATGGCCCGTGACACCGAAGCGCTTCGATGGCTGGGCTGGTCTTTCGTGGCCGTCGGCCTCGTCGCAGCACCATGCGGCTGCAGTCAGGCGCGGCAGCGCATCGAGAAGGCGCAGTCCATCTATGCCGCGGGCGACCCCGCGGGCGCTCATGCCCTGCTCGCAGACACCGGCGCCACCGGCCTGCGCTCCGAAACGCGCGACGCCCTGCTGTGGAGAATGGAAGAGGGCAAGACCGCCCAGGATGCGGGGAAGTTCGAGGAGAGCTGGACGGTGCTCACCGAAGCGAGTCTGCTGTCGGACCGGTTCGATCTCGAGTGGTCCACGACGACACTGCCTGAAGAGCTGGGCGCGATCACCGTGAACGACCGGCTGCGCACGTTTCGCGGGTCGTACGCCGACCGCATCGCGATCGAGAACGCACGGATCATTGCCGCCCTGTCGCGGCACGACGGAAGTGGCGCGGCGGTCGCTGCGCGGCGCGCGATCGAGCGGCAGCGCGACGCGGAGATCGAGCAGGAGAAGCGCATCGCAAAGATCGACGACGAGATTTCGAAGCGCGGCGGCGGCGATGCCGTGCAGGCGATTCTCGGTCGCGAGGGAGTCGATCTCACCGTTGCCTACACCGCGTATCTGAATCCGCTCGCGTCATGGCTCTCGGGCATGCTCCAGAGTTCGACCGGCGACGGCAACGATCGTCAGCGCGGCGACACCGATCTGCGCCGGGCGCTGGCGATGATGCCGGAGAACAAGACCCTCTTGGCACAGGTCGAGCACAATCCGTTCGATCGCGCCCGCGACGGCGCGCCGCAGGTCATGGTGCTCTTTGAAAACGGCATGGCGCCGCGCCTTGAACAGATCACGATTCCGCTGATCACACCCTGGCTCGGCCTCTCGACGATTCCGCTGCCCAAGCAGGTCCGCAATCCCCGCCCCGCATACGCCGTCGACGTGCGCGGCGGCGACAGCGTCGTGCGCACCGAAACGCTTGCCGACTACGACGCGATCTGGGAGCGCGACTTTCAGCAGCGGCTTCCGGAAATCATTCTGCGTACGGCGGTGATGGTCGCGGCCAAGGAAGCAGCGACCTTTGCAGCGAGCGAACCGCTGCGGCGCCGCGGCCGCGACGGCGACAGTGGCGCTGCGCTCGGCCAGATCGCGGTGCTCATCGCGGCCAGTGCGTACAAGTACGTCACGAACCAGTCCGATCTGCGCACGTGGCGGAGCGTTCCCGCCGAGGTGCAGATTGCACAGCTGCCACGGCCTGCGGACGGTATCGTCGAAGTCGGCGTCGCGGGAGGGCCGATGACGCGCGTCGCGCTGCCCGACGCGCCCGTCACGCTCGTCTGGGTCCGCAGCGCGGTTCCCGGTCAGCTCCTCATTCGCGCTGTGCCCCTGCAGTCCGGTGGAACTGCTCCCGGACCCGCTGCAGACTGCCCACCGGAACACACCGTTTCTCGTCCCCTCACCTTCGGAGCTTCTTCATGACACGTCTTGTGCACCGACTTGCCCTCACATTCCTGGCGGGAATTGCCGCTGCCGCCGGGTGCAGCTCGAGCAACACGTACGAAACCAAGAATGCGCGGCCCAACGCGATCGAGTTCGACTCGAAGATATCCAACCCGTTTCTGAAGGGAAAGGTGGATGTCACGAGCTGCTACGTCGGGCAGGCGGACGGTCTGCTGCGCGTTCAGGCGAACCTCGTGAACGAGAGCGCCGGCAACGCGCTCTACATGTACAAGTTCACGTGGTATGACTCGAGCGGGCTCAAGATCGGTGCGAGCACCGATGCCTGGACGCGGCGCGAGCTGAACGGCGGGGCGCAGGGCGAGATCACTGCGCTGGCACCGACGCGGGCCACCGTCGACTGGCGTCTTGAAATCCGGCCGTGGGACCGATGACCGCGCATCAATCTTGTATCGCTCTCTCAGAATCAATCCCAACTGGAAGTATCCCATGACCCGTTCAACACGCTTTGTTTCATCAATCGTACTTCTGTCCCTGTTGGCGAGCGCGTGCAGCGTGCCGCCCAAGCGCATCGACCCGACCGGTCCCGAGGCGATCACGACCGCGCAGCTCGATTACTCCGATTTGCGCGAGTGGTCGGACAGCCTCACGCAGGAGATGCTCACCGACGGCTTTCTCGACCCATACGCCAAGCCGGTGATCATGCAGGTCTCGCAGGTAGAGAACAAGACATCGATCTCGGACATCAACACCGAGATGGTGCTCGGGCGGATCCGCAGCGCGCTGCGCAGAGACAATCGTGTGCGCTTTGTCGCCACGCTCGGCTCCGACGCGCGTGACGAAAGTGTTCGCGAGAACACCGCGCTCGGCAACGATCCGATGTTTGATCAGAGCCAGGTCGCTGAGCGCACGGCGCAGGGGACGGCGACGGTGCCGAATCTCTCGGTGAATTGCCAGGTTCTGGGGCAGTACGAGGCGATCAAAGGCGTGCGGCAGCGCAACTACGAGATGCGCATGTGGGTCGTCGATCTGCGCAGCGGCGAAACGGTCTGGGAAGGCTTCTCCAACACAGTCGGCAAGCTGCAGCGGTAACGCGCAGGAGGTACTTTCATGAACAGGTGCATGCAGATTGCGGCGGTGGTGTTCATCGTGATTTCGGTCTTTACCGGAAGCGCTGTGGCGCAGGCGGTTGTGGTCGAGATTCAGACGCAGGCGACCGGCGCGACGGCGGAGCTCGCGTTTCGTCGCGGCGTTGCTGATGCGGCGACGCAGGTGAGTGCGCCGTTTCTCGTGGATAGCACGAAGAAGCAGCGCTTTGCGGACTCGCTGCGGGATCTCGACGCGGCGCTCGCGGTGCCGAGCCAGAATCTTGCTTCGATGATTGCCTCGGTAAAGGCGGCGAGCAGGGGGTTGATCGATCATGTCAACGTGCTCGAGAACCGCGAAGCAGGCACCGAGCGACAGTTGACGATGCTGGTCGGCGTGGCGCGGTTTGACAACGGATTCTCCTCGCGTCGCACGATTGCGGTGATGCCGTTCCGCGCGGCGAGTTCGAACTTCGAGTTCGCGGGCAGTCCGGTGCAGGGTGACGAACTCGCACGCCGGCTGGCCGACGCGACGCTGGAGCAGCTCGTGAAGTCGGGCGTGTTAACCGTGCTCGATCGGCAGAACGTGGATTCGGTGGCGAAGGAGCGGAACTTCGTCGAGAGCTACGGCCGCACGCCGGAAGAGCTCGCTCGCTTTGGGCGCATGCTCGGCGCGGATCTCCTGCTGGTCGGTTCAATGGAAACGGGCGGTCTCGAGATCACGACCCAGATAGTGCAGGCATCGGGCTACACGTTCGCGCGGGCGTTCGCCGGCCTGAGTGTTGCCGCGCGACTGCTCGATGTCGAGACCGGCGCAATCGTGTGGGCTGACACCATCGGAACTCACCTCGACAATTCGCAACTGAGCCGCATGTTCGGCGGCAGCGCGCCGGATGCATCCGGCACCATGAGTGCGCTGGTGCATGAGACGGCTGCGTCGCTCGTGTCGGCAATCGTCGACACGGTTGCACCGATCAAGGTCGCACTGGTCGATGGTGACGCGGTGTGGCTGAATCGCGGAACGGGGCGACTGTCGGAGGGCATGCGCCTCCAGGTGCGCGGCGGCGGCCAGGATGTCATTGATCCCGACACCGGTGAGAACCTCGGCCAGGCGGAGCGCACGGTCGCTGTGATCGAAGTGATGATCGTCCACGGCAAGAAGAGCCAGTGTCGGATTCTCGAAGGCCGGCCGGAGGATGTGCGCGCGGGACAGGTGGCACGCGAGCTGGCATTTCGGGGAGGGGGGGGTGCGAAGTGAGAGGTAAGAAGTGGACTAGCCCCGGGACCGGTGGACACGAGGGTTACTCACTCATGCCGCCTAACCAAGCGCGCTGTGCATCCTCACTCTGTTGTACACGGTTTCGATCCACTCGAAGATCGCCTGCTGCGCTTCCGCTCGCGTCCTGAAGTGGCGCCGGTACAGCATCTCCTTCTTAGCAGTTGCCCGGACGACTCATGCTCGCCTCGATCTTCGTGAACGCAAGCTCCTCGCGATAGATTCCGCACGCATATGCACGCCGCAGTCGCTGTGATGGAGGAGACCCTCCGCCGGCTTCCGCCGCTTGATCGCCATCTTGAGCGCATCGAGCGCGAGCTCGGCGCGTATGTGGTCCGTCATCGACCAGCCGACGATCCGGCGGCTGCAGAGATCAAGCACTCCCGCGAGGTAGAGGAAACCCTCGTCGGTTTGGACGTAGGTGATGTCGGCGAGCCACACCTGGTTGATCTTCTCCACCGCGAACTCGCGATCGAGAATGTTCGGCGCGATGGGATGGTCGTGACGCGAATCCATGGTCATGACTCGGAACCGCTTCGCGCCCGCGGCCCTGATCGAATATTTCCGCATGATGCGGGCGACGGCGTTGCGACTGACGTCGATGCCTCGACCGACGAGTTCGTTCCGCACGCGAACGCTTCCGTAGTTGTCGTCGACGGTCGCGTGCACGTCATGACCCGGACGGGAAACTCGCCCCGCTGATCGCGGATGAAGGCGAATCTCACGACTGCTCCTTCGCGAAGTACACCGCGGCATTTTAAAATGTCGCGCTCCATCAGCAGTCGCTGGTTCTGCGCCTCGAGCTCGCGCACGCGACGGCGCAGCCCTGTCTCCTCGACGGCCTGGATCCTGACGTCCGTGCGCCTGTGCTCGCGCAGCCACCACTTGAGCGTGCCGACGTTGACGCCGAGGGACTTGGCGACGTCGGAAGGAGAACGATTCTGCTCAACCACGAGTCGGACGGCGGACTCGCGAAACTTCTTTCGTGAACGATTGCTTGCTTGCCACGGATGGACTCCTTCGCGGAATTTGTACTCCCGCGCCCTCGTGTCCACCGTTTCAGGGCTAGTCCACGTGGTGAAAGACGTCGAGTCGTACTTCATCCTTCTTTCTTCATCCTTCTGACTTCTCACTTCCTACTTCCCCCGCCCCACCCACGCCCGCAGCCGCTCCGCGTCCCATGTGTTCACGCAGCGCTCTGCCGTCAGTCCGCCGCGGCGCCCCGTCAGCACGCCGTAGCGCGCGAGGTCGAGATTGCCCGGCGTGTGCGTGTCGCAGTTGATCGCGATCAGCGCGCCGCCTTCCATCGCCGCGCGTACGTGGATGTCGCGGAGATCCAGCCGATGCGGATTCGCGTTGATCTCGAGCGCCACATCATGTTTCACCGCCGCAGCGACAATCGCCTTGATGTCGATCTCGAGGCCGGCACGCGCGTTCACCAGGCGTCCCGTCGGATGGCCGAGAATGCGCACGGCCGGATGCTCGATCGCTGCGAGCAGCCGCTTCGTTGCCAGCGCGCTGTCCTGCTTGAGCGAAGCGTGCGGACTTGCCACCACGATGTCGAGCGCCGACAGCAGGTCGTCGTCGTAATCCAGCCGTCCATCAATGAGAATGTCGACTTCGCTGCCGGCGAGAATCGTCATCGAGGGATGGCGGCTGCGTGCGGCGTGAATCGCAGCGATGTGCGCCCGCAGCCTTTCGGGGGTGAGGCCGTTCGCCTGGAAACTCGACTTTGAGTGGTCGGTCACGGCGATCGTGTGAAATCCCTTCGCCTGCGCCGCAAGCACGAGTTCGTCGATCGTCATCGTGCCGTCACTGGCGCGCGTATGCGCATGCAGCTCGGCCTTGAGATCAGCCAGTTCAATGAGTGTGGGAATGGCCTGCGTGAACTCGCCGTGATCTTCGCGCAGTTCGGGCGGCACGTAGGACACCTTGAGCGCGGCGTAGACCTCTTCCTCCGTCGCGGAGACAATCGGCGTAACACCGCGATGCTGCGGCGCGTCCTGGCCGTCGTCTGTGAACAGCCCATACTCGTTGAGCCGATAGCCCATCGCGATGGCCCGCTCGCGCAGCTTGATGTTGTGCTCTTTGCTGCCGGTGAAGTACATGAGTGCCGCACCGAAGCTCGCTTCCGGCAGCGTGCGCAGATCGATCTGAATGCCGTGCTTCGTCACGATGCTGGTCTTGGTCTCGCCCGAGGTCAAGATCTTCTGAACGTGCGCCAGTGTGCGGAACGTTTCATGCGCCAGCGCCGGGTCCTTCGAGGCGCAGAGAACGTCGATATCGCCGATGGTGTCGCGCCCCCGCCGCACACTGCCGGCGAATGCAACGCGCTGCACTCCCGGGACCGCCCGCATGCGCTCCGCAACAAGCTCTGCAAGCGGCAGCGCTTCGCCCAGGAGAATGCGCGCGGCGGCCGTCTCGCTGAGCGTGAGCGCCTCGCCCAGCGCCTGCAGCTTCTTCGGTCCGAACCCCCGAATGCCTTCCAGTTCGCCGCTGGAGAGCTTCGTCTAGAGCGTTGCCTTGTCAACGACACCGCGCTCTTTCCACAGCACGCTCGTCGTCTTTGGACCGACGCCGTTGATGAACAGCAGTTCAAGCAGGCCGGCGGGAACCTGTGTTCGCGCCTCCTCGAGTTCGGCGATGCGCCCGGTGGCCAGATACTCGCGGATCTTCGCCGCGCTCGCAGCGCCGATGCCTTCGATCGCCTCGAGTGCTCCCTTGGTCTGCGCGAGCTCGGCGATGACGTCCGTCATCGTGCTCAGGGCGCGTGCGACCTTCTGCAATGCCAGGACCTTGAACTTGTTCGCATCCAGCACCTGCAGCAGGTTTGCGAACTCCTCGAACATTGCGCTGAGATCGTCGTTGGTGGCCATCAGTGGATCATCCGACATCGGCGAGGCCGAGTGCTTCGCCGTAAGAATGGAGCAGCTTGCGTTTGAGGAGCGCGTGCTGGGGTTTCTCAAGCAGCGGATCCTGCTGGACAAGCTCGGCCGCGTCGCGGCGCGCGTCGCGCAACAGATCGAGATCGCGCACGAGATCCGCCACGCGAAACGGCGGAAGCCCCGACTGGCGGGCGCCGACGAGCTCGCCCGGGCCGCGAATCTCAAGATCAAGTTCAGCGATGCGGAATCCGTCCGACGTGCCGACAAGCGCTTCCAGCCGCTTGAGCGCCTCGTCCGTCGCCGGTTCGCCGATCAAAATGCATGTGCCGGGCTTGGCGCCGCGTCCGACACGGCCGCGCAGCTGATGAAGCTGCGCGAGTCCGAAGCGCTCGGCATGCTCGATGACGATGACCGTCGCTTGGGGCACATCGACGCCGACTTCAATGACGGTGGTAGCGACGATTGCATCGAGTTCGCCGCTGCGAAATCGTTCCATGACGTGCACGCGTTCTTCGGCGGAGAGGCGGCCGTGCATGGCGCCGAGCCGACGGCCGTGCAGCGGTCCTGACTGCAGCCACGCGAGATGGGTCGTCACGTCGGCGAGCGCGTTGTCGCTGTCCGGATTCTGACTGTCGATCGCCGGAACAACGATGAACGCGCGGTCACCCGCGATGAGCTGCGGGTCAAGCCATCGGTAGATCTCGGTGGAAGTCTGCGGCGTCACCCAGCGCGTTGTGACGGGCGAACGGCCCGGTGGTGACATCCGAATGGTCGACACATCGAGATCACCGAACACCGTGAGCGCCAGCGTGCGCGGAATCGGTGTCGCGGTCATGACGAGCACATGCGGCGCCCGCGCGACATGCTCGCGCGAAGACTTCTCGCGCAGCACCGCGCGCTGCGCAACACCGAAGCGGTGCTGCTCGTCGATGACGACGAGCGCGAGGTCGTGAAAGTGCACGCCCTCCGCGAGCAGCGCGTGCGTGCCGATGATCCAGTCGAGCTCGCCGGCCGCAGCGGCAGCGACGACGCGCGCACGTTCCTTCGCCTTCAGGGTGCCGGTCAGCAGACCGATGCGCACACCGCTGCCCTCGAGCATGCGCGAAAGGCTTGCCACGTGCTGTTCCGCGAGAATCTCCGTCGGCGCCAGCAGCGCGGCCTGCGCACCGTGCGCCGCGGCCAGCAGCATCGCGTACGCGGCGACGGCCGTCTTGCCGCTGCCGACATCGCCCTGCAGCAGCCGGTTCATCGGCTGGCCCGCGGCAAGATCCTTCGCGATCTCCGCGCAGACGCGATCCTGATCAGGTGTCAGCTGAAACGGCAGACGCTTGCGGATGCGCTCATCGATCGCTCCGCGCAGCGGCAGCTCCTTGGCGACGGCGCTGCGGCGCAGTTGCCAGCGCTTGAGCATCACGCCAAGCTGCAGCAGAAAAAGTTCGTCGTACGCGAGCCGCCGCCGTGCGCCGCGCATGTCGTCTTCGTCGGCCGGCTGATGCATGCGGCGATAGCTGTCGCCAAGCGGGGCCAGCGCCCGTAACGAACGCAGCGATTCCGGCATCGGGTCCTGCACGAGAGGTATCGCGCCCGGCAGCACCGCCACGATCGACTTTTCGATGCGGCTGCTCGCGAGGTCTTCCGTTGCGGGATAGATCGGGCGCAGGCGGGCGTCGAACGATTCGCGCTCCGGCGCGCCGTCGAGCGGCGTCCACTTCGGATTGACCATCTCCAGGTAGCCTCGGAAGCGCTTCACTTCGCCCTGCACCAATCCCGTCGCACCGGCGTGAATCTTCTGCTTGAGCCAGGGTGCATTGAACCAGACAAGTCGCACGCGGCCGGTCTCGTCCTCCAGCGTGGCTTCCACGCGCGGCCGCGGGCCGGGCTGCACCCGCAGCGTCGCGATTTCACCACGGACCGCGATCACACCGGCCGACTTCGACCCGTCCTCGGCGCCCACCATCGCGTCCGCCTGCGCGATCGAGCCCTCGTCCAGATGCCGCTCATAGCGCATCGGCAGATGCTTGAGAAGATCGCCGACCGTGTGAATGCCCAGCCGCTGGTACAGCAGCTTCGAGCGCGGACCGATGCCGGCGACGAGGCTGATGTCAGAGGAAAGCTTGAGCGGCGTGTCGATCACGGTGTGTGCTTTATAGTGTGTGGATGGCCCGAAAGAAGGTCAGCTACACCGATGCAATGCGACTCTTCGACCAGCCCCCTGAAAAGGAGGCGGCCGCTGATGGCAGCGCCCCCGGACCGCCTGGCTCGGATCCAGCGCCGCGGCGCGAGCAACCCGCCGAAACGGTTTCGCAGCTGGCGACGCGGATCAAGGACGCGCTGGAGTCGCTCGGTGACCCGATTCACGTGCGCGGCGAGATCTCGAACTTTGTCGACAAAGGTCATTGGTACTTTTCGCTGAAGGACGACAGCGCGGTCGTCAGCTGCGCGATGTGGCAGGAGCAGGCGCGACGGGCCGGGTTCGCGCCGCGCGAAGGGGACGCGGTCATCGCTTCCGGCAGCGTGAGTTTTTTTGCGAAGCAGGGGCGGGCGCAGTTCTACGTCCGGACCATCGAACGCGTCGGCGCCGGATCACTGCAGGAGCGCTACGAAGCGCTTTGCCGCGAACTGCGCGGCCTCGGCTATTTCGACGACGGGCGCAAGCGGCCTTTGCCCACATTTCCCCGGCGAATTGCCATCGTCACGAGCGCCACCGGCGCTGCGATTCACGACTGTCTCCGCACCGCGGCGCATCGCTGTCCAGCGGTCGGCATTGTGCACGTCGACGTGAAGGTGCAAGGTGACGGCGCCGGTCCGGACGTCGCACGTGCCGTCACGGCCCTTGACCGCGCCGCCCATGCGCTCGGCATTGACGCGATCATCGTGACGCGTGGCGGCGGATCGATTGAAGACCTGTGGGCATTCAACGAGCGTGTCGTCGCCGACGCCGTCTTCGCACGGCGCAGCGTGCCGATCATCGCGGCGATCGGCCACGAGTCGGATGTGACCATCATCGAGCTGGTCGCCGATCGGCGCGCCTCGACACCGACGCAGGCCGTCATGCTCGTCACGCCCGATCGCGCGGAACTCGGCGAGCAGGTGGATTCGCTGCGGACCCGCCTCCAGGGAGGATTGCGCCGCTCGGTCCGCGAACGGCGCGATCTCCTCGTGCGCATCGCGCGCCATCCGTTTCTTCGTTCGCCGCTGGCGCCGCTCGCGGCGCGGCGCGAGCGGCTCGCGGCCATCGACATCCGGCTGCGTCGCGCGACGGTGGTGCGCATGACCGGCGCGCGGCAGGCGCTGCACAGCGCGGCGTCGGTGCTCGCCGCACAGCGTCCCGAAGCGCGCCTCGCCGCGGCACGCCGCGAACTTGTCATGCTCACCGACCGGATTGAGCGAGAATGCCGGCGGCGACTGGATCGCAGCCGGGACGCCATCCGCGCGCTCGGCCGGCAGCTCGAATCAGTCTCACCGCAGCAGGTGCTGCAGCGAGGATTCTCCTACACGCTCGTCGCGCGGTCGGACGGCACCGAACAGTTGCTTCGTTCGTCGGCGGATGCACCCCTCGGCAGCGCGCTGTCGACCGTCATCGCTGACGGCGTCGTGCGCTCCACGGTCACGGCGTCGATGAACACGCCTCGCGATCCTGCATTCGACCCCATCGCGGCAAACGAGTAAAGTCGCACCATGACGCCGCGCTCGAAGGACAGTAAGAAGCAGGAATCCGCCGACCCAGTCGCCGGCCCTGCTATTGGCGGGGACGCGCACGATCGCGACGCGGCGGCGTTGAGCTACGAAGACGCACTGGCGCAGCTTGAGGCCATCATTGATCGCGTGGAGCACGGCGACGTGGGAATCGAGCAGACGCTCGACGAGTATCGCAAGGGACGGGCGCTGCTTCGCCGCTGCCAGGCGATCCTCGATACGGCCGAGCAGGAAATCAAACGCCTGTCGCTCGCCGACGTCGAAGCGATCGCGCGAGCACAGGATCGTGATGTCGAAACGAACAGCTAGCAGCAGGGATCGTTCATGACCGCGCTGCTCGCACTCGTGACTGGGCTTACCTTTGTGGGACTTGCCTTCGTGGCTTCAGCCATGGACACCGACTGGACCGCATCGATCGCCAACGTCGAGTTCTTCGGCAAGGCGGTGAGCACATTCTTTGTCTTCGCATTTGGAACGTGCGTGGGCAGCTTCCTGAACGTCGTCGTGTATCGCATTCCCGCCGGGCTGTCGGTGGTGACGCCGCCGAGCCGGTGCCCGTTGTGCGGAGGACGCCTCGGCTGGCGCGAGAACCTTCCGGTCATCGGCTGGCTCCTCCTGCGCGGGCGCTGTCGCTCGTGCAAAGCGAAGATTTCGTTGCAGTATCCTTTCGTCGAACTGCTGGTGGGGCTTCTCTTCGCGGGGCTCTTCCTGCTGTATTACGTGATTCCGGCAAGTTCGCCGCTGGCGGACCTCGCGTCGCCGTGGTGGCGCGCCCAGGGGTTCGCTGCGTCGTGGCCGCTTTTTGCGGCAATTGCGCTGATGATCGCGGCGCTGATCGCGGCGACGATCATCGATGCCCGCACCTTTCTCATTCCGTCGGAAATAACGTGGACGCTGACGATTGTGGGATTTCTCGCAGCGACAGTGCAGGGGGTCTTCCCCGTGACACCCCGTGCACGGCAGCTTGATTGGCCGGTGGCGCTGCCCGGGTGGCAGGGGCTCGGTGCGGCGTTGGGGGGAATCTGCGGCTTGCTGGTCGCGACGGCCCTGCTGCGGCTCGGGCGCATCCCGCTCAGCTACGCCGACTTTGACGAGTACGTCGGAAAGGACGACGCATTCTCGTCCTATCCGCACGCGCGGCGCGAAACGATGAAGGAGCTCGTCTTTCTCAGCCCGATCATCGCGGGCGTGCTGATGGGGATGTTCATCGGACCAGCACTCAGCCAGTCGCCTCCTCCATTGTGGCTGGCGTCGATCGGCGCCGCCGCGCTGGGGTTCATTGTGGGCGGAGCAATCCTGTGGGTCGTGCGCGTGCTCGGGACGCTGGCGTTCGGCCGCGAGGCGATGGGGCTTGGGGATGTGCATCTGGTCGCGGGGATCGGCGCGGTGCTCGGGTGGAAAGCCGCCGCCTGGACCTTCGCGCTGTCGCCGTTCATCGGCGTCGGGTATTCGCTCGTGGCGCTGTGCTTGCGCCCGCTCGTTCGCCTGCCCATTCGCGAGATGCCGCTCGGGCCGCACCTGGCGTTAGCCGCCATGTTCGTGTTGCTGGGGGGAGCGATCCTGCAGCCCATGGAGCAGCAGATTGCCGCCGTGATGGGCTGGTAGCCTGCCGACTTCTCCAACTTAGAGGCGCGGCGGTCCTTGCGTTTTGGTCGGCTTCCATCTGAAATACGCCGGTAGCAGTTCGTCGGACCCCTGAGCACACTTCGTCGAAAAACCCGGGCCTGTGGATGGTTCGCCTCGGAAAGTTCCCGGCGCTGACGCTCCACTACCCGTTCGCGCAGCGCGATCGCTTCCCGTCACGTCTTAGGAAAGGATGCCTCAAACCCATGCGTTCCCGATTTTGGATCGTCGGTGCCGTCGTTGGCGCCGCACTCGTCTTGACTGGCTGCAACAACAAGCAGAAAGACGAGCTCGCGATGATGACCGATCGCCAGACTCAACTGCAGGCGGAGCTCGATCAGTCGAAGTCCGCGCTCGATTCCAGCGAGCAGACCCGCCGCGCACTCGAGGAAGAGAACGCGCGCATCCGCGCCGTCGCTGATGCGTCCGGCACCGGAGGTGGCACGTCCTCGAATGGCAACAGCGACAGCCTTCCGACCGACCTTCCGCCTGGTGTCACTGCCCACGTCCAAGGCAGTTCAGTCGTCGTCGACATTCCAGGCGATGTGCTCTTTGACAGCGGCAAAGCGACGCTTCGCACCGACGCGAAGAAGACACTCGACGCGGTTGCCAAGAGCATCAAGGCGAAGTACCCGGGCAAGCGCCTGTCGGTCGAGGGCTTCACGGACACCGACCCGATCAAGAAGAGCTCGTGGGCTGACAACTACGAACTCGCGTACGAGCGGGCGCGGGCGGTCGGCAAGTTCCTCGCGGGCAGAGGCTTCTCGGAGTCGCAGTTCCGTTACGTCTCGTACGGGCCGACCGAGCCGAAGAGCTCGAAGAAGGCTTCGCGGCGCGTCGAGCTTGCGATCATGGATGCGATGGACTGAGCGCGTCGAGCTCCGGCCCTGATGTCCCAAGACGAGCGCAGGCGTGGCACCATTGGGCGTGCCGCGCCTGCGCTGCTCTTAGTCGGACAGCGGTGTGATGATCGCTTTCTCAGGTCTCGACAGCATGACGGTCCAATTGATCGAGATCGAGCCCGGAGCTCCGTCGTGGGGCTTCGCGGGCAGGGTCAGTGACCACTTAAGGAAACCCTGCTTCTTCTCGTTCGCTTCGTAGACCTTGTCGGTCGCCAGCGCGGGACTCACCTCGCGCAGTGTGACGGTGATGTCCTCGTGCCGCGCGACGGGCATGACATCCCAGACCTCGATCGACGTCGCTGCTGGGATCCCGTTCTTCAGCGTGATGCGCCGCTGCCACGTTATCACCGCGTCCTTCGAGATGATTCCGCTGGTCGATGTATTGCGCGCGATGAGTTTCCGCTCGACCTCGATGCGCTTGTCTGCGCCGAACCAGAGTTCGAATTCGCCGCCGGGGGCGATGTCTTCGAGATCGGTCACGCCGACCGAGTCGCCGCCGAGAAACACGCGGGCGCGACCGGCGAGAAGCTGATGCGCACTGCTGTTGCGGGTCGTGCCGCGGAGATACGCAGCGGGATCGACGGCCGGCCGCGTGATGTAGGTGTACGTCGGTTTCAGATCGAGCGTCGCGATGCGGGTCTTCTGATCGCGCTGCACATCACTTGCGAGACTGACGGTGCGCGGGAGCGTGAACGTCGCGGCGGTCGCGCTTTGTGTCACGCTCGCTTCGCGCGAGGCGTCTTCGGCGAGCTTGCGGTCGCTCTCGCCGGAATAGCTGAACTCGGCCCGGGGCGCAGCGGGCCCAGGGGACGCCGGCGGTGGCACCACGGATTTCAGCACGCCCTGACGCATCGGAGCATACAGGTCGACATGAATCGGCTGCAGTTCAGGAGGTGCCGCCGCGTGCGTCGGCTGGGCAGTGGACAAGGTGAGCTGGACGTTCTCCCATGACTCGCCTGTGCGCTGCTTGATGACGGCGTCGTAATCAACCTGCAGGCCGCTGAGATCACCGGCCGCGCGCACGGAATAGCTCGGTGTCCAGGTTGCGCCAATCACGAGATAGGTGAGCTGCACGTCGAGCGGCGCTGCAGAGTCCGTCGCCATGGCGAACGTGACGATGCCGGTGCGCGATGTCTTGACGGCGCCGCCTATCGAATCGCGATTCGCCTGCGCTGCCTGCAGTCGCTCGTTCAATGCACGCACGTCGCGCTGGATCGCCAGCTGAGTCGTCAGGAGCGCTTCGCGCTGCTCGGCAATCGAAGCGATCTGCGCAGCGAACTTCTCTGGATCAACAGCATCGCTCGCAAGACCCTTGCTCGTCTGATCGACGACGCGCGTGGCGAGCGCGTCGAGCAGCTTGACCGACGACATGACAGTCTCCTGCCGTGCGGTCGCAAGTCCGATTGCCTGTTCCAGTTCTTCAATCTGCGTGTTCAGCGCGGCGAAACGCGTGTCAGTCGACAGGTCGACGTCGCTCGACCGCGTTTCAAAGCGCACATCGAGCAGCTTCGCCGGGGCCGCGATTGTCGCCTGCAGCGAGTCCTCGACGACCGTCGGTGGAAGATCCGCGAAGCGAGCTTCCCACACGCCAAGTCCGCTCTGGACCGACGCGCTGCGCGTGACCGCGGCGCGCCCCTGATAGAGCGTGACAGATTCGATCGTGGCGTTGATCGCGAGCGGTTTCGGCGCGGCGACGACGGGGTCGGCAGGCTCGGTGGACTGGGCGAGGAGGAACGACGCTGTGAGAAGGATCGAGTGCATCAGCATCGGCGGGCGGTTCCAGAAATTGACAGGAAGTGGAATTGTGACCGTTCGGCCGTCACGCTGCGGGCGTGAACGGCGGAATCACTTGTCGGAATTTGCCCCTATGCGGGTCCCGTCGGCGTATGGCCCGTCGCGCAGCTCCCACAGCTTAACGCAGCATTCGGGGTTGCCGTGCAGGACCATTGACTCGTACACGCTGTCGAACAGTCTGCCCCGGACGAGCGCTGCTTCCGGACTCGCGTCGCAGATCTGGATGACGCGGTCGAGTTCACATGCGGACTCGTCCAGCTCGCCGAGCACGGCGAGGAACGACGCCCGGCCAGCCCGCATGACGGCGATGTGGAAGGAGGGCTCATCGTCGATGTGATCCAGCATGGCGATCGCTCGGTCCATTGCTACCAGCGCAGTCGGCGTCTTGTCACGGCAGCACGCGAGGTACTCCGCGTGCCGGGAAATCGCCCGCGCAAGCTCGCGGTGAATCGGACCCAGCCGCGTCTCGGTGAACGCGATGACCTCGGCCCAGTAGACATCGGCGACATCGTTTCGCCCGAGCACGCTCGCCGTGTGCGCGCACTCGCGAAGAGCAACTGCGAGATGCACGTCATCGCGACCAGTGAGGATCGGGCGGAGAATCGCGAGCCGCTGCTCCATCGAGCGCAGACAGGGTTCCTCGTCCGAAAGCTGCAGGCAGCTCGCGTAGTGAATGCCGAGCAGATCGGCCACCACCATGGTGTTATCGCCGTGGGCGCAGCGTGCGAACTCAATCGCCCGCTCGGCCGCGCGCCGTGTCTCGATCGCGTCTCCGGCGTGTTGCCGGATATACGCGATCGACGACATGGTTTCGACGATGTCGACGTGCTCCGGACCGAGCAGCGCGGCCTTGAGTCCGATGAGTTCTTGCAGATCGTCGAACGTCGCTGTTCGGGCGCGAAGTACCGACGCTACGCCGCCGAGCGCCTGGGCACGCTCGCGATCGCCCTCGGCAAGTGTCGCCGCGTACGTTTCGATGGCGTCGGGAATCTCCGGGTGCAGATCGCTGAGCGAACAAAGTGTGTCGGCGAGCGCGCGGGTCGCTTCGTCGTGGGCCGCTTCGACTGCACCTCGCGCCAGCAGCGTGCGGGCCAGCGTGCGACGCGCGCCGGTAGTGGCCGTTTCCGCGACGGGGAGCGCGAGCGCCTCACGGCACAGCGCTTCGGCGCCGTCGAGATCATCGGCCTGCAGCGCGATCTCGGCCCGCGTGCGCAGCGCTGCAGACAGCTCCTCGTCGACATTGATCGGCGACGCACGCAGCGAGTCAATTGCGGCCGCCATCTGACGCTCGGCATCGTGGAGGCTGTTCCGCCGGACGAGAAGCGCAGCCAGTCGTCGCCGAGCGGCAGCGACCTGCTCGCGCCCCGGGTTGGGATGGCTCAGCATGACGCGCAACGCCACGCGGTACTGCACTTCTGCGAGCCGCAGCGAACCGCGATCGGCGCAGACATCGCCGATCGCCGAGTGAATCGCCGCCTGCAAGAAGGGATCGTCGACGAAGAGGCCCGCCTCCAGACGATCGGACAGGTTCGCGACCGCCTGGTGCATCGGTCCGAATCCGTACGCTCCAAACTGCGGATCGGCCGCCGGAATGATTTCGTGCAGCACTTCTGCGACAGCTTCCCAGCGCCGCGCCTCGTCGCGGCTGCGCCGGGCTTCCGCGCTTGCGAGTTCGCTCGCTGTCGCGCTGCGCGACGTCGACACAATCGCCGCGATCGTTCCGCCGACAATCGCCACACAGATCGCCGCGGCGACGGCGATCGGGCCGCGATAGCGATGCATCGACTTTCGCAGCACGTACCAGCGGCTCGCGCGGCGGGCATCGACCGCTTCCCCGTCAAGCCAGTGCAGAAGATCGCTGTGCAGCGCAGCCGCGCTCTGATAGCGCCGCTCAGGCTCCTTGGCGAGCGCCTTGAGCATCACTGTTTCAAGATCAGCATCGACAGCTGGCGCCATCAAGCGGGGGGGCGCCGGATCGCGGGTTCGAATCGCGTCGATGGCGTCGCCAAAGGCCCCGTCCGTTGGATACGGGAGATGTCCAGTGACCAGTTCGTAGAGAACGACCCTCAGCGCGTACACGTCGCTTCGCGTGTCGACCATCGCCGCCGATCCGCTGACCTGTTCCGGCACCGCGTAGGCAAGCGTGCATGCGATCTCGCCGGTCAGTGTGACACGCTCCGCCGAAACGTCCTCAGTCGCACGCCGCGCGACACCGAAGTCGAGGATGTGCGGCTGGTCGTTCGCGTCGACGAGAATGTTGGACGGCTTCAGATCGCGGTGAATCACGCCGCGCGTGTGTGCGTGCTGCACGGCGTCGCATGCGAGAGCGACGAGACGGACGATGCGACGCAGCACGGTTCGCGGCTCGCTTTCCGTGCCGCGCAGTCGCTGGGCCCAGGCGTCCAGCATCTCGCCATCGACAAGCTCCATCGCGATGGCGTAGCCGCCGTCAGCCAGTTCACCGCAGTCGTGCAATGTCACGATGCCTGGATGGCGGAGCGCTGCCGCAAGGCTCGCTTCGCGCTGCATGCGCATGCGGCGGCGCAGCGAACCGACATGCATGATCTTGACGGCGGCGGGGCGACCGGTGGGCAGGTGCACGGCGCGGTGCACGACGCCTTGCGCGCCGCGATGAATCTCGTGCAGCAGGCGATAGTCGGTGAGCGCGTCGTGCCGGCGCGGATCGGCTGCCGGACCTGCCACGTGCGTCACTTCGCCCGCCGCTCGCCAGTCCGCCGCGAGCTCCCGCAGAAAGAGCTGGTTCAGACGAGCTTCACTGACACTATGCCCACAGACCGCGCAATCTGTCGCGTGGCGGCGCAACGCCTCGGGGGCCATCTCGTCCGCCGCCACGAGCTCGGTTTCTTCAGGTGAAAGACAGCCTGGCGAGACGAGACATGGCGCGACGGACTCGTTCACGCAACACCCTCGATCGCGTAGAGCGCTTCAAGCTGGCTCACAGTCTCGCGCAGCCTCGTGGCGGCGCGGCTGCGAGCGACATACACCTGCGACACGGTCATGCCGCACTCTTGCGCCACGAGCTCGACAGGAACACTGCGCAGCGCCGTCAGCTCAAACGCGCGAACTGTGCGTTCGTCGAAGTTCGTCTCGGCACGCAAGCGGAGCATGGCCTCGCGCAGCAGCACGCGCCGCTCCTCCGCTTCCCACAGCTGTTCGAGCACGTCGGTCTTGAGCGCGTCCGTCACGTTCGCGAGCGGCTCTACGCCGCCGACGTTCATGACACCCACGTTGCGGGCGAGCACGCGCTGATGATCGCGCACGCGATGTTCGGCGATTGCCATGAGTGCGTTGCGGAGGCGGTCGCGCGTGCGGTCATACCGCCCCGAACGGAGATCGCGCACAAACTCAAGGAGCGTCTGCTGCGCGACATCGACGGCATCGTGCTCACCGAGTCCAAGCCGCAATCCCACGGCGACAAGGATCGGCTGGTGCCGTGTGACAAACTCATGCCACGCTGCATCGTCGCCCTCGAGCTGAAGGAGACCAAGGAGTGTCGTTGTTGTGGTCATGCGCCCCACTTCGGGCGCGATGGTAACGGGCGATCGCCCTAGTCACAACACGAGGTGAAGTGTCGCCATCGTGTCCGCCGCGCCCCGCGAG
>JAWXBD010000059.1:0-21292 GCA_034439815.1 Phycisphaerae bacterium
CGCTGATGCCGCGCAGGGCCGGCGCAGGCGGCTTCGTGCGGATGATCTCCACCTGTTCCAGCAACGGCCGCGCGGAAATCCGAAACCGCGCCGCCGCGTGCAGCATCGGAGCAACGTTCCAGTTCCCTTCGATCGGATCATTTCCGCGCTCCAGGCCATGCTCGATGAGCCATTCCGTCGACGGCGGGCGCAGCTCGCACGCGACGTCCGCCGGCCACACGAGCCGCTGATTCGGCGTGAATCCGAGACGGTCCGTCTCCGCGAGCGCCCGCTCAATGGCTGCGGCGTCGCGCCGCGCCGGCGGACCGTCGCGCACGATGACCACGGTCACGAGATCCTGCAGCGCCGCCTGCCGCAGCAGTTCGCGCAGCGCCAGCCGGTCGTTGAGATCCGCGACCTGGATCACGACGCGTGCGGCCGCATCGGCCGGAACCGCCGCACTTGATATGCGCTCGAGATCCACATCGTCATCACCGCCGACATCGGGAATGACCACGATGCGCATGCGCGTCTCACGCGCTGCCTGACGGATCGCGCCGACGCCTTCGACCGCGAAACGCTTTCGCTCCCACACTTCCGCGATCACGATCCGGTCCCACTCCCCTGTCGGCTGCACACCGTCGAGCGCCAGCGCCGTCGTGCGCGCGTCGACATCTTCCGCCGATGGCGCCTGCGCCCGCACCAAGCCGTCGACTTCGAGAAGGATCTCCCGTGCGGCTTCCATGGCGCCCGACTGCCCGAGGCGCTCGCCGCGCGGAGGAGGCGTCAGCCGCTGCAGTGCCGTCGGGAGCGGCGCGAGGCGCGACGCGATCTGAAGCTGCGGCCGCAATTCATGCAACAGATGCAGGAGCTTTCGCGCCAGCGCCGACGGTCGCAGTGCTTCGCCGTCCGCGAAACGCCATCGCTCCCGCGCCGTCTCGCCATCGGCGCCCGTCGGATCGGCGGACGCCCCTGCGATCGTCTCCGGTGGCGGGACTGCGCGGCACCACAGTTCAGCGAGCCGCTCCCCGCGATGGCGCGCCGCCTCGACCGCCCCGAGAATGTCCGCAGCAACCACGCCCGGGCGAGGTTCGAGAACGACAACGCGCCGGCATCGCGCGAGCAGCCGCACGACGATCGAGTCATCGATCGGCCGCGTGAGCCCAAGCTTCAATATGGGCACGCGCCCCATGAGGCGCGTCTCGGTCAGCAGATACGTCGCCGCAACGAACGCCGGACCGACGCAGATGAGTCCCAACGGTTCGCGCTCGCCAGGACTCGGCAGACTCACAAGACGATTCAACTCAAGCCGCCGCGCCACGCGCAACAGATCAGCCGCTTCACCGACGCGCACGTTGCGGCGCATCCGGCGAATGATCGCGGCCGCGTCGATGGCGTCGACCATGCGATTCGGCCCCGCTTCGAGCGTGTCGGTCGATCGCAGCAGCGATCCATGCGCGACGATCGCTACGGCGCAGCTGCCGGCGCGTGACAGCCGTGTCGCCTGCTCGACCGCGTCGCGCAGGTCGCCAAGCGTCGCCGGTTCGATGATCGGAATGTCGACGTTTGACAGGATGCGGCGCGGACAGATGGCCGGCGCCCGGGCCGGACTGTCCTCGATCACCAGCACGAGCGCAGCCTCAGGAAGCCGCGGCAGCGGCAGGATCGCCTGCAGCGCCGGCAGCACGTATGGAAGCTGATCGTTCGGGATGAGCGCGACGCCGCAGCGGTTGTTGCGCGTCTGGCGCAGCGCGAAGTGCAGCGCTCGCATGGAGTCCGACGTGATCGCGATGTCCAGCCCGTGCCGCTGCAGCAGCCGCTGCAATGCGTCATCCGACGCCAGGCGCGGCAGCGCCTCAAACGGAGGACGCCGCGGTCCCGCGATTACGGCGATCGGAAGTTCGCTTTCCAGCGCCCCCTTGGTGATCGCTTCGAGCGGCGTGCAGTGCGCGAATCCCTCTGCCAGCGCGAGGAACGGCACATGGGCTGCGAAGGAGGTCACGCTGCCGATTGTACGGATCGACACACATCGCGTCGGTCCTAGTCGAACGCCAGGTCGGCTGAGGCCTGCCGCTGCAGAATGAGTTCGACCGCTTCGGCGAATCCGTCCGCGTTGTGATCGCCGACACGCGCCTTGGCAACATCCGCGACGCGTGCGTCGGCATTCCCCATGGCGATGCCGAATCCTGCGCTGCCGATCAGCTGCAGGTCATTCAGACCGTCACCGACAGCGGCGACTTCCTGCCAGGTGATGCCGCGCTCGTCGCACAAGGTCATCGTCATGGTCCACTTGTTGGTGTCCGGCGCAAAGCACTCGAGCAGGTGCGTCGCGCTGCCGGTCACTTCCGATTCGGTCAGCGCGGACCAGTGCTGCAGCATCACACGATCGCCGAGATCGTCGCGCAGCGCGCCCGCGACGATGGCGAGTTCCGCACCGACGGCAACCGTTCCTACCCGAATCGTCGAGCCGATCGGCCGGGCCGCATCGAGGGTCGCATGCTTGCGCACAGCGAGCGGAAAGACGCTGAACCACCACTCGCTCGCCGCGTCCATCTTCGCATCGCCGACGATGACGTAATCGGCACCGGTCTCTTCCGGATCCTGAAGCATGTGGGCAAGATGGCCATGCGACATGATGCTTCGGGCGATGGCCTCGACGAGATCCGGCGCAACGGTCCGCTTCGCGAGCACGCGGCCCGTCTGACTGTCATGAAGAACGGCTCCGCCTGCGCCAATAAAGACGCCACGGTGACGAATCGCAGCCAGCACGTCCTGACTCTCAAGCCACGAGCGGCCGGTAGCAATCACGATCTCAACACCGGCATCTTCGGCGCGCCGGACCGCCGCAATGTTGCGCTCCGATATCCGCCCGCTGCGGTTGAGCAGCGTTCCATCGAGATCGACGATCAACATCTTTGTTCGCAAATTCACGGAAGGCGACAGCGTAGATTACGGCAGAATCTCCTGCCACTCGACGCGCGGCGCCGATACAGTGCGACTGTCGTGTCACACCGTCTCGCACGTTCGTTGGGGGGCGTGCAGGGCAGCGTGCGGCGCGCGGAGGCGCCCTCGCGATGAGCAACGATCCGCAGCCGCAGTCGGGCGAGCAGATGGACGCGGCAGCGTCTCCCCGCCCGACACACGAATCACCGCACGCCGCTGCAGCGCCCGCCAAGAATCCAAGTCAACACCTCAACGGCACGGTTCCTGTGCACGGTCTGGCGCCGGCGCTGGGGGCGGAACTCCTGCGCGTGCACGAGGGGCGCCTCACTGATCTCCATTGGTTTCGCACCGATTGGCAGCGCGGCGGAGCGGCAACCGCAACCGCATTGTGGCATGAACGCGCTGAGCAGCGCGATCAGGCACATTCCCGTCCGGTGGTCGTGAAAGTTCCGGTGAACCTGCGCGAGTACCGCTGGCTTCGGCACCTCGCCCATGGATCAAGCCCGGCCGGCGCGCACGACGAACATCCCATTGCCCGGCTCGTCGCGTCCGGCGATGTCCTCGGTCCGTACGACTTCGCGTGGGTAATCATCGAGCGCATCGCGCATGGTCCGCTCGGCACGTCCTGGCACTGTGAACATCTGCGGCGCATCTGTGATGCCGCCGCGCGGTTTCACAGGCTCGCCAGTGCCACACCGACAGAGCCGCTCCCCGTCGATGAGCCGTGGGATGCGCTGGTGCGCGCCGCGCGCGAGCGCACGCGCGAACCGAGCTTTCCGGAACGGACGCGCTGGTCCAATTCGCTGAAGGACCTGTCGAAGCGCCTCGATCGCCTCGTCGAGCGATGGCAGCAGCGCGCACCGCTGGGCTGGATCCACGGTGACCTTCATCCGGCAAACGCCATGAGCCGCGTCTCGTGCAGCGAGGGTCCGGTCTGCCTCATTGATTTTGCGGAAGTGCGGGTGGGCCATTGGATCGAGGACGCGATTTATCTGGAACGGCTGCATTGGCCGAAACCCGAGCGGCTCGATCCGAAACCGTTGAAGTGCCTCGCCGACGCCCGCAAGCGCGAGGGGCTCGACAACGGCGATTACCCGGCGATCGCGAGCATCCGCCGTCTTCTGCTGGCCGGCACTGCGCCTGCATTTCGCGGTGAGCAGAGCCCCGTCTTCCTCGGTGCGTGCCTTGGGCGGCTCGAAGCCGGCCTCCGCGAGGTCCGTTGAGCGCGGCTGTGCCCCGCTGCTCTTGTTACACTTCGCGGTCGAACTTTTGCCGACCGCAGAACCGACCGCAATTATGGCCGACGTCACCGACAAGAAGCGTCTTCGTCAAGTCCAGCAGCAGGATCTCACCGAGAGCCGTCTGAACGACGACTTCGTTTTCTGGCTGAAGACGAAGGGCATGAACTGGCTCCTGGGTTTCCTGGTCATCGCCTGCGCGTATTCATTTTGGAACTTCTACAAGCAGCGCAAGACCACCGAGCGCGATGTCGCATGGTCCGAGCTGTCGTCGGCGGCACTTCCCGAATCGTTCGCCGAAGTGGCCAAGAAGCACGAGTCTATCGACAGTGTTGCCCTCGTCGCGTGGCTGGCAGCAGCTGATTCGCACCTTCGCGATCTGCAGACCGGGCTTGACTCGACCGCGGTGCTCGTCCCGAATCTCGACGGCACGCCGGCCCCGCCGCAGCCGCTGAGTGACGACGGACGCAAGCTCGCGCAGGATGCCGCCGACAGTTACTACCAGAAGATTCTTGATGCAGCTGCCAGCCGCTCGGGCGAGGTCGCGATGAAGCCGATCATTCTCTCGGCGCTCTTTGGACGGGCAGCCGTCGCTGAGAGTCGCGGTGCGATGGATGTCGCGAAGCAGATGCTTGAACAGGCAGTGGCGACCGCGGGCGATGCGTTTCCGACATTCGCGAAAGAGGCGTCAGCGCGGCTTGAGTCGCTGAGCCTCGTCGCGGGCGCCAGTGCGCTTCCGACTCGTGCAAGTCTTCCTGTTCGCGAAGTCGCAGCACCCTTGGCTCCCGATCTCACAAACGAGCTTCTGAGAAGCCTGCAGGAGCCGATCGTCCCGGCGTCGGTGGCGCCGCCTGCCGTCCCGCCTACCGAACCCCCGTCGCCGCCTGCTGAACCACAGTGACGGCGCCGCGCAAGCCCCATGTAAGGGGCGGGGCAAAGGGCGCGGCGAAGCGCGCGGACACCGCGCTTCCTGATTCCGTCGACGACGCACCCGACACAGAACCACTCACCAGCGAACATGCCGGTCTCGTCGGACCAGGCGGCGCAGTCGATCGTGACGCGCTGTTTGCGCTCTATGAGCAGCAAAGCGAACGCGATGACGAAGCGCCGGTCAAAGTCACCTTCAAGCTGCTGCGCGATCTCGACAAGCGGCTCGACCGCTATCTCGTCGACCGCGTCCCGTTCCTTTCGCGGACGCAGATTCAGAAGCTGATCGACGAAGAAGCGGTGACGGTGAACGGACGCGTTCCGAAGTCAAGCACGAAGCTTCGCAAGAATGACGTCATCACTGCCACACTTCCTCCGCCGCCAAGCGGCGCGATCCAGCCGGAAGAGCTCGAGCTCGACGTGCTCTTTGAAGACGAGCACATCATCGTGCTCAACAAGCAGGCGGGGCTCATCGTGCATCCGGCCCGCGCGCACAAGACCGGCACGCTCGTGAACGGACTCGCCTGGCGCTTCAAGCACATCTCCGGCGGTCAGCTCAGCGCTGTCGGCGAAGAGTTCGCGCGTCCCGGCATTGTGCACCGTCTCGACAAGTGGACGAGCGGTGCCATCGTCGCCGCAAAGAACGACACCGCCCACTGGCGCCTCGGCAAGCAGTTTGAACATCGCCGCACCGACAAGCGCTATCTCGCCGTCGTGCACGGGCGAGTCGAGCCGGACATCGAGCTCATTGATCTGCCGCTTGGCAAGCATCCCGTCGTGCGTGAGAAGAATGCCGTGCGCTTTGATGAAACCGGCAAACCGAGTCAGACCATCTGGCGGGTGCGCGAGGTGTACGAAGCGCCGTTCGGCGCATTCACGCTCGTCGAACTCGAGCTCAAGACGGGACGGACCCATCAGATCCGCGTGCACATGTCCCACATGCGGCATGCAATCGTCGGCGACGACATGTACGGCGGCAAGCATGTGACCGAACGCGAACTCGGCGGTGACACCATTGCGATGCTGATGACGCATCAGGCGCTGCACGCCACAACCTTGAGTTTCAAGCATCCGATGACGGATGTCCCGATGCGGTTCCTCGCGCCGATCACCGGCGATCTGCGGCGGGCCATTGAGCTGCTGCGCAAGAATCTCATTCGCCGAGCGGAACCGGTCGGTTCGACGATCGATCTCGCGACAGCGATGGCTGGGCACGTATGAAGTAGGAAGATCGAAGGATGAAGGAAGAAGGAACGCGCCGCGTTGTCCCTCCGCTTTCCTTCGTCCTTTCCCGCTGCTGTTACCATTCGCCCCCCTGCGGATCGGTCCGCCGGTTTCTGTTCGCAAAGGTTTCACGTCATGGAATGCGGCATTGTCGGTCTTCCGAACGTTGGCAAAAGCACGCTCTTTAACGCGCTCACGGCCGCCGGTATCGAGGCGCAGAACTATCCGTTCTGCACGATCGAACCGAATGTCGGCGTCGTGAGTGTGCCCGACGACCGGCTCTCCACCATCGCCAAGCTGATTGAATCGCAGAAGCTGATTCCTGCAGCGCTGCGCCTCGTCGATATCGCGGGGCTGGTGCGCGGCGCGAGCGAAGGCGAGGGCCTGGGCAACAAGTTCCTTTCGCACATCCGCGAGGTGGACGCGATTCTGCATGTGGTGCGATGCTTTGAAGGCGGCGACGTCATTCACGTCGAAGGTTCGGTCGACCCCATCCGCGACATCGAGACCATCGAGACCGAGCTCATGCTCGCCGATCTTCAGGTCCTAGAAGGCGTGCTCGACAAGACCTCGCGCACAGCGCGGAGCGGCGACAAAGAGGCGCTGGTCAAAGTGGATGTGCTGTCGCGCGCCAAGCCGGTTATCGACGCGGGCAAACCGCTCCGGTCGATGACATTCACCGCCGAAGAAAACAAGGTCCTGCAGTCGCTCGGCATGATCACGGCGAAGCCGGTGCTGTACGTGGCGAATGTCGACGAGTCCGATCCGATGGGCAAGGGGCCGCTCGTCCAGAAGGTGCGCGAGTACACCGCGACGCATGGCGGGCAGGTCGTCGTCGTGTGCGCCAAGATCGAGAGCGAGCTCGCGGAACTCGACGCCGCCGATCGCAAGGAGATGCTTGAGTCACTGGGCATGACGGAGCCGGCACTCGCAAGTGTCGCCCGCGCCGCGTACGACTTGCTCGGCCTGCAGAGCTACTACACGGCCGGGCCGAAGGAGATCCGCGCCTGGACGATTCACAAGGGATTCACGGCACCGCAGGCCGCAGGCGTCATCCACACGGACTTCGAACGCGGCTTCATCCGCGCGGAGTGCTACTCCGTCGATGAGCTCGTGCAGTACAAAGGCGAGAAAGCAATTCGCGACGCAGGAAAACTCCGCGCCGAAGGCAAGTCCTACGTGATGCGCGACGGCGACGTGGTCCACTTCCTGTTCAACGTCTGAAGCGCCGCTGTTTCGCTGCGCCCTTTGCCCCCCAATGCCACTCCCCCTGGTCGGCTCCATCGACGCACGCATCACGGCCGTCGCGCCAGTCGCGATTCACGGCGACCGCTATCTCGACCTGGCGCTCCTCATCGACACCGAGCGCACCGCGGTTCGCATCCCGCTGCACTGCTTCCCGCGCCATCCGGAGGTCGACGACCACATCCGGCTGTCGGTGCTGCTGGGGCAGGTCGATAGCGTCGCGTTCCTCCCGCGCGGGAATCACGAGTGATGGGCACCGACCATGGCTCGTCGTCGCGCTGATGTTGACCTTCGACCAGAATCACTCCTCGGCGCGTATGCGAGCGGAGCGTTTCCGATGGCGGATCCGGAGAGCGGCCGCGTCCACTATTACGCGTGTGATCCGCGCTGTCTCATTCCGCTCGATGACCGCTTTCACATATCGAAGTCGCTCGCCAGGATCGTCCGCAGCGGCCGCTTCACAATCCGCTACGACACCATGTTCGCCCAGGTGATTCGTGCGTGCGCAGGCGATCGCGACGAGGAAAACCGCAACTGGATCAGCGATGCGATGATCGCGGCGTACGAAGAGCTGCACACGCTCGGATTCGCACATAGCGTCGAGGCATGGCGCGACGACTCGCTCGTGGCGGGCCTGTACGGCGTCACGCTCGGCGCCGCGTTCTTTGGCGAGAGCATGTTCAGCCGACCAGAAGCCGGCGGACGCGATGCGAGCAAGGTGTGCCTCGTCCATCTCGTCCACACATTGCGCGAACGATCGTTTCAACTCCTCGACAGCCAGTACGCGAACGATCACATCATGCGCTTCGGCGCATTCGAGATCTTGGCGGCCGAGTACGAGGTGATGCTGGAAGCGGCGGTGTCGGCGGGGAGGAAGTGGTGAGGGAAGGTTGAAGTGTGAAGTTAGAAGGAAGAACTATGAAAGCAGAAGTCGGAGATGCGGGCCGCGGTCCGACCTTCTGCCTTCTGCCTTCTGCCTTTTTACTTCGCCCTCGAAATCACTCGCACCTGCGCAAACTGCCGGTGTCCATCTCGACCCGAGTGGTAGCCGTAGCCCGACTGCTTCGCGCCGACCCACGGCGTTCCCTTGGCGCCGCCGCAGCCTTGATTGATGCCGACCATGCCGCTGTGCAATCGCCGCGCGACGTCTTCAGCGGCGGCGACGTCCTTGCCAAAGACAGCGCCGCCGAGCGCAAAGGGCGAGTTGTTCGCCCATCGGATCGCCTGATCGAGCTGGTCGTACCGCACGATGCATGCGACCGGGCCGAAGGTCTCCTCGCGCATGATGTCCATGTCATTGGAGACCTGCACGAGCACGGTCGGTGCGACGAAGTTACCGGGCCGCGGATCGTTGCCGAAGAGCACCGTGGCGCCCTGCTGCACCGCGGATTCAATCTGCCGGAGGACGTGCGCCTTCTGTCTCGCATGCACCATCGGGCCGATCGTCACACCTTCTTCGGTGCCGGCGCCCTGCTTCAGCGCCGCGGCTTTCTCCGCGACCTTCTGCTCGAATGCGTCGGCGATCGATGCGTGCACGTAGATGCGCTCCGTGCTCACGCAGACCTGTCCTGCGTTGCGAAAACTGTTGCGCGCCGCAAACGTGGCCGCAGCCTCGATGTCGGCGTCCGGAAGCACGATCAGCGGATCCTTTCCGCCGAGTTCGAGAATGACCCGCTTCAGGCTGCGACCTGCTGCAGCGAGGATGTGCTGTCCGGCGGAGCGGCTGCCCGTGAACGCGATGAGATCGACGTCGCCGGCGACGAGCGCCTTCCCTTGCTGTTCGTCGCCAAAGACGATCTGCAGCACATCAGGCGGCAGCACTTCCATGAGACACGTCGCCCACGCCTGGGCGCACAGCGGTGTCTCTTCGCTCGGCTTCAGAATGACGGCGTTACCTGCGACGAGTGCCGGCACCACGCACTCCTGCGGCATGAGCACCGGAAAGTTCCACGGCGTGATGGACGCACACACGCCGAGTGGATCAAAGACGAGCATCGAGCGGGTCTTCGCGTCCTCGCGGATCTCCGGCTGCAGCGCCTGCACCGCCTCGTCGACCAGATCACTGAATCCGCTTGCCGCATACGTGGCCTCGCCGATCGCGTCCGTCAGCGGCTTGCCCATCTCGCGACAGATGAGCGTGCCGATCTCCGTCGCGCGATCCTTGAGTTGTTCGGCCGCCGACTTCAGAATGGCAGCCCGCTCCTCGAGCGTCATGCCTCCCCACGATCGCGCGGCGTTGCGGGCACGATGCGTGACGAGGCCAATCTGATCGGCGGGCGTGACGCCCACGCGACCGACGACGGCGCCGGTGGCGGGGTCGATGGAATCGAGATGCGCGTCGGCAGCGGGGACGGCGGTGGCCGGGGAGGGCTTGAGCGAGGACATCACCCCAGCGTACGACGGGGGCACTAGGGCGCGAAACGAGATGCATCTCCTTTGGGACGGCCTTGCGACCGCCCCTGCAAATCCCGTACACTCCCCGTCCTTCCCTCGAATCGAGGGCCGTTGGCGACTGGCGTTGCGGATTCGTCCGCTCGTCTGGCGCCACATGGGATCTCCCCGTCGCGGCCGACGGGAGGCTCCAGCCTCTGAGGGAGCGCCGCGGACTAGGGTCGTTCCCGAACCGCGCTTGTGTGTGCGCTCATGTGCGCAAGGATCCGTGCAATGTGCGCGGATTCTCAGCCGGTTCCGCTCGGATTGCTCCTGACGTCGCGACAGTCTCGCAATGGTGGCGACGCGGCGCAGTCCGAACATCAACGACTCTGAGGTCCTTCTCCCCGTCGAACATCGATACTGGTTCGCGACACAGTGGCCCGTGGTGTAACGGTAGCACGTCAGGTTTTGATCCTGATTGTCTTGGTTCGAATCCAAGCGGGCCAGCTTTTCCGCATCCCATTCCGATCGACGACGTGAGGACTTCTCGTCCCAAGGCGCCCCACCTCCTTGCATTCATCCGCTTCCGCCACTCCATCGGCTCCACATGCTGCAGCGTCCAACGGCGACCGCCGCGTCGGCGCGATCGTCATGGCCGCAGGCAAAGGGACGCGCATGAAGAGCGACCTGCCGAAGGTCATGCACGAAGCGTGCGGCCGTCCGATGGTGCATTGGGTGGTCGAAGCGGCGAAGGCCGCGGGCGCCGACGCCACGACGCTGGTCATCGGCCACGGCGCCGATCTCGTGCGCCACGCGTTTCAGCGCGACGCATCTATGCAGTTCGCGATGCAGATGCCGCAGCTCGGCACCGGCCACGCCGTCGATCAGGCTCGACCGCACTTCATGCCGCTCCGCGCGAATGACGATGTGTTCGTGCTCTGCGGCGATGGGCCGCTGATTCGTCCGGAGACATTGCAGACGCTGCTTGCGACGCATCGCCGCTCAGGCGCCAGCGCCACGCTCGCCACGAGCATCATCGGCGATGCGAGCGGCTATGGACGCATCGAGCGCGACGGGCAGGGTGAGTTCCGCCGCATCGTCGAGCAGAAGGACGCGACGAAAGATCAGCTCGCGATTCGCGAAGTGAATCCTTCGTACTACTGCTTCAAAGTCGGTGATCTGTTCTCCGCCTTGGCCCGCGTCGACAACAAGAACGCCAGCGGCGAGTACTACATCACGGACGTCTTTGAACTGCTGCTCAAGGAAGGGAAGCGCGTCGCCGTTGTCGATGCCGTTCCCGCCGAAGATGTGCTCAGCGTCAACACGCCGGAACAGCTTGCCGAGGTCGACTCCATTCTGCGCCGACGTCGTGAGGCCGCGACGCACCTCGCCACATACCTCGCCACCCATAGGGAGACAAGCGCCATGAGTGCGGGCGATCGCGAGCATCTCAAGATTTTCGCCGGCTCGTCCGGGCGTGCCCTGGCTGAATCACTGTGCGCCCATCTTGAGCTGCCCATCGGACAGGGCTCACCGACGCGCTTTCCGGACGGCGAAGTGTTCGTCAAGCTCGATGAAGATGTGCGCGGCCGCGACTGCTTCGTCGTGCAATCCACGTGCGATCCCGTCAATGACAATCTGATGGAGCTGCTGACCTTCATCGATTGCCTGCGCCGCGCCAGCGCCAAGCGCATCACCGCCGTGATCCCGTACTTCGGTTACGCGCGGCAGGATCGCAAGGACGAAGGGCGAGTTCCGATCACTGCGAAGCTCGTCGCGAATCTGATCACAACCGCCGGCGCCGACCGCGTCTTGTGCATGGATCTCCATGCAGCGCAGATCCAGGGCTTCTTCGACTTGCCCGTCGATCACTTGTCGGCCTCGCCGGTCATCGCCGATTACTTCCTGCAGCTCCGATCGACACTCGGCGACTGCGTCGTCGTCAGTCCCGATGTCGGCAACGTCAAGGTCGCGAACATGTACGCGAACATCCTGGGCGCCGACCTGGCGATCATCGACAAGCGCCGTCACTCCGGCTCGCACGTCGTCATGAAGAACTTGATCGGCGAGGTCAAGGGGCGCACGGTGCTCATGTTCGACGACATGATCTCGACCGCCGGCACCATCTGCGAAGCCGCGAAGCTGGTGATGGAGGAGGGCGCCCGCGATGTCATTGCCACGGCGACGCATCCAGTTCTCGCCGGACTCGCGATTCAACGCCTGAATGACAGCCCGCTCAGCCGTGTGGTCATTACGGACACGATCCCCGGCGGGTCGCGGGTTGCCCCCTTGCAGGGGAAGCTCGTCACGCTCTCAGTGGCGCAGCTGCTGGGGAAAGCAATTCACCGCATTCATCACGATCAGTCTGTTTCCGCATTGTTCCGCGGGGGAACCGGCACGAAACGTTGAGCCTCATCGCTCAACGTTGGCGGTTTCGTTACTCACACTTCACGCCCAGCTTCGCACCCAACTCTACGCCCAACTCTACGCAACACCGCGTTCAATTTTTTAGGGAGATTTGCACGAATGGCACATGACACTCCGACACTGCTCGCAACGCGCCGCGAACGGCTCGGCTCGCGCTACGCAAAGCGCGAACGCGCCGCCGGCCTTCTGCCCGCTGTGATTTACGGCCACGGATCGGATCCAGTCGCCGTCTGCATCAACGAGAAAGAAATGATGACCGCACTCAAGCACGGTTCACACGTCGTGAACGTCAAGCTCGAGGGCGGAAGCACGGAAACGTGCCTCGTCAAGGACCTGCAGTTCGGATACCTCGGCGACAACGTGATTCACGTTGATCTCGCGAAGGTCAATCTGGATGAAATGGTGACCGTCAATGTCTCGATGCACTTCGTCGGCACTCCGGAAGCTGCGAAGAAGGCCGGCCACATCGTCATCCACGATCTGGCGCAGCTCGAGGTCACGTGCAAGGTGCGCGACATTCCTGAAGAGATCCGCATCGATCTCTCCGTCGTGATGCATGGCATGACGCTCACGATCGCGGACATCAAGATGCCGCCGGGCGTCACACCGACGCTTCCTCCGACACAGGTCCTCGCCCGCGTGCAGGCAGTGCTTGAAGAAGCCGCCGGCGAAGCAGCTCCGGTCGAAGCGACAGCTGCGCCCGAAGTCATCAAGGAGAAGAAGGAAGACAAGCCGGCGACGTAATCCGTCGCGGCCGGACCTTTCCTCATCGCCGCACGATTCGGTGCAGCCTCAGCGTCCCTGCAGAACTCTCAACGGTCCCATCGCAATGAAACTCATCGTCGGTCTCGGCAACCCAGGCCTCGAATACGACAGAACGCGACACAACGTCGGGTTCGAGTCGCTCGATCGCCTCGCGCGCCGCACGGTCGATGCGTCGAACTCCATTGCGAAGTCGCGCTTCTCCGGTGTCGTTCTCGAAGGCGAGATCCGGAGCAAGGATGGGGATGAGAAGGTTCTGCTGCTCAAGCCGCTGACGTACATGAACCGTTCCGGCCAATCGGTGGCCGAGGCGGTTCGTTTCTACAAGCTCGATCCATCGAAGGATCTTCTTGTGCTCGTCGACGACATCGCCTTGCCGTGCGGAGTCATCCGCTTGCGGCCGGACGGATCGGCCGGCGGGCACAACGGCCTCGCGGACATCGAAGAGAAGCTCGGCACGTCGAAGTACCCGCGATGCCGAATCGGAATCGACGCCCCAGGACAAGTTCCACAGAAGGACTATGTCCTGGGGCGATTTCGGCCGGATCAACAGCCGCTCATCGAGAACGGTCTCGAACAGGCGGTCCAGGCGTCGCAATGCTGGGGCGCGTCCGATCTGCAGACGGCGATGAATCGTTTCAACACCACCACCAAGGCGGGAGGCGGGAACGCCAGCCTCCCCCGCGACTGACGACGTACACACAGAACTCCACCACAGAACGGTGCCGGTGCCGCAGGGACCGACTGTTCACGAAAGACGAAAACACCAATGTCCGACATCGACACTCGCATCCACACGTACGAAGGCATGTTCCTCTTCCCGCAATCAGCCAGCGGTGACCTGCAGGCTGCCATTGATCACGTCCTCGAAGTCCTCAGCCGCGGCGACGCGGAGATCATCTCGCTGCGCAAGTGGGACGAGCGACGCCTCGCCTACGACGTGAAAGGCAACAAGCGCGGGATCTACTTCCTTGCGTACTTCAAGGCGAAGACGCAGGCGCTTGCAGCGATCGAGCGCGATTGCCGGCTCAGCGAGAAGCTGCTGCGTTCGCTGATCACGAAGGCGGATCACGTTCCGGTGGAAGAGATCGCGGCGCACGAAGGACGTCAGCAGCTTTCGGACGAGATCAAGCTTCGCGGTGCGAACCCCCAGGGCCAAGGACAAGGTCAAGGCCAAGGTCAAGGCCAAGGTCAAGGCCACGGTCAGGGACAGGGGCAGGGACAGGCGCAGTCGCAAGGGCAGCCGGCACCCGCCGCCGCGCCAGTTGCCGCAGCGCCGGCACCCGTCGCCAGCGATGCGTGAAGCACGCTGCAGGGACAGCAATGAGTTCGGACCGACCGCCCGCGTCACGCACGCGGGCGGTTGCGTTACCAAGTTCTCTCAGAGGTTGTTCACAATGACGCCTCTCCATGATTCCCGGCAAAAAACATGGCAATTTTGAAGACCTCCTTCTGCCGTTGTTACGATCCGGTCAATCGCCGCCGCACGGGCGAAATGACGCACGCTTCGCACGAGATCATCTCCAATGCCCAACTACAACAAAGTTCTCTTGATGGGGAACATCACCCGCGACATCGAACTCAAGCACACGCCGAGCAATCAAGCGGTCGCCACCATCGGTCTCGCCGTCAATCGTCGTTACAAGACGAAGGAAGGCGAAGACCGTGAAGATGTCACCTATGTCGACTGCGAAGCGTGGGGGCGCACCGCTGAAGTCATCCACCAGTATTTCGGCAAGGGGAAGCCCATCTTCGTCGAAGGCCGTCTGAAGCTGGATCAGTGGGAAGACAAGGAAGGCAAGAAGCAGTCGCGGCTTCGCGTCGTGATCGAAGGCTTCGAGTTCGTGGAAGGCCGATCGGGTGGTCCCTCGGGTGGGGGTCCGTCGGGCGGCGGTGCTTCCGCTGGCGGGGGCGGCGAATCCGCACCGCGAAGCGGATCGCGCGGCGACTATTCTCCTGCCCGCTCCAGCGGGAACCGCGGTGGCCAGAGCAGCCACCAGCCCGTGCAAGAGGATGACATTCCGTTTTGATCGGGAGAACGGGGTGCTGCAAAGGAGTGCTGCGGAACGCGATTCTCGCGTTTTGGTTGTGGGCTGGGTGCGGCGCGAGCCAGTCTACTGAAGCGCAAGGCACGGCCGCGGACTACGCCCGCGCCGCGGCGATGCCCGGGCGTGTGAACGACATCCTCCGCGGTGACGCGATGGAGTTGGAGTGGATCGACGCGCACCGGCTGTGGTACAGCGTCGAGCCCGTGCGCGGTCGGCGCGAGTACATGCTCGTCGATGCGGAGCGCGGGACGCGGCAGCCGCTGCTCGACGTGCACACGTTCGCCCGCGCGCTGTCGACGCACCTCGGCCGCGCGGTCGATCCGGCGCAACTGGTGATCGAGCGAATTCTGGTCGACGCTCCCCCGGTGGAAGTGGAGCCTGCGATCAACGCTGCGGATGCAGCGCGGCGCGATGGCCCCACCGCCCCCGTGTCACTCGTCGCCCTCGTCCGGGGGATCGATCACCCGATTCGCTTTGATGCACGCGCGGGCGTGGTGACTGCAGCAACGCCGGACGACCAGGCCCGACTGCGGCTCCAGCTTGAACCCGCGCGGCGACGCAGCCGCCAACGGGCGGGCTCGCGCGTGGATCGCGTGTTCGTGAATCGGTCCGGCTCGACGGTGCGCCTTGTCTGGATCGACGCGGAAGGGCGCGAGCACCGCTACGCAACGGTCGCGGACGGCGCCATCGAGCAGCTCGAGGACCACAAGGACGAGGACCACAAGGACGAGGACCACAAGGACGAGGACCACAAGGACGAGGACGACAAGGACAGCGCCTCCGCGACCCTCGGGTATGTCCTGGCCCGCGAGCGGGCCGACATCGTCGTCATCGAACCGCCGTTGGACGCGCCTGCGGTGGCCCCTGCGCCCGCCGCGGCCGCACGGTCAGACGATCCGCCCGACCCCGCGCACACCCCTGCTGCCGCGAGTCCGGCGACCGCGCATCCCGTGGTCTCGTTCCATGATCACAACATCTCGATCCACGCGGCGGATGGCACAGGCGAGCTGCTGTTCTCGACGACCGACGGACGGGCGGATGACGCATACGTCCCGCCCGTTCTTTGGTCGCCGGACGGGACAAAGCTCGTCGTGTCAAGACGTACGCCGCGCGACGAGCGCACTGTGCACATCGTCGAAAGCTCGCCGCCGGATCAGGTGCAGCCGAAGCTCCGGTCGTTCCCGCACGCGAAGCCTGGCGACCGCATTGAAACGCGTCAGCCGTATCTCGTCGACATTGCGCGGCGCACGTTGATCGATCTGCCCGACCGCAGCGACCTCTTCGGCACGCCGTGGCACGGCCAGCGCGAACTCGCCGAACTTGGCTTTGTGGTGGTGCAGATTGACGGGATGGGCACGAGTCAGCGCAGCAAGGCGTTCCATGACGTGTGCTGGAAGAATCTGAAGGACGCAGGCCTTCCCGACCGCGTCGCATGGCTGCGCGCCGCTGCGGCCACGCATGCCGACATGGATCTCGAGCGCGTCGGCATTTACGGAGGCTCCGCTGGAGGACAGAACGCGGTGCGGGCGATGCTCGATCACGGCGATGTCTATCGCGCGTGCGTCGCCGACTGCGGATGCCACGACAACCGCATGGACAAGATGTGGTGGAACGAGTTGTGGATGGGATGGCCCGTCGATGACAGTTACGCGGCGAACTCGAATGCCGTCGACGCAAGCCGGCTATCGGGCGCGCTCCTGCTGATCGTCGGCGAACTCGACAGCAACGTGGATCCTGCGTCGACGATGCAGGTCGTCGATGCGCTCGTCCGCGCGGACAAGGACTTCGACCTCTTGGTCATGCCGGGCGTGGGCCACGGCGCCGCGGAATCCGCGTACGGCCGCCGGCGGCGCGCGGACTTCTTCGTCCGACATCTCATGGACGTCGAACCGCGCCGCGCGGCCCTCACTCCGGCGGCTCACGAATCGCCGTAACGACGAGCCATTTGGCGAATCCCCCGGTTTGTGCGATACTTCTCGGCTCGCTTTCGCTGGGGCGTGGCCACCGTGGTCGACGCTCCTAACTCCGGTCCGCCGGCTCTTACGCCGGCTCCGCAAGGACACCGACCCATGGCTCGAATGATCGAACTGCTGCTGCTTCGCAACGTTGAGAACCTCGGCATCGTCGGCGACGTCGTCAAGACCAAGCCTGGCCACGCACGCAACTACCTGCTGCCGCACGCCCTCGCCGAGTTTCCGACCCCCGAAAAAATCGAATCGCTCAAAGAGGCCCGCGCGAAGGCGCAGGCTGAACTCTCCGCGCTCCGCGCCCGCCGCGAGCAGACGGTCACCAAGCTCGTCGAGCACAAGATCACGCTCGTGCGCAGCTGCAACGATCAGGGCCTGCTGTACGGCTCGATCACCCAGCGTGACATCGCCGACGCGCTCGTAGCCGAGGGCTTCGCGGTCGACATGCGTTCGGTGCGCCTGTCGCAGCCGTTCCGCCGCATTGGCACGTATCACTGCCTGATCCAGTTCGAGCGCGACCTCAAGGCCGACATCACAATCGACGTCAAGGCCGACCGCATGCTGGAGTCGGTGATGGAGCAGCAGGCCGCCGCAGCAGCGGAAGCCGCAGCAGCCCGGGAGGGTGACGGCGACGAACGCGACGAGGGCGAAGGCGACGAAGGTGCGGGCAAGGGCAAGGGCAAGAAGTCGAAGGACGCCGGGGAGCCGAAGGCTGAAGGCAAGTCCGAGGGCAAGAACGACGGTGCCAAGCCAGGCAAGGGCGTCAAGGCGCCGAAGAACTGAAGCGACGACGCAGGAATACACGAGAACGCCCGGCAGGTGCCGGGCGTTTTCGATTGGAGGAAGAGCGTCGCAGATTTTCAGGCGAGCCGATCCCTTGGCCGGAAGTGGAGTCGAGGATTCTCGATGCGCCGGAGAAGTGAGGGCCCGTAGGAATCGTTGCCTTCAGCACGGGATCGAAACGTGTCTGTCCAGATCGAAACAGCACGGGTGTTCAGCGTTCACTTGTGCGTGTCGGAAGGCACCACAACTTGCAATGGCGGGGACTGGCGTTGGGAGCAACCCGTGACCCGACGCCCTCGTGTTCCGCTGGTGAGTCACGACCGGAGCGCATCACCGTCACGATGACTTCTGTTGTGTGCGGCGGGTGCTATTGCGGAGCGTGTCGGGAATTCCAAGCTTTGCGGCGGCCGTGAGATCAGGGACAGCGACGTTCCGGTGGCGACAGTCACGGCGGCGTTGCGCCGCACACGGCGCAGTTGTCCTCGGCACTGAGCTCGCACTGGAAGTCCCACACGAAATCGCAGCAGAACGGATCCAAGCCGCAGACGAGCATGCAGCAGTCGAAGTCGTTGCAGCCCGGGTCGTGGGGGGATGAGCAGCAGTCGTCGATCCCCAAGCCGCACGCGATCGGCGGGCAGGGCGGGCAGAACTGGAGCGCCCACGTCGCGCACGAGGCGTCCCACTCGACGTCGCAGCAGAAGGGATCGACGAAGTCGCAGACGAGTTCGCAGCAAGTCGCGTCACTGCACCCGGGCGAGCCGGGAATCACTTGGCTGGGAATGCAGCAGTCGGCGGCGCTCGGGTCGCCGCAGCCGGGCGGGGGCGGACAGCCGCAGCTCGCCTGCGCCGCATTCACGCAGATCGCGTCCCAGTGCGACTCGCAGCAATAGGGATCGGCGGCGCAGATCGCGGCGCAGCACGCGGAGTCGTCGCAGCCCGGCGAGTCGTGCGCGGCGCAGCACGAGGCGGCGCGCCCGGACGCGCACGCTGCCAGCGAGTTGGCGTCGCCCCACGCGCCGAGGAGCAAGCCGAGATCCGCTGCGGTGACGGCGCCGTCGCCGTCGAGGTCGCCGACGCACGCTGACTTCCCCTTGGAAGGACAGTCGCCCCAGGCGCCGAGCATGATGCCGAGGTCGGTCGCGTCCACGGTCCCGTCACCGTTGAGGTCCGCCGACGGCTTCAATCGCCGGCACTCGTCGGGCACGCCGTCCTGGTCGAGGTCCTCGCTGGATCCCGAGGCGATGTCGCAGCCGTCGCTGACGCCGTTGCGGTTGCAGTCGACCGCCTCGAGGCCCGCGACGACGTGCGCGCGGCCGCTGAAGTTCTCGTAGCACGGATCGCCCACGAGGACGAGGTCGCCACGGATCGCGACGCTCACGCCCACGCACTCGCCGTCGGGGACGCCGAACTTGTAGGACTCGACCCAGGCGCCGTCGACGAGCCGGTAGACGTACGCGGCGCCGGCTGCGAAGGCGACGGAGTAGTCCGAGTAGGCCCCGACGACGAGCGTCTGGCCGTCCTCGCCCAGCGCCACGTCGCCGCCGAAGTGCGCCGTTGCCGCGGCTGCGGAGGGGACGAGCACCTGCTGGACCTGCCAGGGCGAGCCGGCCGCGCCGGTGTACTGGTAGACGTGCACCGCGCCCTTGTTGCCGCTGGTGCGCTCAGCGCCGATTGCGATCGTCGTCCCAGTCGCGGCGATCGCGACCCGTTGGCCGAAGTACTTCGACCCCGTCGCTGGATCCGTCGGGACGAGCTTCTGCTCCAGGTTCCAAGCGCCGCGCGTGCGTCGGAAGACGAAGGCCGCGCCCGTCGTGTCGTTCTGGCCAATGACACCGGGCGCCCCGACGACGGCGACATCACCGGCGATCGCGACGTCCGTTCCAAATGCATCGCCCGCTTTCGGGACCAGCGCGGTGAGTTCCCTGTCGAATGTCCACGTGCCGTCCACCCGGTGGAAGAGATACGCCGCACCGGCGACAACCAGTCCCAAGGTCGTGTGTTGCCAAGCGCCGACGAGGAGCGTGTCGCCGAAAGGGCGACGCTGTCGCCGAAGTAGCCCGTTCCATTGATCGCGACGGAGGAGATCTTTTGTTCGAAAAGAATTGTTCCGCCATCCACCGTGTAGACATACACGGTGTTGTCCTGCCCTTGGGGATCGCCCACGGCCAGTCGCTCGCCGTCCATTGCGACCGCGTTTCCGTAGAGGTTTAGAACATCGAGCTCCCCCGAGTGAAGGGCCGTCTGCAGCGACCAGCCGCTTCCGCTGCGTCGAAAGACGCGCGCAGTGCCCTCGACGTCGGAGTTGACGGGCGCGCCCACTACGAACAGCCCCGGGCCGATGGCGACGCCTCGTCCGAAGTTCTCGTTGAGGTTCGGATTGAACGCGTCGAACGACTGCCAGGCGCATTGTCCGCAGGCCGGCGCGGCGAGGACGAGTGCGCCCGCGGCCCACGCCAGAATCGGTGCGACGTGGCGACGATGTCCACTGAATTGAAAACGCGAGCGAACGGGGTCCATGACTTTGCTCGTCGGCTGACACGCCCTGCGGGCGGGCATCACACGGACACCCACGCGCTGCACCCTCCTCATTACTCGTCGCAATCAGGATCAGGGAGGTCGGGATAGAAAAGAATGGCACCCGCCTTTTGGCCAACATTCACCAAATCGCTCCCGAACGCCCCGACGATTCCCCTCGTTCCGCGCAGCGCGAGCGTCGCGCCGACTTGGTCGACAAACGAGGGACCCCTCGTCGAGCGCAGGATCAACAACTCCGCCCAGGAGCCGCTCGTCCGCTGGAAGAGGTACGCCCTGCCGCTCGTGTCCGCGAAGGGAGATCCGACGAGCGCGAGCGACGTCCTGCGAACGGTGCGATTCCGATGCGCTGAGATGGCCATGCTGGCTCCTTTCCTCGAAATGGCTTCGGCAGCGCGGGCGACCGCGAGCCACGAGACGCAACGAAGACACCAGTGCTTGTCCCACCTCCCGCGGCTTTTCGTCCGAAATCGCGATCCCGAGCAGTTCGCTCCGACGCGCCGCCCCGAGCGTGGACAGCGCAGGAGGTCGGGGGCAGCCCACAGATCGCCGACCCCTTCGTCGGTCCGTCACCGAAGGGCCGTCCCTCATTCGGTCGGAAAAATCCGCGACAGATTCCCGCCAGCTGCAGATGTAGCGTCGGCATAGGTACCCCAATAGAGACTATGCAGGCCGGCTCCGGTTTGCGGGACGCGATCACGGGATCATGTCCCATCACGCAAGCGTGACGATCGTCGCCGCAGACACGGCGGGTCCGTCCGCGCAAACACGGAGACCGGCAATGAAGATCCTCGCCCTGGACCTCGGCAAGAGCAAGACCGTGAGCTGCGAATTCTCCACCGAC
>JAWXBD010000060.1:0-24117 GCA_034439815.1 Phycisphaerae bacterium
CGTGGTGCTGCCGTGGGATGACTGGCAATTCTGGGTGGTGACTGCGATGGCGATTGCTGCGCTCCTGGTCGTGCTGCGCCCGCTGCTGCCCGCGCGGGCCGGCCGTGCGAAGGGTGCGGCAACAAGCTGTCCCGGCTGCCCGACCGCCGGCAAGGCCGCGTCTTCAGGAAGCCGCGCGAGTCTCACCGTCGAAGGACGTCGGGTCAGTTGAGCCGCCTTGGCCCTGCCAGGTGTTTTGCCGCCATCGGGGCCGTCGCGGCCATCGCGCTGACCACCTGCGCGCCGGCGGCGACGCGCGACGCGACACCGCCGCCGCATTCCGTCGCTGCAACCATTGACCGCTTCGAGCTGCAAGCCTCCCTGTTTCGTTTGGCCGACCATGGCGCGCAGATCATGGATCGCGCTGTGCAGCAGGCGCGCCTGGACTCGAACGACCCGTCCGTTCTTGCCCAGTCGACGGCGCTCCGCCTTGCGATGGCATCGGCACTCGCCGATCCTGCCGCGTCGCAGGAGCCTGAAGTCGCGCTCGCAGCGATCGTTCGGGCAGTCGCAGCGCAGCGAGCCGTCACCGGTGCGGAGCAGGCGGATGGCGCTGCGCTCCTCGCACTCGAGGAGCGTGTGCGCACCGAAGCCCGCCGCTGGCTGAGCGACGACGAGTGGAATGCGCTGATCGAAGCGCGCGACGGTTCGACTGTCGATCTCGGCGCCCGTGTGCACCGGCCCGCGACCGAGGAAGGACGTTCGTCGGAGCATGCGATGCTCCTGGCAGCACACGCGAACTTTCTGCTGCGCCGCCTTCCGCAGGTGGCACGCTGGCACGCTGACGACGCGTTCGCGCAGGCGATGGATGCTCCTGCACTGCAGGAGACGCTTCAGCGCGTCGATGCGAGTCGCGCCAGCATCGACCATCTGTCCAGTGCGCTCGACAATGTGCAGCGGACTGCGACGACGCTCGAGCAGCGCATCGCGGCGATCCAGCCCGAAGACTTCTCCGCCGCCAAGGATCTCGCGACGGAAGTGCGCGGCACGTTTGCCGACGCGCGCGAAGCCCTGCCGCATGCGGAACGGACGATCACCGAACTTCGCGAAGCGATCAGCGGCGCGGAGCGTGTGACGGCGGCACTGCGGGAACTCACGACCGAACCGGATGGTTCCCCGGTCGACCTGTCCGGCCTCAGCGCCGCGAGCGAGCGATTCGTGACCGCAGCCGCCGATCTCCGCGCCGCCATGCAGCAGGCGAATCAGCTGCTTGCGAGCGATGATTCCACACAGCGGCTGCAGGACCTCGCCGCGACGGGCCGGGCGACGGTCGATCACGTCACGTTCCGCATCGCGCTCCTGATGGTGATCGCGGCGTCGCTCGCGGTCGTGCTGATGGTGGTGCGCAGCCTGACGCGGCCACGGGCGGAGACGGTGCAGCGAGCGCCGCGCCGGTAGCCGGTACGATCCGCGGCATGCGCTTCACACCCCTGTGCGCCGGTCTTTTTCTTCTGCTCGGAGCATGCCGCACCGCGACGGTGGGCGAAGCCCTTGCGACGGTCGAGAAGGACCAGCACGACGGCGTTTCGACGGCACTCGCACGCGCGGGCGACAACGCGCCGCAGCTTGCGACCGCTCTTGCCACGATCGAACCGGACATGCGCCCAGGCATGGTGTTTCTGATTGCCACGATGCCGGAGCGCGATCTGACCACGCTGAATTCGGCATTCCTTCTCGGCAATGTGCGACAGGCGTACGCGAGCTGGCGCGGCGCGCCGTGGGGTCACGAGATCCCCGAAGCAATGTTCTTTCAGTACATCCTTCCCTATGTGAATCTGAATGAACGGCGCGATGACTGGCGCGGCGACTTCGCGTCGCGCTTTCAGACTGCCGCATGGAAGCACAGCGACCTGATGCACGCCACGCGCTGGCTCAACGACAACTTGAACGACGCACTGGACGTGCATTACCACGCGAGCAAGCGCCGCAAGCCCGACCAGAGTCCGTATGAATCGATGGAACTCGGCTGGGCGTCGTGCACCGGATTGTCGATCCTGCTCGTCGATGCCTGCCGATCGGTGGGCATTCCGGCGCGCTGCGTCGGATGCCCCGCATGGAAAGTCGTCCAGGGCAACCATACGTGGGTCGAGGTCTTTGGCTCGGACGGCGCGGGCAGCTGGCGATGGTTCAACATCGGCGACACAGGCAGCGACCCGCGCGGCGAGAACTGGGTCAACGACCGCTGCCGAACCGAAACGGATCCCGATGACTGGGCGCACGCGGTGTGGGCCGCATCATGGCGCCCGACCGGTCGGCATATGCCGCTGCCATGGGAATGGGAGATCGATTACGTCCCGGGTCTGAATGTGACGCGGTTCTACACCGCACCGACCGCGTACGAGTTTCACGCGCCGCGCAGCGGTCCCGGTGTGGTGAGCGCGTACTGGTCCGGCGAGCTGGCCGCGCGGACTGCGCTGGGGAACGGCGCAACGTCTGCGGTGCTGCATCTCGCGAAAGGAGAAGAGTTCGAGATCGTGACGACCTTCGCCGACGGGACGCGCGCTGTCGCCGCAGTGTCTCCCTGACGCCATCAAAATCGTTTGTGAACGGGTCGGCCCTCGGTCTCGCGCACGCCCAGCAGCGCCCGCACGAGCGCGAGATCGCCCGGCGTCGTGATCTTGATGTTGCGGCTGTCGCCTTCGACGACGACTACCGGCTCGCCGAGCCGCTCGACAACCTGCGCATCATCCGTCACGCCGTCGAGATCGCCCGCAGCGTATGCACGCTTGAGGAGCGCGGTCGTGAACACCTGCGGCGTCTGGATCGCGAAGAGGCCCGAGCGTGGAACAGTCTCGACGACACGCCGGCCGCTCGACCGCTCCTTGCCGACATCGCCGAGAATGGCGTCAGCGACCGCGTCGTCCTCCGCGCCGGCGACGAGGTCTTCCGCGACACGCTTCAGTGTGGACGACACCGGAAGGCCCGGAATCACGGCTGGATGAATCGCCGCCGCCGCGAACACGCGGCTCAGCAGTTCGTCAGTCGCCGCGGGGCGCGCGGCGTCATGAACAGCGACATGCGTGCAATCTTCCGGAACTGCGTCGATCGCAATTCGCACCGTCTCCCAGCGTTCGCGCGTGCCGCCAGGCACAATGCGGGCGCCATGAAAGCTGAGCTGCGCGCCGTAGCGCATGCGGAAATCATCGAGTGCTCCGGGCGGTGCCGCGACGATGATCGATGTGACTTCGTCGCGTTTGGCGAAGAGCTCGACGGTGCGCATCAGCACGCTTCGGCCGCCAAGATCCTGCGCGAGCTTGTCGCCGCCGAATCGCGTTCCAGTCCCGGCTGCCGGCAGAATGACACAAACACGCATTGCCGCAGATGCTACCGCGGCGGCGCATGGTCGTCAGGCGGCGGCAGCGCGCTTCGCAAGCGTCTCAGTGATGCGCGCCGACAGAACTTCCTGCGTGAACGGCTTCACGACGTAGTTATTGACGCCCGCACGAATGGCTGTGACGACTTTCGTCTTCTCCGACTCGGTGGTCACCATGATGATCGGCGCGGTAAATCCACGAGCCCGCGCCTGCTTGACGAATTCGAGACCGTCACACGTCGGCATGTTCCAGTCACACAGCACGAGATCGGGAAGGAACGCGCCGAGCTTGCTCAGGGCGTCCTGCCCGTCCGATGCCTCTTCCATCTGCTCGACGCCCATTTGGGCGAGCATCGTGCGCTGGATGTTGCGCATCGTCTTGGAGTCGTCGATGAGCATGATTCGCAGGTTTTGGATCATCGCGCAGTCCCTTTAAGCCGCCTTAGCGGCGCTCCCGATTTCCGTCATCAGTAGTTCGACAAGGAACGTCCCGCCTCCGGTTGCAAACGGCAGCTGGAGCACAGTCGCTCCGTCGTCGGCAGCGCCGTCAACTGCCGGTGCCGTGGCCACCGGACCCATCACGATGCTCGGGCATCCGATCCGGATCTTCACACCGCTGATGCGGGACACAGCACCTCCGGCGATCATGTTGGCCAGTTCGCCGACAGCATCACGGAAGTCCGCAGAGCCGAACGGCATTCTTTTCCCGACGAATTTCAGCACGGCTTCGATCGACGGACCCTCGGGCATGATGAGGGTCACCGAGCCCATAACGTCCCCGCTCAGTCGAATCGTCGCTCGAACATGCCGCTCCGTCAGCGCCGACGCGCCCGGCTGGGCCAACTGCGCCTCCACTGTCTGCTTGAGCATCGTGCGGAACAAGTTCTCGACGCTGGCGACGAACGGTTCCACAGAGCGCTGCTGGATAGGCCGATCCATGAACGTCCACACTCCTGCCGAGAAAGATCCGCATGGCCGACAGAGGAGAGCGTCGGGCCAGCGTCGGAATCGACAGGTTGGTGGAAGAAGTTGAGCAGGTCCGTCTAAGTTCACAATGCGTGGCGCTTGCACTGCCTGCACAGACCGCGCCGCCGGTGCGACGCGTCCCTCGACAGGAAGCTCGACAGGAAGCTCGACAGGAAGCTCGACAGGAAGCTCACACGAACCCAGTCACGAACCCAGTCACGAACCTGGACCCGGGTTCTCTGCTGCTAGTATGCGGCAGCATGCTGAAGATCACCGGTGGAGAGTTTCGTTCCCGTTTTCTGGCCAGTCCCGAGGGCGAGGACCGAACGCGTCCCATGACCTCCCGGACCAAGGAGTCGATCTTCAATCTGCTGCGCGGCTGGTTCGATGACGCCCGCGTGCTCGATCTGTTCTGCGGCGTGGGGACGATGGGACTTGAGGCCGTTTCGCGCGGTGCGCGCGAAGTGCTGCTGATCGAACAGGACCGCGAGGTGTACGGATACCTCACGCGCAACATCGCGGCGCTCAACTGCGGCGACCGGGCCACGGCGATTCTCGGTGACGCGCTTGGACCGCTCGCAATCGACCGGGCGCCGAAGCCTGTCGACATTGTGTTTCTCGACCCGCCCTACGCCCTGATCCTCGACCCCGAGCGGCGGGCAGCGGTGTTTCAGCAGGCGCAGCGGCTGCGATCGGTGATGGCGCCGAAAGGTTTTCTCGTGCTTCGATCGCCGATCGATCTCTCGCCCGAGGATCGAACGATCGAGGGGTTCGATGGGCCGGAGTGTCACGAGTACGGAGCGCAGATGAAAGTGTTTCTCTACATGCCGTCCGCATCAGCCACGGGAGGCGCGTGATGCCAGCGCCACTGATCGCCCTGGCGCTTGCCGTGCGTCTCGTGGGACTCGCGGGCGCGCCGCCAATGCCGCCCGACATCGCCGCCGCAGTTGTCGACAGCCGCGCACACCTGCTGCGCATGCAAGAGTCCTTTGCCAACAATCCTTCGCGCGCCGAATGGCCGTATGAAGGCGTCTATCGCGTCCGCCGCCAGATTCCGTACGGCTACCGCGTCGGCGGCACTGCGATTGTCGCTCGGACACTGCTCGAAGCGCCTGGCTATCTGACGGACAACGAGCGGATCGAAGCGGTCCACCGCGCCTGTGATTTCATCATCGACGCGATCAACGAACCGCTGATGAGTCCCGATCCGAAGCTGTACAAAGGCGGCTATGACGTTCGGGGCTGGGGACACTGTTACGGCTTGCGTTTTCTTCTTGCACTCGAGCGCATCAACGCTGTGCCGGCAGAACGCGCGGCGAAGGTCGAACTCGCGATCCGCTGGTACCTGCACGCGCTGCAGTCGACTGAAATTCCGCAGACCGGCGGCTGGAACTATGCGCGCAAGCCGGGCCTCGAAGTCCCCTGCGGCTCGTCTCCGTTCATGACTTCACCGTGCGTGATGGCGCTGTACGAAGCGAAATCGAACGGTCACGCGATTGACGAAGCCGTGCTCGATCGTGCGCTCGCCTTGCTCGAGCGATCGCGCGGAACAAGCGGATACGTGGATTACTCGACGATGGAGCGCCACCCCGATCAGCCTGAGCAGATTCCCGGGGGGATCGGCCGCATGGTCGCTGCCGAGAGCGCACTCTTTCTTGCGGGCCGGTCCGACACGGGCCGTGTCCGCACGGCGATCGAGGCGTTTCTGACGCACTGGCCTGAACTCGAAGCGCGTCGCCGCAAGAATGGCACGCACGAGCCTCCGTACGGCGTGGCGCCGTACTACTTCTTTTACGGCTTTCATCACGCGGCGCTGGCGATCGAGCTCTTGCCGGATGACGAGCGGGGACCGCACCGCGACCGCCTCAACAGGATTCTTTTTTCCGTGCGCGAGCACGATCTGACATGGAACGATCGCGTGTTTCCTCGCAGCGCTAACTTTGGTACGGCGATGACGATGTCCGGGCTCCTCATGCCGTGGGGACCGCGACCGATCGGCCGTGAAGCTATGGAGCCGAATGCCTGATCTCAGCGGATTGCCCGCATCGCTGCGCCGTTCCGCGCGCTGGATGCGGCTCGCCGGCGTTCCCGCGATGGTGATGCATCCCGATTGGAAGGAGTCCTCGGCGAGCGTGCGCGACCGCCCCTGGCTTCTGTGGATGCATGGCCGTAGCGTCACCAAGGAAATCGATCCCGGCCGATTCCTGCGCTGTGTGCGTGACGGCATCGCGTGCGTTGCGGTCGATCTTCCCGGCCACGGCGAGCGGCTGGACGAAGCGATGCAGGCACCCGAGCAGACGCTGCGCGTGATCGATCAGATGCGCCGCGAGATCGACGCAGTGGTTGACGCCGCGCAGCAGCTCGACGGCTTTGGCCATGAACGCGTCGCGGTCGGCGGGATGTCGGCGGGCGGCATGACCACACTTGCGCGGCTGTGCGAACCGCATCGCTTCACCTGCGCGGTCGTCGAATGCACCACCGGCTCGTGGCGCTGGCAACCAAATCTGCGCAAGGGCGAGCCGACGAGCGACGGCCTCACACTTGCCGCACTCGATCCGATCAGTCATCTTGATCATTGGCGACCGATTCCGCTGCTGATCCTCCACAATCGACGGGACGAGTGGGTGCCCCTCGAAGGCATGGAGGAATTTGTGGAGGCGCTCCGCGCCAACACCGCGTCAGACGCCGTCACGCTGCACGTGTATGAGGAAACAGGCGCGCCGTTCGAACACGCAGGATTCGGCCGCATGGGCGCTGACGCCAAAGATCGCGTCGTAGCGTTTCTCGTGCGGCATCTTCGAGAGGACGCGCGCGGCTGACCGTTCACGGGTCCGGCGCAGCGACGACCGGCGTCGATGCAGCGCCTGATGAGATGGGGCTCTGCCCGCGCCAGATGAACTCGCCCGCACCGCGCCGCGTGATGTCGGCAACGAAGCGGTCGTACCCCTCTTTGAACGCGGCGAAGTCACCGTTGAAGTAGACGAGGACGATCGAGCGGCCGACCTTGCTCGCGAGCGCCCGCGACCGACCCGGCGGCAGATTCGGACTCGACGCGACCTTGCTCGCGACGCGCCCGGAAATCGCGTCCTGCAGCAGCTCTTCCAGCGCGGGTCGATAGCGCCCGTCCTCTCCATGCGCGAGGTACTGGGCCAGCGCCCACACCTGCGCGTAGTACGTGAGGAGCTTGCTGCGGCCGTCCCTCAGAAATCCTTGCGGGATCCCGGCGAGCAGCTCGTCCAGCGGGATCAGTTCGTCGTCGCGGACTGCGGAGCGCAGTTCGCTGTAGCGCTCATTGTTGCGCCACGGGGAGAACACAGGTTCGTCCTCGCCGCGCGCCCAGCGATGACCTTCCATATACGTCGCGAGTCCTTCCTCCAGCCAGATCGGCAAGGGGTGGCGGAAGGTCGACTGCGTGTACTGATGCCAGCCCTCATGCGCGGCAAGCGCCAGCGTGTCCCATCGGCCGAGGTCATACAGGATCACCTCGCCGTCGATCGTGTAGCCGCCGCGGCCAAGGGCGAGATAGGTACCGGCGTCACGCTTCATGCGCATGCGCGTGAAGTCGGCCCACTCGTCGCGCGTGCCGAAAAGGTATGTCTCAAGAGGCCGGGAAGGCTCGGGCAGCGGTCCGAGCGCCGAGGTGTAATGCTCCAGCGCAGATTCCATGAATCGCGCGACACTCTTCGTCGACGCCTCGTCGCGCACGGTGCTGCGAATCCGATAGTGGCGCGATCCGACCAGACGCCCGGCGACCGGCGCACCGGTTCCACCATCCGCTCCCGTCCAAGTCCATGGCTCGACGGTCAGCGGCAGTTGCACGGCGACCGCCGCGGCAGCAGCGGCTGGAGGCTTTCGTTCGACAGGCGCCTCCGCAGTCCGGACCGGCGCCGGCGGAGCGCCGACACGGCCGGCAGGCGTGCAGCCCGTCAGCATCGCGAGGGCGAGCAGGACCAACCGAGAGCAGCGGGCGTTCTGACTAGAAGTAGGCATGAGGAGAGGTCCGATGTGTCGTGCAGAGCGTAGCCCGGACGGAGCACCTTTCGACTAAAAACGTGACCGCAACGCACAACTCGTCCCGCCGTTTCTTCAGCGCTCACGCGCCCAGCGCCTCGAGCAGTCGAGTCGCCGCGGCCAGATCTGCCTCCGCAGTTGCCAGCTTCGTCCTCGTCTCCTCGACGAGCTCGGGCTTCGCCTTAGCGAGGTAGCCGGCGTTGCCGAGCTTTCCCTGGAAGCCGCCGATCTGCGCACGAAGGACCGCGATTTCCTTCTCCAGACGCGTGCGTTCAGCCCCGGTGTCGACAGCGTCCACAAGCCCGGCGAGCACCACCTCGTGGCCCTCAAAGGCAAAGGCGACTGCGTCCGCGGGCGATGAAGGCTGCATCAGACCGACTTGCTCCAGCCCCGCCAGCTGCTCGACAATGCCTTCGCTCGCGGCAATGAGATCGAGCACCGGCTGCGGCGCCTGGAGGCGAATGCGGCGCTTTGGCTGGACCTGTCGCTCGCCGCGCTTGTTGCGGATCGCGCTCACCAGCATCTGCACGCGCTCGAACGTGGCACAGGCCGCCGCGTCGTCGACCGAGCAGCTGATCGACGGCCAGGCTGCCAACGCCAGCGTCGATGACGGCGGCAGCTCGATGCCCGGCAATCCGGCCGTGCCAGCCGCCTGCACGTGCGGCCACAGCGATTCGGTCACGAACGGACAGACCGGATGCAGAAACCGCAGCGCCGCATCGAGCGCGGTGCGCAGCGTCCGCCGCTGTCGCGCATCACTCTTCACTGTCGGCTTGATCGCCTCGAGATACCAGTCGCAGAAGTCGCGCCAGATGAAGTCGTACATGGCTTCGGCGTATTCATTGAAGCGATAGGACCCGATCGCGTCCTCCACGGCGTGCTGGGTGCGATGCAGCCGCGCGATGATCCAGCGATCCACGAGCGGCAGCTGGGCGATCGGGACGGATTCCGTCGGACCAGCCGCCAGATTCGCCAGCGTGAACTTCGTCGCGTTGAACAGCTTGTTGCAGAAGTTGCGTCCAAAGTCGAACTTGCTCGAGGTGTTGCGGGCGAGCGGCATCGCGTCCGTGGGCGTGGCGATGCCGGTTGCGGCGCCGTAGCCTGAGACGATTTTGCGCGATGGATCCTTCGGCGATGACTGGATCGCATCGGCGACCGTGTGACCCGCTGATGTCGTGATCGTCTTGGGCGCGAAGATCTCGCCTGTATGCGGATCGATCATGTCGACCGGCATCCGCACGTCCTGCGTCATCGTCGTCATCTGCACGAGCGTGAAGCGCATGGCGTCGGCGCCGTGGCTGTGAATGATGTCGCGTGGATCGACGCCGTTGCCGAGTGATTTCGACATCTTCTGGCCGTAGCCATCTTGAATCATCGCGTGAATGAACACGTCCCGGAACGGCAGGCGTCCGTTCATGAAGTAACGGTTGAACATCACCATGCGCGACACCCACAGCGTGATGATCTCTCGCGCGGTGCACAGCACGTTGCTCGGATTGAACGTGTCGAGCAGCTCCGGTTCGATGTCGAACGCCTTGGGCTCCGGCCAGCCAAGTGTGGAAAGCGGCCAGAGCGCCGAGCTAAACCACGTGTCGAGCACGTCGGAGTCCTGCACGAAACCGAGCTGCTCGAGCCATTGAATGGCTTCGATGTCGCCAGCGCAGCGCACGCAGACAAACCGCGGACGCTGCTCGGCGCTTTCGCCGGAGTCAAGCGCCGATGGAAGCTCCTTGACTCGTCCATCACGTTCCCACGCAGCGATCTGCGCGTCGTAGGCACCCTTCGCGCGCAGCCACGCATCAGTCGTCGACGTCCACACCGGAATGCGATGTCCCCACCACAGTTGGCGCGAGATGCACCAGTCGCGGATGTTCTCATGCCACTGCTGGAAACTCTTCGCGTAACGCTCCGGCCAGAACGTAAGTTCGCCGTCGCCCGCACTTGGTGCTGATCGCGCGCGGGCGTCTGGCGTCCCCTCAACCTGCTGCGGTGCCATCGCGCGAAGCGCCGCACCGGCAAGCCGATCGTCGGTCACGCGCACATACCACTGCTCCGACAGATACGGCTCAATCGGCACATGGCTTCGATAGCTGTGGCCGACGGAATGCGCATAGTCTCGCACTTTCTCGAGCAGGCCGTGATCGCGGAACCACTGGACAATGCGCGTCCGTGCGTGCTCGCGCGAGAGACCGATGAGCTGCGCTGCATCTGCATTCGCGTCGCTCCAGCCGTCACGGTCGAGAATCGACGCGTCTTCCGCAAGCACATTTATCACCGGCAGCGAGTGCCGAACACCAAGCTCCCAGTCGTTCGTGTCGTGCGCCGGCGTCACCTTGAGGAACCCGGTTGCGAATGCCGCCTTCGGATCATCAGGATTGCCGCCCACCTGCTTCGCGATGTCCGCAGGCAGCACGACGTAGTCGTCTTCGATGATCGGGATGACGCGTCCGACGATCGGCAGCGTGACCGTCTTGCCGCGCAGCGCTGCAGCGCGCGGATCCTTCGGATTGAGCGCAACTGCCGTGTCACCGAGCATTGTTTCAGGACGCGTGGTCGCGACAGTCACGAATCCGCTGCCGTCCGTCAGCGGATAGCGCAGGTACCACATGTGTCCCTGCACTTCCTCCATCTCGACTTCGTCGTCAGCCAGCGCGGTGCGCGACACCGGATCCCAGTTGACGAGCCGCCAGCCGCGATAGATCAATCCATCACGGAACAGAATGAAAAACGCTTCGCGCACCGCTGTCGCGCACACCGGATCCATCGTGAAGCGCGTGCGCGAAAAGTCGCACGAGCAGCCCATCGCCTCGAGCTGCGCGATGATCGTCGCCTCGTATTCGTCCTTCCACGACTGCACCTTCCCGATGAACTCGTCGCGCGTGAAGTCCGTGCGCCGCTTGCCTTGCAGCTGCAGGCGCTTCTCTACGACCGCCTGGGTGGCGATGCCCGCATGATCGGTGCCGGGCATCCACAGCGTGTTGCAGCCCTGCATCCGGTGCACGCGGGTGAGCACATCCTGCAGCGTGTTGTTCAGCGCGTGGCCGAGATGCAGCGCCGCCGTGACGTTCGGTGGCGGGATGAAAATCGAATAGGCCTCGGCATCACTGCGAGCGTCCGCCCGAAACGCATTGCTGTTCTTCCATACGGCGCGGGCCACAGGCTCCGCGTCCTTCGCCGAGTACGATTTGGGAAGCTCTCCGCCTGCGGCCGCCCCGACGTCCGACCCGACGTCCGCCGCGAAGTCAGGCCGTGGTGCGTTCGGGGCGGGTCCAGCTTGTTCCGTGGTAATTCCGTGCGTCAGCGACATAAGCCGTTCATCATACCGATCGCCGCGTGCCTCTCCGTGAGCGCGTCAAGTTTGTCGCTCGTCCACTGCGATCAGGCGACTTCACCGGCACCCCCGTCCGGCGCCGTCGCGCCCCCACCTGTCACCCCCGTGCGTCAAGCGGTGTCCGATGTTGCGATCAACGACGCTCGTGGCGCAGCGGAAAAGGCGCTCGACGATGGACGCGTCGACGACGCTGTCCGTCTCGCCGAGTTTGTAGCCGAGCACCGCACCGATCCGCGCGCCGCCGAACTGCTCGGCCGAACGCTCATTGCGCTGGCATCCGTGCGCGCGCAGCAGAATCTTCCCGGCGCAGCAATCGCTGTGGACGAAGCTCGTCGTCGCGCTGCGGATGCCTATCGGCTGGCTGCGGCGCGTGATCCCGCCAACGCGGCGCTGCAGGATGCAGCGGCCCAGGTGATCGACAGCGCGGGCGACCTGGCCGGCGCGCAGGCGCTGTACGACCGCGCCGTCGAACTCGAGCCGCTGAACACGACATACCGGCTGCATCGCGGCAACGCGCGATTGCGACGTGGCGACATCGAAGGCGCCGATCAGGACGTTGAGGCCATGATCGAGAGGCCCGATGGCTGGGCCCACGCATTGCGCGCGCAGGTGAGGCTCGCACAGCAGCGCACCGCCGAGGCCGTCGCCGCCGCCACGGCAGCCCGGGCGCAGGCACCGGGCGATCTCGCGTTTCGCGTGCTGCTCGCGCGGGCGCTGCGTGCCGACGGGCAGCCCCAGGCTGCGGTCGAACTGCTGACTGGTCTTTCGCCACACGAACGGACCGATGAATCCGTCGCCTACGAACTCGGGCTCGCGTGGTCGGCGATCGACCGGCACGACAAAGCCGCCGAAACGTGGGCGCACGCGTACCGTGGCACCGCGAACAAAAGCGTCCGCGCGGCGCTGGAGGCGGGCCGTGCATTCCTGCGCGCCGGCGATCGTGCCAGCGCGAAGTCGTGGCTCGACATCGCGCGCCTGCTCGATGCGGACAATCCGGGTGTCCAGGAGCTTGCCTCGCTCATTGGCGCTGCGGCCACCACGCAACCCTGACTGCTCAGCGCAGCCAGCGGCCGCCATCGATGCGCACGATCTCGCCGGTTAGATAGCTCGCATCAAACAGAAGCCAGCGAACCAGCCGTGCTGCCTCCTCTGGCGTGCCCGGCCGGCCGAGCGGAATGCGGCGCTCGTACGCGGCCCGCTCTTCAAAGTCGACATCGTCCGGCCACGCGATGACGCCAGGTGCAAGTCCGTTCACGCGTACCTCCGGCGCGAGTTCAATCGCCAGCGTCGCGACCAGATCACTCGCCGCCGCTTTGCTCATCGAATATGCCGTGAAACGACGGCGCGGACGGCCAAGCGCATGGATGTCGGAGAAGAAGACCACCGCACCGCGGGCGCGGCGGAGGTTCGCTGCGAGTGCCTGGGTCAGCAGCAGCGGCGCCATCGCATTCACGCGAAACTGCGTGAGCACATCCTCACTCGTGATCGATCCGAGCGGCGTCGGCGTGTAGGTGCTCGCGTTGTGCACGAGTCCTGCGAGACCGTCGAGGCTCAACGCTGCGAGATCGCGACCAGTCCGCTCCACGGCATCAGCGACGTTCAGATCGACAGTCAGGCACGTGACATCGATCGTGTATCCGGCATCGGACGCAACGCGCACCGCGTCCTCCGCAGTCGCGTGCAGTTCATCACAGCTCGTGTGGCAAGTCAACAGGAGATCTGCGCCGTGGCGGGCCAGCTCGAGCGCGACAGCCCGGCCGACGCGGCGCGCGGCACCCGTGACAGCAACACGCGGCCGTCCGATCAACGCGGTGCTCCGCGGTCCTCGTCGCCGTCGCCATCCGACACTTCGTCAGGACGGCGCGGCGGCACGACCAGTCGCCGCCCCGCTTCACGCCATGCGTCGCGTGTCACCGTCGCCTTCACGGCCGTGTGACGCACCTCGGCCATGCGGCGAAGCGATCTCGACAGAAAGATGAGGAACAGCAGGAGCAGTAGACCGCCGCCGACCACCCACAGCAGGAACGGTCCCGAGGTCATGTTCGAAACCGGCGGCGGACTCGTGGCGGGCATGGTCCCCAGCGTGGAAAGGACGAAGTTCCCCGCCGAGGAACCGGTTTCGTCCGCTGCGCTCGTCTGGGCGTGCATGAACGTGAGTATAAGGCCGACGCTCTCATGCAGCGCTTGGGCGCAATCTCCCGGCAACAGTGCTCGCGCGCGCTTGCGACTTGTAGAATCCCGTACTCCCGATGACGTCCGATTCAACTCCCACCCCCGCCATCGGGCCCCCCACTTCACATGATTCAGCATTGCGTTCAGCGGGGCGTTCAGCGGGGCGTTCAGCAGGGCGTTCAGCATGGCGCCGGGGCCTCGCTCGCGCGGTGCTGATCCTGCTTGCGCTGGCGCTCACGGCAGGCTTCACGCTCACTCGTCCGGCCGTCCTGCGTCGCCTGCTCGAACCGGCGCTCGGCAGAGCGTTCGGCGGCGACGTGCATCTTGAACGGGTATCGGTCCACGGGCTGACGGAGATCCGCGTTGGATCGATGACGCTGACTTCGCCGGGCTGGGAGGGACCGGCGGCCGAAGTGGTGCGGGCGGAAGATCTGCACATCACGCTGTCGCGCAGCGATCTCTTCTCCGGCCAGGTGCGCGTCGACTCCCTCTCATTCGGCCGGCTGCGGATTCGGGCCGCCGAGCGCGATGAAGCCCCGGGTGTATTCAACGTGCTCGATCTTCGGCCCGATGTCGCAGGCGGTGATGAACCGCTACGCGTCCGGCGAATTGATCTCGCGCGGCTTGAACTCGAAATGGGCACGGTGGCGCGCGACGGAACGTGGTCGAAATCAGGCTCGCGCGCGTTCTCGGGATTCCTGTCCCCCGATCCGTCCTCGGCGGACGCGCGGAACAGAAAGGAGGGAACCCTCTTTGCGTTTCAGCTGCAAGATCTCGCGCGCGGAGGTCCGGTGCTCACCGGCACATGGGACGACTCCACCTTCGCATTCACTGTCGTCCTTGCTGCGCTGACGCTGGATTCAGAAATTCTGGATGCGCTGCCGCTCGCGATCCGTCCAGCTGCGAAGGCGCTCAAGCTGGGCGGCGAAGTGCGCGGTGCTTCGATCCGGTGGGCGCCCGATGCACCGCTCACGGCGGACGTCGCAGTCGTCGATATGCGGCTCACGCTTCCCGACCTCAATCTCGGTGACCGATGGAGCCGTTTTCGCGACGGCAAGCGTGAACCGCGCAAGGGTCTTCCGACGATGCACATCCGCGAAGGTCGCATGCGGTTCGACGGCACGCGCGTGACGTTCGAGCGTCTCGTCGGCGAGATCGCATCGAGCGCCGAGGATCCGGGTCTCGTGCCGGTGCCGGTGGAAGTCAACCTTCGACTCGACCTCGGTCCCGAATCGCTCAAGTCAATTGACTGGCGCGATGCAGCTGCCCGCAAGCAATGGTTTGACGATCTGCTTCTGACGGCGCCCTTCAAGTTCGATGTCGCCATCCGAGGATTCGACTCCGAGGATTCTGCGCCAGGACACTTGCCGATTCTCGAAGTGCCGACACCGGTCGCCGCGGCACTGGAGGTGTTCGGCTTCACCGCGTGGAAGCTCGACGTGGAGGCGGAGTTTTCACGGGGTCTGCCGCATAGGGACGAGCGCGGCCTACTCGTGTCCTCGCCGATTCTCTCGCGCGGCCAGTGCTTTCTCTCCAACGCGCGCGGCGCGTATGAAGAATTCCCGTATCCCATCAGCGGTGTCAAAGGCCATCTCTCGTTCGATCTGACCGAAGGCGGACTCGACCGCATCACCGTCGACTACATCACGGGAACCACAGCCAGCGGATGCGACGTCAACATCAGCGGGAATGTCGTCAGTCCCGGCAAGTCCGCTGGTGTCGACATCGCCGTGCGCGCCACCGCGCTGCCACTGAATGATCAGCTGATCGACTGCTTCAACGGCGACATGCGGGCTGCCCTCGCGATGCTGGTGCACCGACCGTCGTATGAACGGCTCGTCGCGGCGAAGCTGATCCCAGACGACCAGACCGATGAGCTGCGCCAGCAGATGCGGGCGCTCGATGCGGAGATGCGCCGCATCAGCGACGAAGCGGCGCGCACGGCAATGGGGCTTGAACTTGCACGCCGCGCCCGGATGCTTCAGACGCAGCCATTTGTGCTGGGGGGGACTGCCGCCATTGACCTGCGGCTTGAGCGTCCACTGGGACCCGATCAGGAAATCATCGGCACCGGCACGGTGACAGTCGATCGCGCTGGGCTCGTCGTGCAGCACTTTCCGTATCCAGTGGTCGTGACCGGCGGCAAGCTTCTGGTGCTGCGCGACGAAATCGTTCTCGCTGACGGTGGCCTGCGTGCCGTCACGCTCGACGGCGGCGTCGTGCGCATCGCCGGGCGGCTCGTCGTTGAGCGCGCCGTCGTCAACGGCCGCCACACATCCGTCGTGCGGCCGGAGATCTCGCTGACAGGTGCCGGTGACCATGTCTCGCCGCGTCTGTTCGCCGCGATACCGCCGTCGCGCGACACGTCGCACGAGGGGTGGCCCGGCGGCACGCTCGCGCCGAGCGCTCGACTGCTCGCGGCAGCGCGCGTTCAAGGGGAACTCGACTTCCACGGCGAGATTCGCGGCGACCCCGCGCAGCCGGGACCGCCGCAGCTGACGCTCAATGTCGAAGTGTCGCACGGGTCGATCGATGCCGAGCAGGCCGAAGGCGTGGGACTCGCCATCCCGCGCGGACTGCAGCTGCGTGACCTGCGTGCGTCACTTCGCATCGCCGAAGATCGTGTGGAAATCCGTTCGCTCGAAGCGCTGGCTCTCGATGGCATCGGCAGCATCACCGCGAGCGGTCATTACGACGGCGACGGTTCGAAGTCGGTCGACGTGACGCTGCACGACATGTCCATCGCGCCGTGGCTCGCGGAAGCGTTCCCGACTGCCGCCCGCGCCGGTGCGCGGGCGTGGTGGAATCATCTCCGCCCCGAGGGCATGTTCGATGCGTCGATGAAGCTCGTCGCATCGTCGAGCGGCGCGTTGCAGGCGGAGATCGTCGCGCAGCCTCGCGCGGTGACCGTGGCGCCGGACGGCCAGCGGATTGCGTGTCGCGGCGATGGCGGCGATCTGCGCATCACGGCGAACGACGGTACTGGCGAGGCGGTCGCTCGCGGGCTGCGACTCATCCTGATGGATCCCGACGATTCGGCCGGCGAGCATGGCACACATGGCTCGATCACGCTCGACGGCGGACTGCAGTTCGGACCGGAAGGCGTGCGGTCGTTGGAGCTCCGCGCCCGCGCGGAGGACATGGAGTTCGCGTCACCGCTCATCCCGGCGCTGATGGGCGAGGCGGACGAATCGGCGTTCGCCGCGACCTACGAATCCGTCAGGCCGGTCGGCCGATTCGACGGAACATTGACATTCGCGTCGATCGGGGCGTCCAAGCCGACGTGGAATCTCGAGTGTGCCCCAAAGTCGCTGTCTGTTGACATCGGCAGCACACGGCCGTCGGCGCTCTTCTCCACGACCTCGCGATTCACGGCCACGCCGAAATCGCTGCGCTGTACCGAGCTTGAGGCACAGTTCGCCACCGGGCGCATCCTGTGCGATGCGTCGATTGACTTCGGTGCATCGCCGCGCATCGGCACTGCGAGCTTTGAACTGCAAGCGACGCAGCTCACCGAGGAACTCGCCGCACTTCTTCCGCCGCCGTTGAACACCGCGCGCGAGACGATCGAGCTTTCCGCGACACGGTTTTCCCTCGACGACGCGCACCTGTCCGTGCAGTGGACGGCGGAAGGCACAATGCTGAAGCCGCTGCTCTACTCCTTCGACACGAAGCTGACGGTGACCGGCGCGAGCTTTCACGCTGGACTGCCGATCACGGAATGCGACAGCACTGCGACGATGTCGTTCCGGTACGACGGTGCGGGCGCGGAGCCTGTCGCGCATCTCGATGTGACACTTGATGCGGACCGGCTGCGCATCCACGACCGCGAACTCGTGGATGGCACAGCGTCGCTGGCGCTTGATCATGGCGGCCGCCTCTTCGTCGCACGGAGCTTTGAAGGCACGCTCGCCGGAGGGCGGCTTGCCGGCAACGCCTCGTTCGACATTGCAACGCGCCACTACGCCGCCGATGTCCGCGTGAGCGGCGCGGAACTTGGACCGCTGATGTATCCGCGCGATGCGAATCCACCCACGACCGGCGTCGTGGACGGCCGGCTGACCGTCGACGGCAATCTCGATGACCTTGCGAGCCGCCGCGGGCGCGGCCGCGTCTCGGTGCGCGATGGCATCATGGCGAGTTCGCCAGAGACGCTGCGGCTGCTGCAGATCAGCCAGCTGATGCTGCCCCTTTCCTCCGCGCTCAAATCGGCTGACATCGCGTTTTTTCTCGAAGGACCGATTGCCACGTTTGACCGCTTCGTTCTCGCCGCGGACGGACTCGATCTTGACGGACGCGGCACCGTCGACACGCGTGACTTCTCCATCGATGCGGCATTCACCAGCCGTGGACGGCTCGCCGTGATCAGTGACGTGCTCGGTGCGGTCAGCAATCAGCTGTATGAAATCGAACTGCGCGGCCCATTGAACGACCCCGTCGCGCGGCTTCGCCCCCTGCCCGGTCTGATCCGCTCGTCAAACCGAACTCGCACGATCCCTCCCAGCGAGCGCCCGACACCGGCGATCTCCCGGGCAGCGGATGAGTGATCGCGGTCCGCCGTGCCCAAGCAGGATCGACGCGATACCATCGCCGTCATGACCTCCTTTGAAGGCAGCCGCAAGCCGCCGCGCGTCACCGAGATCGCGGCCGCTGATCGCGAAGTCTCCGCAGCCGTCGAGGCGGCGCTGCGAACGCTGGGGCACGATCCCAGCTCGATCGACGCCACGTTCGTCGCTGACATGATGCGGACCTCGCTCAAGTTCCTGAAGGACGGAGCGGACTCCGGACAGCTCAAGCTGGTCACCGCCGCGATGAAGGAACTGCGATACGCCTACCGCGTGTTCAACCGGTATCGCGGCACGCGCAAGATTTCGATCTTTGGTTCAGCCCGGACGCCCGAAGATCACCCCGATTACATCGCGGCGCGGCGGTTCGGAGAGCTCATCGCCGAGCACGGCTGGATGGCGATCACCGGCGCCGGAAACGGCATCATGAAGGCGGGCCACGAGGGTCCGACGCGCGACTCATCGTTCGGCCTCGCGATTCGTCTTCCGAGCGAGCAGGCTGCAAACGCCGTGATTGACGGCGACCCCAAGCTCATCAACTTCCGCTATTTCTTCACGCGGAAGCTGATGTTCACCAGCAATTCGCATGCGATCGCCGTCTTCCCCGGCGGTTTCGGCACGCAGGACGAACTGTATGAAGTGCTCACGCTCATGCAGACCGGCAAGAGTGTGATTCTCCCGATCGTGCTCGTGGAAGGCGCGGAGGGCGACTACTGGACGACATGGGAACGGTTCGCTCACTTCGATCTGCTGCGGCGCGGATGGATCTGCGCGGAAGACGCGGCCCTCTATCGAATCTGCGCCACGCCGCAGGAGGCGGTCGAGAACGTCATTCGTTTCTACCGCCGCTATCGCTCCAGCCGATTTGTCGGGGACCGCCTCGTCATTCGACTCGACGCACCGCTCGGACCTGAGCAGATCGCTTCACTCGAGCATCGCTTCGGACGCATCGTGAAGGATCACCACATCGTGCAATCAGGTCCGCTGCTCGGCGAAGACGATTCGCTCGAACTTCCCCGCCTGCATTTCGTTTTCACACGCCGGGACTACGGGACGCTTCGTCATTTGCTCGACGCGATCAACGAGCTCCCGTACGAGGAAGCCGTCATCACGCCATGAGCTGGATGCGCCGCATCATCGTGCTCGGCGCCGCTGTGCAGTGTTCCGCTGCCGCCGGTTGTGAGCCGTTGCCGACCGATGCCTCACAGAGCGCGGTCGAGCAGGCTGCGAACGTCATCGATCGGCCGCGTTCGCCTGGCGAAGACAACGGTCTCGAAGTCGTCCGCTGGTCCGTGCACGACAGCGAGCCTGCGATCCGGCGGGCACTTGCCCGATACGCCGTGCGCGACGTGCCGCTCGGCGCGAGCATCGACGCGCTGGAGCGGCACGGCTTCCGCGCTGTCGTCGTTCCAGATGAACGTCTTGCCAATGTACTCGCTGACCTGGGCGGCACGACGCGTTCCGTCGCGGTCTGGCATGGCCAGGTGATCGAGTGGCGTGAAGTGACGCGTCTCGTCAGCGAATCGCCCCGCGTCGCAATGATCGATGGCCGCGCGGAGCAGCTCCCCGCGGGCTGGCTCCGGTTGATGGTCCGCGCGTGGACTGTGCCGCTGGAAGAAGGAGCGGCGCTCGAAGTGCAGCTGGCGCCGCAGCTGCTGAGTGACGCGCAGGATCTGACCGGCCTTGTGAATCGTGACCAGCTGCGCGGCCGGCTCTGGTCCGCGGCCGCCATCCACGTCGAACTGCCGCGCGACACCTGCCTCCTGCTCGTCTCCGCGCCGCCACGTCCGTTTGAGGTGGAGGAAGATCCTGAAGGGCCGCGAGGCGGCTATGCGGCGGATGCCCGCACTGGGACCGGTCCGCTCGTCGAATTGCCGAGCACGCTCGGTGAGCTGCTGCTGACTGACCGTGACGCTGTTCCGCCGCGTCGCGCCGTGCTCGTGTTGCGGGCGAAGCTGCCGGATATCCTCTTCCCCGATCCCGTGACACCGCTCGAACCTGACCCCGAGCGTCCTCTCGTCGAGCGGCCAGCCGAAATCTTCATGCGAGCCAGATCGTGAAACCATCCGCCATACGTCAGCGCGCCAAAGCGCCGCGCGACCTGGCACATCGTGATCGGCAGGCGCGCCGGGCACAGCGGCGCCTGCGGAGCATTTCCGCAGTCCCGACCCTGCTGACACTCGGCAATCTGGTGTGCGGCTTTTCGGCAATCCACTACGCGACCAAGCCGGTCGGTGTGACGCAGATGTTCGGGTGGAGCACGCTCACCGTCGCCGGGCTGCTGGTCTTCATCGGCATGTTCTTCGATGCGATCGACGGGTCTGTGGCGCGGCTCACACGATCGACGAGCAATCTCGGAGCGCAGCTCGACTCGCTCGCCGATGTTGTCAGCTTCGGCGTCGCGCCTGCGTTCATGATGCTGCGACTCGTGAGCCATTACTACGGGGAACGCGAGCAGATCACGATCCTCGGACCGGAAGCGGATTCGGTGTACGCGAAGATCCTCTGGTCGATCGCCGCCGTGTACGTCTGCTGCACTGCGCTGCGCCTGGCGCGCTTCAACGCCGAAACACCGTCCGCCGCTGAAGAGGATCATCGCAACTTCAAAGGACTCCCGTCGCCTGGCGCGGGCGGTACCGTCGCCAGCCTGATCATTCTGCACCAGCATCTTCTCGCGATCCGCGTCGGTGTTGAAGACACGCAGACGTTCGCGCGGTTCGCCGCATTGGGACTGCCGTTCGTCACCCTGATGTGCGCGCTCGCCATGGTGTCGACGCTGCGCTACGCGCACTTCGCCAATCGCGTCCTCCGCGCGCGGCGTGACTTCCCAAGCCTCGTCCGTTTCGTCGTGCTCGTCATCGCGTGCATCTATTCATTCCAGATCACACTTGCGGCGGCCTTCACGCTGTACGCGCTGTCAGGACCTGCGTGGACCGGCTGGCTCCTGCTGCGCCGCCGCACCGGCAGCGCGCCTCCGCCCCCTGCAACGCCGCAGGGCAGTCCTCCCGCCCTTTCCTGAGCACACCGCATGTCGACGTTCACGCACCGTTCCGCCACACCTGATGCCAGCGGACGATTTGGCATCTTTGGCGGCCGCTATGTTCCAGAGACGCTGATCGCGGCGCTTGATGAGCTCGCGGCCGCGTATGACGCCGCGCGCCGCGATCCGGCGTTCCAGGCGGAAGTCGACGGCCTGCTGCACGAGTTCGTCGGCCGTCCGACGCGGCTCACGCTCGCGCCGCGGCTCACGGCCTTCGCAGGCGGCGCGACCATCCTCATGAAGCGCGAGGATCTCGCGCATACGGGCGCGCACAAGATCAACAACACAATCGGGCAGGCGCTGCTTGCGAAGCGCATGGGCAAGAAACGCATCATCGCCGAGACCGGCGCGGGTCAGCATGGCGTGGCGACAGCAACGGCCTGCGCCCGCTTCGGCCTCGAGTGCGAGGTGTACATGGGCGCGGAAGACGTGCGCCGCCAGGCGCTGAACGTCTTTCGCATGCGGCTGATGGGCGCCAAGGTCAATGAAGTGACGACCGGATCAAAGACGCTCAAGGACGCGACGAACGAAGCGATGCGCGACTGGATGGGATCGGTCGGCGAAACGCATTACATCATCGGCAGCGTCGTCGGACCGCATCCGCTCCCGATGATCGTGCGCGACTTGCAAAGTGTGATCGGCCGCGAGTGCCGCGCGCAGTGTCTGGAGCGGTTCGGCCGACTGCCGAATGTGGTCGTGGCGTGTGTCGGTGGCGGATCGAACGCCGCAGGCATCTTCGCACCGTTCGTCGCCGATACTGGCGTTCGGCTCATCGGCGTGGAAGCCGGCGGCCGCGGCGCCGCGCCCGGCGACCATGCGGCGCCGCTGAGTCTCGGATCACCGGGCGTGCTGCACGGCTCGCTGAGCTACGTGCTGCAGGACGAGGTCGGTCAGACGAGCGACGTGCACAGCTGCAGCGCGGGACTTGATTATCCCGGCGTTGGACCGGAACACAGCTTCTGGAAAGACCAGGGACGCGTCGAATACACATCCGCGACCGATGCGCAGGCGCTCGCCGCGTTTCAGACACTCGCGCGCCTGGAAGGCATCATCCCCGCGCTCGAGACATCACACGCGGTGCACATCGCGGTCGACGTCGCCCGCACCCTGCCGAAGGACAGCCTTGTCGTGATCAACTTGAGCGGCCGCGGCGACAAGGATGTGCAGGAAGTGATGCGGCTGCTGGGCATGAGCTGAGGGGAGATCGCAGTCTGCAAACGACTTGATGCTCGGACTTTCTCAGCGGCGAGTACGAGGGGGCCCTTCAGGCTGCAAAACCTTTGGCGACTCACCGGGGGTGTCTGCACGCCGCCGTGACGACTTGCTGGACGTGCACTTCCCGAAGGGGGAGCGGATCACACGCTCCAGTTGCCCAAGAGAATCGCAAGATCGCCTCCGCCGACCGTGCCGTCGTGGTCGAGGTCGGCGGGACCAGGGATCGCGCTTCCCCACGCGCCGAGCAGCTCCGCGAGGTCCGCGCCGTCGACATCGCCGTCTTCGTCGAGGTCGCCGAGCAGCTCGCAGGTGTCGGGCACGAAGTTCGCATTCACGTCCGCCGCGTCGCCCATGAGGATCTGACGCGCGTCGCCGACACCGTCGCCGTCGCAGTCGGCGAGTCGCGTCAGAAGGAGAATCGAATTCGGGTCGCCTCCGCGCAGGAGCTCGAAGTCGCCGCTGATCCCCTCGCCGACTCCGATCGACTCGCCCCAGCAGGCCAGGGTCCCGTCGACTGCGACCGCCGACGCACCGGTAGGACCAATGCCAACGAGTGCAAACTCGCCCGACGGCACCTGGTCGCAACCGACCTTGTCGAGGAATCCCCAGCAGGCGATCGTGCCGCGATCGGTGAGAGCGAGGGCATGCGACCACCCGGCCGACATGGTGGCGAAGCTTCCCTCGGGGGGCTGGCAGGTGCCGGCCGCATCGTTTCCCCAGCATCCGATCGAGCCGTCAGGGCGCCGTCCGAATGTGCGCCCGTCGCCGGCCTCCACTTGGACGAAGGGGCCGCTCGGCGCGTTGCACTGGCCGTACGTGTTGTCGCCCCAGCAGACGATCTCGCCGTCGGGAGTCAGCGCCGCCACGTGATCATCGAATGAGCTGATCTGGATGAACGGCCCTGCCGGAGCGTCGCCGAACGCGGCCGAGTTCGGGCCCCACATGGCGACTTCACCGTCCCCGCGTAGGGCCACCTCCGCCGAGTCGGCGCCGTCGACATCGATCCACGGTCCGTTGGGAACGACGCAGCGACTGTCGAGCGTGCTCCCCCAGCAGACCCCCTTTGCCGGAGACGTCGACGGCGATGCTGTGAGCTGGGGGTTCGCACTGGCCGGAGCCATGCGGACACCGACGGTGTGCGCGCCTCCATCTCCCGGCTGGATCGACGTGTTTTCCCATAGGATCGAGTTCCGAACAACCACCATGCCATCCAATCCGACGTCCTCATCGCGGAGCACCGCGAGTCCGCCGCCCCGGCGAGCTCTGTTGCCCACAACCGTACAATTCACTATGCGCGGCGACGCCTTAAACCCCGAGCGGATACCTCCACCCAAGTCGCCCGCGAAGTTCCGGACAAACAAACAGCGGTGCTTCAGGCTTTCGTGTGGGCAGGTGACCCCGGATACAGATCCAGCCCGCCAAGGTGAAACATGATCGCGTTCCTGAATCGCGCGCGGTTCCGGTA
>JAWXBD010000061.1:0-3364 GCA_034439815.1 Phycisphaerae bacterium
CACCAACCCGTGCGGCTCGATCCACCCGTGTTCGCCGACCAGGAGTACCGCATCTACCGCGACACGCAGTGGGGCGACCTCATCGAGTTGGCGTTGCTCGACGGCCGCCAGTATCGCAACGACCAGGCCTGTGGCGACGCGACCTTGAACCTCGATCCGCCGTGCGCGGAAGCCCTCGACCCAGCCCGCACGATGCTGGGCGCGGAGCAGGAGCGATGGCTGCTCGACACGCTGTGGCACGTCTGCCTGCCGGTCACCTGTCTCGTGTACACCGGCTTCGCGATTCTCTCCAAGCAGACGCGCGCGGCGATGCTCGAGAATGCCAATGCCGATTACGTTCGAACTGCAAAGGCGAAGGGACTCTCGCGGCGCGACGTGACGTATCGCCACGTGTTCCGCAACAGCCTGCTGCCGCTCATCACCATGTTCGTCACCGTGTTCCCTGCAACGCTCGCCGGCAGCGTGGTGATCGAGAAGATCTTCTCGGTCCCCGGCATGGGGTCGCTCGTTCTTGAAGCGATCAATCTGCGGGATCGCGAACTGGTGCTCGCCAACACCTTTGTGATCGCGTGCGTCAACTTGCTCGCACTCCTGCTCGCCGATCTGCTGTACGCCGCGGCCGATCCCCGCGTCACTTTCGAATAGCGCTGCATGACTTCCGCTGCCCAGCCTCCCCAAGTGATCTCCGGTATCGACGCTATGCGCGGCGTCGGACTCGAACGTGCCCGAAGCTTCTGGGCGGACGCATGGATGCGCGTTCTCGCGCGGCGGTCGGCGCAGCTCGCGATTGTGTGGGTCTGCATCGTTGGCTTCTTCGCCGTGTTCGCGCCGATTGTTGCCAGCAGTCATCCGCTCATGGTGACGGAACGCAACGCGGTGGGGGATGTCGTGGCGCGATCGTTCCCGCTGTTTGCGCATCTCACGACCATTGATCTTCTGCTGCTGATCGGAGCGCTCGTCGGGGTACCGTGGGTGTTTCTTCCAATCAGCCTTCCCCGATCGCTGCGGCTGGGAGCGCTCGTCGCCGCAGCGGTGCAGAGCGGCGCCATTGTTGTCGGGTCGTTGCTCGTCGCCGCGTGGTTCGCTGATCCGGAGCGCTCGGCCGCAATCAGGACCTGGCAGGCGTCGCCGGCGCTGCCGTGGCTCATCGCCAGTGCGATGGGAGTGCTGACGATCGGCGTGTGGATGTGGATCCCGACGTTCGAGCAGCGCTTCGCGCGCTTCGGCGCCGCGGTGCTCGTCGCATCTATCACCGTGCTCTGTGTCTGCGAACGGTGGAGTTCGCCGCTCGTCAACTACGACATCTATGAAGAGCTGCAGACGGATGCCGCCTCGATCGCTTCTACCGACGTCGTCTTCACGATTGTCCCGTGGTCGCCCGATCAAAGTCGCAGCGATTGCTACAACGTCCGTCCCGGTACGACGCTCGGCGAGCGCGTGCCGGCGCTGATCGGCACACCGCTGGCGCCGCGGGTGTATCTCCTGGGCACAGACACCGTCGGCCGTGATGTCGCGAGCCAGCTTATGCACGCGTGCCGTCTCGCGATTTCGATCGGCCTGGTGTCGACCGGGATCGCGGTCACGATTGGTGTGACCCTCGGCGCGCTCATGGGCTATTTCGGAGGCAAGATCGATCTTGTGCTCTTCCGCGTGGTCGAGATCTTCATGGCGATCCCCGTGCTGTTTCTGCTGATCGTCGCCGCAGGCGTCCTGCCGAGAAACACCTACGTGATGATGGTCATCATCGGATGTGTGACATGGACCGGCGCTGCGCGCTTTACGCGCGCCGAATTCCTAAAACTGCGCAGTCAAGATTTCGTGCAGAGCGCCAGAGCAGTCGGCCTTCCGCTGCGCTCGATCCTCTTTCGACACATGCTGCCCAATGGCGTGACGCCGGTGCTCGTCGACGCATCGTTCGCGATCGCCGCCGCAATTCTCGCCGAAGCCACGCTGAGTTACCTCGGTCTTGGTCCCGACGACCAGGCGTCATGGGGCAAGCTCCTCTCGGGCGCCATGGGCAACGACGGCGTCTTCTTTCCGTGGCTTGCGATCTTCCCTGGCCTCGCGATCTTCATCACGGTGCTCAGCTACAACCTGCTCGGCGAAGCATTGCGTGATGCGATCGATCCCAAGCTGCGGAAGGCAGCGCACTGATTCCACTGAACTGAACTCCAATGATCCCGCTTCTTGAAGTCGATGATCTCGCCGTGTCGTTCGCCAATTCATCTGGCGACGCTGTGCGCATCCAGGCGGTCGCGGGTGTGACCATGTCCGTGTATCCACGCCAGACGCTCGCCGTGGTCGGTGAGTCCGGATGCGGCAAAAGTGTCACGGCGATGAGCACGATGCAGCTCATTCCGCGCCCGCCCGGCCGTTACGACCGCGGCGCAATCCGCTTCCAGGGGCGCGACCTGCTGAAGTTTTCTGAACGTGAGATGCTCTCCGTCCGCGGCGGCGAGATCGCGATGATCTTTCAGGAGCCGATGACATCGCTGAACCCGGTGTACACCGTCGGCGATCAGATCATCGAAGCGATTCTGCTGCATCAGCGCGTGTCGGGCCGCCAGGCTGCAGAACTCGCCATCAAGTCCATGGCGGATGTCGGCATTCCACGCCCCGCTGAACGGCTCAAGGCGTATCCGCATCAGTTTTCAGGCGGCATGCGTCAGCGCGTGATGATCGCAATGGCGCTCGCGTGCCAGCCCAAACTGCTGCTCGCGGACGAGCCGACGACTGCACTCGATGTCACGATCCAGGCACAGATTCTCGAACTGCTCCGCGAACTGCAGCGCACGCGCGACATGGGCATCATGCTGATCACGCACAACCTCGGCGTGGTCGCAGAGAACGCCGATGTGGTGTGCGTGATGTACGCGGGGCGCGTGGTCGAGTACGCGACCGTGTTCGAGCTGTTCGACCGCCCGCTGCATCCGTACACGCGCGGTCTGTTCCAGTCGATTCCGTCGCTGCGTGATTCCAAGCACCGGTTGACCACGATCGATGAGATCGTGCGCGAGCCGCGCGAGTTCGCGAAGCTGCCTGGATACGAGAAGGGCATCATGCCCTGGTGGCCGGACACGCCGCCCGCCGTGCGGCCGAAGTTCACAGCGCGCGCCGCTGCTGGCACGATGCCGCCGGCGTCCGACTATCGCCTGCATGAGATCGAACCAGATCGCTGGGTCGGATGCTGGAACAGCGATTGGTTGGAAGAACATCCAAGCCGCAAGCCCGACCTCGAATATCGTCGGCCTGATGCGACCGTCGCGCCGCCGGCAGATCCTGTTCACGACTGACGAGCGACGATGGTGTTACGAATCTCGCGAAGCACGGCGATGTGCGCTGCCGTGAACGCACCGCCGTGGTC
>JAWXBD010000062.1:0-8084 GCA_034439815.1 Phycisphaerae bacterium
GCCTTCAGGAAGTCGCGCATCGCCTTCGCGATGAACTCCGGACCGTTGTCGCTGCGGATGTGCCTGGGCACGCCGCGCGTCTTGAACAGTTCGACCAGGCTGCGCCCGGACGTCGCGCTCACGCTGGCGCGGACGATGGAACACGACACCGACCAGCCCAGCGTGCGCCGCGCGCGAGTGGAGCCCATCGAGCCCGAGGGAATGGCGGGCGGTGTGCCTCTCTTGCGCGCATTCTGTGCCTGCCTGCCGGAGGTCATCGCCGACCCGATGCCTGACGGCAATCTCCTCTATCGATTCGTCGACGGACGCGTCGGCAACGCGGCTTCCATCACTGCGTTCACGGGCGATGTGCGGCGCGACTTGAGCGGCGCTCTGCATCGGGACGAGGCCAACACGATGAATGCGCTGCTGCTGACGATCTCGCGGCCGTCGGCGCTCGCCGTTATTGATATGTGGTTCCCGCCCGGCCTGTGGCCAGCTCAGCCCGTGGCAAGGTCGCTCTCGGCGATCGCCGGCGATCCGCTCACCGCTCCACCAGCGACGTGGCGACCGCTGCCGCTCTCGGAAACGGCGCAGCGACTCGGCCTCGGTACGGAAGCCGGCTACCTCCGGGAAGTGCCGGAGTACTCGAGCGTCATGGCAAGCGTGTTCACGCGGTTGGGCTGGGACGCGGACCAGTGCGAAGTGCACCGCCTGCGGGTCGAGTACCCGATGATGGGCACGTGCCTTGGACTCACGGTGGAACTGCCGGAGCGTTGAGCGCGAAGGCGCCGACGGCCGCTTCGGACAGGCCCTTATCGGTCTCGTGATGACCGTGCGCGAGAGTACGGCCCACAAACGTGCCGCTTCCATTGATTCTTCTGGGCGCACTCTTGAGAATGGCTGGGACGTACCGGAATCAGCGACTCTCGACCGTGCGATTGTGCGCCGGCGGTGAGCGCGGCTGCGCGGTGCATGAGGGGAAGCACATGGGCCAGGCAGCATCATCGTTGGGGTTCGCGGGCATTGTCGGTGGACTGCTCTTGCTTTCACCGGCGTGGGCGTCGTCGGCGTGGGCGCAGGTCACGAAGATCGAGCTCACCCCGACGCAGGTCGGCAGCCGTAACACGACATACTTCACGATCGCACCGACGGACGATCCCGCGCTCTTCTTTGGTGTGCCCTTTGACGATGTGCGGCTCGTCGATTTCAACTCCGCGCCGGATGGCGCGCTGGTCGAGGGAGGCGAGGTCACCACGCAGTACGGTTCGCTGGGGGTGATGATGAACAGCGTTCGCGTATCGGCGTTCATCTATGGCGGCAACAATTACGGTGCCGGATTCGCCACCGAGGACAACCAGGCGCAGGTGTTTACATTCACCGAGCCGGTCAAGGCCGTCGGCATCGTCAACACCTCGCCGGACAAAGATCTCGTGCGGTTCTTCTCGGGACCCGACGGCACCGGCGCGCTCCTCTTTTCGTTTAATGATCAGCAGGACCTGCCGCTGAATTTCAACATCGACCGCTTCGTCGGCGGCATCGCCGAACCTGGCGTGACGATCGCGGCGTGGGGCGAGTGCTGAGCGCGGAGGTTCGGTCGGCTTCTCGCTGCGCTCCGCCTCGAACCTGCACTATGACCTCCGAATACCTCAGCGCTGAAGACGTCGCCGGTTCAGAATGGGCTGCGTGGTATGCCATGACGCCGCTTGCGCGCCCGGCGTTGCCGGATCGCGAGTCGATGTGATGAGCCAGATGCGGGGCCGACACAGCTCATCGCTGTCATCGATTCATCGTCATCGATTCATCTCTTCGTCGATCCGTTCGCGGGCTCTGGGCCAGGTTGTGCATCGATGCGAGGACCGAGCAAATTCTTCGCCTCGTGTCGCGGGTCGATCTGCTGGGCCTGATTCTTGAGGTCGTCGGACTCGCTCGCGAGTCCGCCTTCGGCCTGCGAAGTTGCATCGCCCGATCCGGGGGCGATGGGCGCACTTCCCGAACGCGACGGGATGAACGCCCCGGCGATTTCGTCGGGCGCAACGCTCTCAAGGGGCGCCTGCGCCATGTGATCGTCAGCTCCGCGAAGCATTGTCACCGGCACGCCGCGTGGAAACACGACTTCGCGAGCCTCGTCGGGCATCGATATTCCTTCCTCCTGATAAGCCCGCTTCACCAGGCGGATCACCGATGATCGCACCTTGAGCCAACTATTCTCTCGCCCGTTGAGCCAGAAGTACACCTTCAAGTTCACCGTGGATGCGCCCAAGCTGTCCGCAAGCACCCAAGGCTCGGGCTCTTTGAGCACTGCGGGGTGATCCGCCAGCACGCGTCGGGCCACTTCCTGGGCACGGTCGATCGGATCGTCGTATCCGATGCCGATCGTGAAGTCCTCGCGCCGGTTCGGCGTCGCCGTGAAGTTGCGGATCGTGCTTACGTACACTGTGGAGTTGGGCAGCTGCGCGAGGTTGCCGTCCAGCGTCATCAGCACTGTCGTGCGAATGTTAAGTTGCTTCACGTAGCCCGTGACGCCGTTGATCTCGACGAGGTCGCCGGTCTGGAACGGCCGTTGAACGCTCAAGAAAATACTGGCCAGATAGTTCTCGGTGATCCCGCGGAACGCGATACCCAGCGCCAGCCCGATCAGGCCTGTCCCGCCCACCAACGTCAGGGCCAGTTGCGTAAGCCCCGAAATGCGAAGGACGACATACGCGCCGAGGAATAGAACGATCACGCCCGCGCCCATCGCAAGCAAGTCACGGAGCAGTTTGGCGCGAACCCGCTCGCGGAGCGCCGCCCGCACCCCTCGGACTGAAAACCACGCGACCACTGCGAAAAGCGCAAGCGTGACTATCGCGAACACGAACATGGGCATCGCCCCGGCGATGTCGTGACGAAGCCCTGACAGCCCGCTCATCGCCGCGCTGAAATCCCAGGCCGACGCGCGGACAACTTCCATCTGGTTCGCCACCGCGGCGACACCTTCGGTGTTCCGCGCCAAGTCGCCGGCCCATTTCTTCAGGTCTTCGGACTTCGCCGGACCGTCTAAAAAAACAACTCCACTCTCGACCCGCACACCCGACTGGGGAAACCAGCCGGTAGCGTCGAGCACCTTCTTGAGGCGGTCGCGTATGGCTACATCATGCGCGACGGGCTCGATCGCAAGCGTTGTGGCGCCGGAAGCGATATCCGCCGTGGTAGACGGGGCGGAGTCGGGTGCCAGAATGTCGCCGCGGCCTGGCACAGCTTGGCCTCGGGCAGGCGCTGCGGGCCCGCACAGCGCACACCCGAGACACACGGCCAACACAACTCCACTGCGGCGACGCGCGGGTCCCGGCATGTTGCACATCTCCAAGAGGAAGTCGCCGCGGATGAATACGCTGTGCAAGTAGGTGGTCGGCGACCAACCACACGCCAGCTCCCGACGAGGCGGCCCACCGTTCGCGAATCACTTGCACGAGATACCTTGGCGGCCGTGGCGGGGATCTACGCTGAAAATCATGGACCTTTTTTACGCGGTGGTGATTTGCGGGTGGTCGACTTTGCCTTAGTCAAAGCCTTGGACTTGGCCAGAGACTTGGACTTGGCCAGAGACTTGGACTTGGCCAGAGACTTGGACTTGGCCAGAGACTTGGACTTCGGGCCCGACTTGGATTCTGCGGAGGCCTTGGTCGACCGCGATGAACGTAGCGCGCGGCCAAGGCGACCGGATCCGCTTCGTGAAACTCCCCCGGGGCGCTCCGCACCCACGCTGGGACCCACTTTGGGCACTAAGGGAGCCGATCCGGCAGCGATTGGCGAGCTCGGTCGACCTGATCCGACCCGGCGGCGCTTCCTGATCCGAGGCATGGAGAGACCCTTCCTTAAAAAAATGCGGCCCCCAATGGAGCACTCGGTTCAATCATCGTAGGGCGGGGCCGATGAGATTCCGCCACCACCCGATCGAGCCATACTGACCTGCCAACAACTCGTGGGCTTTGCTGCCCACCGCGCGCATCAGGTCCGGCAACGGACGCCTCCTACTGTTGCTACTCGCGGCACAACCCAACTTGCACGAGGCCCTCACAGGGCGAAGACGGCCGTTCGGACACTCCGGACTCTGTACTCTGTACTCTGGACTCTGTAATAGGCGAGAAACTCTCGAAGTACGCGTGCTCCATGGCGAAACTGCTAAGTATCTGGCATTCCCTTCGATCGAGTCTCTGGTTGGTACCGGGGGTGCTGGTACTGCTGGCCGTGGCGTTGGCGATCGGGCTGATCGAGGTGGACTCACGATTGGACGAGCGGGTGCTCGACTCCTGGCCGCGGCTTTTCGGCGCGGGCGCGGCGGGATCAAGGGGGATGCTCGTAGCCGTAGCGAGCTCGATGATCACCGTCGCCGGAGTTGTCTTCTCGATCACGCTGGTGGCGCTCTCGCTGGCCTCCAGCCAGTACACCTCCCGCGTGCTCCGCCAATTCATGAGCGACCGCACCAACCAGACGGTGCTGGGCGTGTTCGTCGGCATCTTCGCCTATTGCCTGGTCGTCCTGCGCACGATCCGCGAAGGGCCCGACATCGAGTTCGTTCCATCGCTGGCGGTGCTGGGCGGGGTCGTGCTCGCCTTCATCGGAATCGGCTACTTCAGCTACTTCATCCACCACATCGCAACGACAATCCAGGCGTCGCACGTCCTGGCGCGCAACGCCGCCGAGTCGGTCAGACGCATCGACCACCTGTTCCCGGATGGCGTTGCGCACGAGGACGAGTTTGACGCGAACTGTGACCCTTCGCGCCGCGATCCGCGGCGGCGCTGGCACGCGGCTCCGGCCCCCCGCACCGGGTACATCCAGCGCGTCGAAGCGGAGTCATTGCTGGCCGTCGCCCGGAATCAGAAGACCGTTGTCCGCATGGAGAACCGCGTCGGCGACTTCGTCGTCGAGGGCATGCCACTGGCCTCCATCCTCACAGCGGAAGACTCCGGACCGCCCTCCCAGGAGGTCATCGATCGCGTGAGTGCGGCCTACGCCATCAACGCCGAGCGGACCACGGATCAGGATGCGGCCTACGGCATTCGTCAGATCGTCGATGTCGCGCTCAAGGCGCTCTCGCCCGGGATCAATGACACCACGACGGCGGTGATGTCGCTGGATTACCTGACCGCGATCCTGGTCAAACTCTGCGCCCGCCGCATTGAATCAACGGGCCGGTTCGACAAAGGTGAACTGCGGGTCATCACGCGCGGGGCCACGTTCGCGAGCATGGTGGAACTGGCCTTCGACCAGATCCGTCAGAACGCCGGTGGCAACGTGGCGGTCCTTTCGCGGCTGGTCGAAGCGCTGCAGACTCTGGAGGGACAGACCCAGCGTCCGAATCGCCGCCGGGTCCTCCTCCATCAGGCGCTGGCGCTCGAGGAAGTCATCCGGCGGACCATCCCGGCCTCCTTGGACCGCGAACCCGTCCAGGCGCGAGCGTTGCGTCTGCTCGAATCGCTCAAAGCATTCGAGGCTGCGAGGGACATGACCACGGACCACTATTAATTTATTTATTCGAGTTGATTCAGGTTGATATAAATTGATTCCGGAGCATCTCGATCGTCTCAGGATTGGACCGTGCCGAGACTCCGCGCGCAGATGTCCACGCCTGCCGCAGCTTGTGGATGACCTATTCCGCCGAATGGCGATGAATGCGACAGTCTTGCCTTCTTTGTATCGAATGACCTACTGTTCGCCTTCGAACCAGTACGTGACCGACGGGCCGCCGCGGATCGCGTCAGACGAAATCACGTCGCCGTGAACTTCGTAGGGAGCGGTTTTGCGTCGTGACGGGCGTCGACGTCGCGCTGGGCCCGGTCGCCGGGCTTGGCGTGGTCGCGACGACGGACGGGATGTTCGATTCGACGGGCGGGGTGTGATTCTTCGCGCCCGCAACTCATCTGTGGGAGAATGAGCCTGAACGCGAAGGTCGAGGAGCCGAAACGACCGCCCACCATGTGGCCCTGGATCGGTGGGCAGTGCCCAACCTACGAACTCACGATTGCGACGGAGTGGCCATCCCCTGCCGCGCCCGCGCCGGTTCTGTCAGCGGCTCGGCCTTGTGGGCGCGCGTCATCGGCTTGCCATATTTGTTTGCATACACCTTTGTGAAGGCGGCGCCGAACAGCAGGACCTGGGACGAGTAGTAAACCCACAGCAGAATGATCGCCAACGAACCGGCGACGCCGTAGGGCGATGTCAGGCTCACTTTCCCCAAGTACAGGCCGATCAAATATTTCCCGAGCGTGAATAAGATAGCGGTCGCGGCGGCACCGACCCAAACGTCCCACCACGTCAGGATCACGTCGGGAAGAATCTTGTAGATCGTCGCAACGAACACCGTGATGAGACCCAGCGAAACCATAACGTTGGCCACGCGCCACATCCCGGAAGGGAAGAAATTGCTCACCACGGCAGACACGGCGAGGGACGCCAGCAGCAAAGCGCCGACGACCAGCACCAGCATGAACGACCAGAACCGGACCTTCACCACGCCCCACCAGCCGCGCCCCGATTTGGGCCGCACATCCCATAGCGTGTCCAGCGCATTGTGAAGCTCGGCAAATACCGCCGTCGCGCTGAACAGCAACATCGTGATGCTCACGACGGTGGCAAGTGTTCCCGACCCGGTCGCGCGACTCTGACTGAGGATCTCCTCAATGGTCTTGGCCAACTGCGCCCCGACCGTCGTTTCGATCTGCTCGACAAGCCGCCCCTGCGCGGCGCTTTCCCCGTACACCAGACTCGCCAACGCCACCACAACGATCAGTATCGGCGCCAGAGAGAACGCCAGGTAATACGAGAGCGCCGCGCCCAAGCGGTAGGCCTCGTGCTCATACCACGTCTGGCAGGTCGCCTTCAGAAGATCGAAAACGTTTTTCGCTTTCATAAGCATCGCCGCCTCGTACTGACGGACAAATCTGAGTTGGTTTCGTCGTCGCCGATGACGTCTTCCACGTCGAGCATCTTCACGGCAATCATCCTTTGATTCACCCAGAACCGCCGCAGGACAAGTCGGACGCTTCCACGCCCGCGATTTGGTGCTTGGACATGTCGTTTGCTCCTTCGGTTGGTCAAAAACGGACAGATTGTCACGGTCATCATGGGGGGTGGCAAGGTTTGTATTGAAACCGTGATCAAGGGATCACTCGTGCGCGACAGCACCGACACTCGATCCGCGAACGGGTCACAGATCATCGATGTCGCAAGCTCTACTTTGACCGAACCCCATCGCGCTGTGGGGCCTCGAAGGCAAAACTGGCTGCAGTTGCGGCGGTTCGGCACGTGATTCAAGAGTTCGCCCGAAAGCTGGCGAAACGTATTCAATCGATCTGGTCGGGCAACTGCTTTACCGCTACAGCGTCCCTTACTCCCTCAAGCATCGCCGCAGTCCTCTCTGCCGAAACCCGAGCTCATGGAGTCGTCTGATGGTCCGGCGCCGGTGCGACGCGGAGGACACCAGTCGCGTACCCGCTACCGCTCGAACACGCCAGCGACGCACTCTCTGCCCGCGCCGTCTCACCAATGACAGATCTTTCAGGAAGATCTGTAGGCAGCAGGACTGTCGACAAACGGGCAGTCCCGGCGCGAAAACATCGTTGCCAGAAATCGCACCCATCTGGAGGAAAAAGCGTAGTTTTCCGGGGTCGGCATTTTGACGACGGCGTCATCGGTGGCATCTGCGCGCGGCCGCGCACCGTCCCGACTCCTCCACAATCGCATCAATCAGCAGGAAAAACATAGTTTGTCAGGGGTCGTGTCTGTGACGACGGCATCATCGCCGCCGTCCACATGGGATTCGCGCCCGCATCTCTTTGACCCCTCCGAGACCAACGTCTGTCACTGGCGATGCTGGACGCGGAGCTTGCGACATGCGTGGCGGAGGAGACGAGGACGTCGACGCTGATGCAGACGGCGCGGGCGATCGTGGCGCAGATCGACGGAGCTCATCCGTCAGGAGAGCTTCAGCATCTGGGGCAACTTCAGCGGGAGCGCGGAGGCGGTCGCGAGGCATGCGCGGAAGATGAAGAAGCGGTTCGAGCTGGCGATCGTTGCCCGGGGGGGGCGGCGGCGGTGCGTCAGCGGCCGCCGCCGCGGAA
>JAWXBD010000063.1:0-5713 GCA_034439815.1 Phycisphaerae bacterium
ATTCACCGATCGGGGCGCCGTCACGGTGCACGTGACCTCGGAGGCAACCACCGATGCCGATCCGATGGTTCCGATCCGGATCGATGTGTGTGACACGGGAATTGGCATGAACCCTTCCGAGATAGCTCAACTTTTTCAGCCATTCACCCAGACGGACGCATCTATCTCCAGGCGATTCGGTGGAAGCGGATTGGGCCTCCATATCTGCAAACGCCTCGTTGAATTGCTCAATGGATCACTTGAAGTTCAGAGCCAACCCGGGGAGGGCTCGACTTTTTCGGTCAAGTTGCGGATGGAGAAAGACGCCCGACCAGCAATCGAACCCCATCTGACCCCACCTGTGAAATCGGTTGCGGTCGAATCCAATTCATTTCCTTGCTTGGATGTCTTGGTCGTGGATGACACGGAGATCGCACGACAGGTGAGCGTGGAATTGCTCTACGCGGCAGGCCAGGCGGCGCATGCGGTAAGCAACGGGGCAGACGCAATACGCGCGTTGCAAGCATTCCCTTTTGACCTTGTGTTGATGGACAAAAGAATGCCCGTCATGGATGGGCTGCAACTGACCCGAGTCATTCGACGATTGAACTTATCGCACCAACCATTCGTCGCGGCGGTTACGGCAAACGTACTACCAGCAGCACGACAAGCTTGTCTAGACGCAGGCATGGACACGTTCCTAGGAAAACCCGTTCGAATTGCCGACCTCAGGAACATCGTGATTGAAGCCGCGGCTCGGAAGAACCCGACGAACATAGCGGCAACCTCCTCCTCGCGATCGTGGTTTGATGACACGGTCTTGCAGTCGCTATTGGCCAAGGGCATTTCGGGAACGTCTCCGATGCAAAGACAGAAGCATTTGATTCTACGAGAACTTGCCAATATCGAGGAAACCTTGCGCGGGCAGTTGACCCTGTCACCGATGCGCAACATCACGGAACTGGCGCATGCCGTTCGTGGCAGTCTGCTAACGATCGGCGCTCGCTGCGCAGCGGACGCGGCACACGCAGTGGAAGCCCAATTCGCTACGGCGGACGATTCGACACGTTTTCAACAGATCCTCGCGTTATGCCAAGCGATCGGGCGCACCAGAATCGAAGTCGATCGGATCGTGCGCTAGTCGAACCTGCTTCGTGGCTGATTGCGCGACGTCGCCGTGTGAGTCGATAGAGGCCGATCGGAGAGCCGGACCTTGTGGTTGAGATTCCCTAGTCATCCACGCTGCCGAACACGAAATCGTCGAGAACGACGCCCTCTCCCACGGGTTGTGTGGCAAATACGTTGCCGGTCACCATATCGGCGCCCGCAATCGCCGGAGTGGGGGATCCGTTGGCATCGAACGTGATGACGCCTCGAAATTGCCCGCGACCGCTGGGGGCATTGGGCAACACCACCATCGACACCACGTCTCCCGTTTGATTCGCAATCGTGAGGCTTGAAACTGCCTGACTGGCGAAGTCCACGTCGATAAAAACGGCACCGAATCCCGCCACGCAACCGTCTGTCGTCGCGCGTGGAAACGCCACGTGTGTGGTGGGCTTACTGACCGGCGCGTTGGCAGCGAGTTTAGGGCCCGGCGCAAACGCGTTGGGCCGCGACGACGGCGCAAAATCGGATGGGAAGGTGAACGTGCGGCTCACGTACTGCCCCGCTTCGGAGCCCTTACCCGCCACCGTCGCACCATGGGTGAACAAGAACGCGTCCGATGGAATCGATTCAACGTCATCGCCGCTGCTGGGCACGCAATCGAAATTGATTGTATTCGTTTTGCTGGCAAGCGCGGCCTCGAAAAGCGCGCGATCTGTGTAAACCATGGTGGTCACGGCGGCGGTCGAGCACGGCCAGACGGCCTCTTCGGGCGTTATGCGCGCCCCGTTGTCGCACGCCACTGGGGCGTCGGCGGATAGTCCGGCGTCACCACCGGCGTCCATCGCCTGCGCTTGCACTTCGACAGCGGCGTCGATACCAGCGTTGCTGGTACTGCTGGTATTCGCATCCAGATTGGCGATCGTCGACCCGCTCTCTTCGCCGCACGCACCGAGAAGAAATATGGGTAGGCAAATTGGCAAGAGTCTCTTGCAGAAATGAAGCGGATATATGGATTGCATGCGCCCGCACCCTAACGCATTTTTAGTCATTTGCCGCACGTCGCTCGTCGAGCTCGATCGCTCTGGGCACGTCTCGCGGAGCGGACGACCGGCGCGGGTTCGTCGGCGACAACCTGCTAGAGTGACGCTGGTAATGCTCTCGATCTGTTCCGCGCGGCCAACCACCATATGAATCCCACGGAACTGCCAGCGACGGGCACGGATACGCCGGTCACGGTTCCACATGCTCTGTCCCCCACCGGCGACGCACTTGCCGGAGGCGGAGAGCTCGGCTCGCGGATCCGCGAGCTCGACTGGTCGCTGACTGCGTTGGGTCCGGTCGAGGCCTGGCCACAATCGCTCCGCACGTCGGTGAGCATCGTGCTCGCATCGCGCTTTCCACTCTCGATCTGGTGGGGCCCGGAGTACGTGCTGCTCTACAACGATGCGTACGCACCCCTACTTGGCGCGAAGCATCCTGCGGCGCTTGGTCGGCCGGCGCCCGAAGTGTGGGCCGAGATTATGAACATCATCGGTCCGATGCTCGCGCACGTTACGACGACGGGCGAAGCGACGTACACCGAGGATGGATTCCTGCCGGTCGCGCGCTACGGCCGCCTTGAGGAGAGCTACTTCACCTGGTCGCACAGCCCGATCCGCATCGAGTCCGGCGGAGTGGGCGGCGTCTTGACCGTGGTCACGGAGACGACGCAGCAGGTGCTCGGCGAGCGGCGACGACGCCTGCTCCGCGATCTCGCGATCGCGACCTCGGGCGCGAAGCAGGTCGACGAAGCATGCCGCATGGCGCTCGGTGCGTTGCTGCCAAGCGTCGTCCCGTTCGCGCTGTTCTACTTGCTCGATGACGATGGCGTCCGGGCGCGGCTGACCGCGACCTTCGAGATCGAGGCTGGCCAACCGGCGAGCCCGGTTTTCATCGAGCTGTCGCCAGCCTCCCCGGTCTGGCCGCTGGCAAGCGCACAGATCGGGACACTCCATCGTGTCGAGGATCTCGAGGCGAGGTTCGGCGCGCTGCCGAGCGCGAGTTGGTCGGTGCCCCCGCGCGAAGCAATCGTCCTGGCGATCCCGCGGCCGGACGCGTCCCGTCCGTTCGGCTTTCTCGTCGCCGGACTCCATGCCGGTCACGCGATGGACGAGAGCTATCGCAGCTTCTTCGACATCCTCGGCAACCAGCTCTCTCTCGCGCTGATCCATGCGCGCGCGTTCGCAGAATCGGAGGCCCGTGCCAGCGCGCTCGCCGAGCTCGACCGCGCGAAGATCGCGTTTTTCAGCAATATCAGCCACGAGTTCCGAACACCCCTCACGCTGTTGCTGGGGCCCGTCGACGATGCGCTGCAGGACACGGATCATCCGCTGAACTCGGTGCAGCGCGAGCGCCTCGAGATCGCACGCCGCAACGCGGTTCGGCTGCTGCGTCTCGTCAACACGCTGCTCGATTTCTCACGACTCGAGGCCGGTCGTGCGCAGGCCAGCTACGAGCCGGTCGATCTGGGAGCGGTCACCGGCGATCTCGCCAGCAACTTCCGCTCGGCGATCGAGCGCGCCGGTCTCGAGCTCGTTCTCGAGGCCCCCGAAGACCCGGTCACGGTCTTTGTCGACCGCGACATGTGGGAGAAGGTTGTCTTCAATCTGCTGTCGAATTCGCTGAAGTTCACGTTCAACGGCCACATCCGTCTCACGGTGCGCAGGGCCGGTGAACGCGTTGAGATCGCGGTGCAGGACACCGGATCCGGAATTCCAACCGCCGAGCTCGCCAAGGTCTTCACGCGCTTTCACCGCGTTCAGGGCGTGCGCGCCAGGACCCATGAAGGTTCCGGCATCGGGCTCGCGTTTGTGCACGAGATCGTCCGCCTTCACGGCGGCACCATCGAGGTGACCAGCGCACCCGATGCGGGCGCCACGTTCACGATTTCCCTTCTGACTGGCTCGGCCCACCTGCCGGCGAGCGATGTCCGCGCAGCGTCGTCGGCGACCGCACCTACCGCGGCCGGCGCGATGCCATTCGTCGAGGAGGCGCTGCGATGGCTGCCGGAGCCGCAGGTCACGCCGTCCGAGCTCGAGGTCGTCAAACCGTCTCCGTCACCGCGCAGAACCGGGGATCGCATCCTCATCGCCGATGACAACGCGGACATGCGCGCCTACCTAAAACGCATCCTCGAAGACCGCTGGACGATCGAAGTGGTCACCAACGGTGCCGATGCGCTGGCCGCGGCGCGCCGGGAGCTGCCCGACCTGCTGCTCGCAGACGTGATGATGCCGGTGATGAACGGCTTGGAGCTCGTGCGTGCGTTGCGAGCCGACCCTGCGGTGTCGACGCTCCCCGTGATCCTGTTGTCCGCACGCGCTGGCCAGGAGGCCTACATCCAGGGTCTGGAGTCGGGCGCGGAGGACTACCTCGTGAAACCGTTCGACGCCCGCGAGCTGATCGCGCGCATCGCTTTGCACCTCGATCTTGGACGGGGCCGGGCACACGAGCGGGCGGTGCGATCGCAGCTCCATCGCCGGCTCATGCAGCTCCCAGCCGGGATTCTCGCGCTGTCCGGACCCAACCACATCATCGAGATGGCGAACCCCGAGCATCAGAAGATATCGGGGAATCGCGCAACCCCGGGCAGGCCGCTCGCAGAAGCGATGCCGGAGCTCGTCGGTCAACCGTTCATGGCAGAGCTCGACTGCGTGTATCGCACCGGGGTCGAGGTGATAGGCGACGAAGCGCGCGCGATGATCGATCACGGTGCCGACGGCATCCTTAAGGAGTACTTCTTCGACTACTCGTATCAGCCGACCTTCGCGGCGGACGGCGAGGTCGACGGCGTCCTCGTGTGCTTCGTCGACGTCACAAGTCACGTCCACGCGCGCCAGCGGGTCGAGCTACTGGTGACGCGCGCGGCGCAAGACGATCAACGCAAGGACGAGTTCCTCGCGATGCTCGCGCACGAGCTCAGGAACCCGCTCGCCGCACTCAGCACGGCGCTTGAGATCATCAACCTTCGCGAAGCGCGCGATGACCTCGAGCGACGAGGCCGAGCGATCTGCGGCCGGCAGATCACCACGCTCGTCCGCCTCGTCGACGATCTGCTCGACGTCTCGCGCATCACGCGTGGTCGCATCGAGCTGCGAGCGGAGCGCACCGATCTCGTCGGGGTCGTCCAGACGGCCGTTCAGACGACCCGGCCGCAGTTCGAGCGGCGGCACCACACGGTCGGGATCCACGTCGGCCTGGGCGCGTTCGTACTCGACGCCGATCCCACGCGGCTCGAGCAGGTGTTCACGAACCTCCTCACGAACGCAGCGAAATACACCGACATGCCGAGCCAGATCGACGTGCAGCTCACGCGCGACGACGACGCGACGGGATCATGGGCACGCATCGAGGTCATCGATCCAGGACGGGGCATCGCGCCGGAAGCGCTCGGCGGCATCTTCGACCTGTTCGCCCAGGTGGACAGCGGGCTCGCACGGTCGCAGGGAGGTCTCGGCATCGGGCTCACGCTTGTTCGTAGCCTCGTCGAGCTGCACGGCGGTCAAATCCAGGCTCGCAGTGATGGCCTCGGTCGGGGCACGACGATGGTCGTTCGCCTCCCCCTCTCTTCCGGTCCCGTAGCGGG
>JAWXBD010000064.1:0-45642 GCA_034439815.1 Phycisphaerae bacterium
GCTGGCATCTTCGTCGGCGGCGTCTTCTGGTCGTGGCTCTACCGCCGCTCCGGGTCGATCTGGCCCGCATATGTCAGCCATGCGATCATCGATGCAGCGGTCATGGCAATTGGGTGGATTTCCCTCTTTTGAGCCGCCAGAACGCAATGTGTGCTTCGCGTTCACGCGGCCGTCCGCAATAGGGGAATCAGTCGTGATCGACGAATGCAAGGCTCGTGTTACACTGCTTGACTTTCCATAACCCGAGCCGCTTTTTTGATGCTGGTCGGTTTCATTCCGCACGAGCCCTTTCTATGGCCACTTCTGACGATATCCGTCACCGCAACGTCGCGATCATTGCACACGTCGATCACGGCAAGACCACGCTCGTTGACGCGATGCTGCAGCAGTCGGGTGTCATCAAGTTCACCGAAGGCGGCCAGGACTGCGTGCTCGACTCGAACCCGCTCGAGCGCGAGCGCGGCATCACGATTCTCGCCAAGAACTGCGCCGTGACGTACACGATCCGGTCCGGTGCGCGCAAGGGCGAGGTCTACCGCGTCAACATCATCGATACCCCGGGCCACGCCGACTTCGGCGGTGAAGTCGAGCGCGTCTTGCGCATGGCCGACGGCTGCCTGCTGCTCGTCGACGCCGCCGAAGGTCCGATGCCGCAGACGCGCTTCGTGCTCGGTAAGGCGCTCGAGCTCGGACTGCGTCCTATCGTCGTCATCAACAAGTGCGACCGCGCGGATGCGCGCATCGATGCGGTCCTCAACGAAGTGTTTGATCTGCTCGTTGACCTGAACGCGCCGGATGAAGCGCTCGACTTCGCGACGGTATACGCGTCGGGTCGCCAAGGCTGGGCCTCGCGCGATCTCGATGACCGCGATCGCGGCGTCGACGACCTGTTCCAAGTCATCGTCGATCGCGTCCCCGCGCCCAAGGACGACGCGTCGGCGCCGCTGCAGATGCTCGTCACGAGCCTCGACTGGTCCGAGTACGTCGGCCGCATCGCGATCGGGCGCGTCTTCGCCGGCACGCTGAAGAGCGGCTCGAGCGTCGGCGTGTGCAAGGCCGACGGCAGCGTCAAGCGTGTGCGCATTCAGAAGATCAACCGCTTCGAAGGATTGGGTCGCCGCGAAGCGAACCAGATTGAAGCGGGGGACCTCTGCTCGGTCGAAGGAATTTCGGACATCGATATCGGCGACACGATTGTCGATATGGACAATCCGATGCCGCTGCCGCGCGTGCGGGTCGACGAGCCCACGCTGCACATGGTCTTCCGCATCAACGATGGACCGTTCGGCGGGCAGGAAGGCAAGTTCATCACGAGCCGTCAGATCTCAGAGCGGCTGGAGAAGGAACTGCAGTCGAACGTCGCGCTGAAAGTCACACCCGGTGAAACCAGCGAAGAGTTCCACGTCAGCGGCCGCGGACTTCTGCATCTCGGCGTGCTGCTCGAGAATATGCGCCGCGAAGGCTACGAACTGACGGTCGGCAAGCCGGAAGTGATCGAAAGGGAAATCGACGGCGTGACGTGCGAGCCGTTTGAACGGCTTTCGCTCGATGTCATCAGCAACGGCATGGGTCCCGCGCTGGAACTGCTCGGCGCCCGCGGTGCGGAGATCCTCACAATGGATCCGCGCGGCGAGCGCATGCACATCGAGGCGGAAATCGCGGCGCGCGGCTTGATTGGTCTGCGGACGCGCCTCCTCAACGCCACGGGCGGCGATGCGATCATGCATCACACGTTCAGCGAATACAAGCCGCTGCGCGGCGAGCTGAAGAAGCGCCAGAACGGCGTGCTCATCTCGCTCGAATCCGGACGCGTCACGGGCCACGCGGTCGAGAATCTGTCGGACCGCGGCATCATGTTCGTGCGGCCTGGCGACCAAGTGTACGTCGGCCAGATCGTCGGCGAGCACAATCGTGACAACGATCTGATCATCAACATCACGCGCCTCAAGCAGCTCACGAACTTCCGTGAGACCGCCAAGGAAGCGACGATCGTCCTCAAGGGCGCGCGCCTGTACACGCTGGAGGCGGCGCTCGAATACATCGAGAGCGACGAACTGGTCGAGATCACGCCGCAGAACATCCGCATCCGCAAGCGCATTCTCGACGAGGGTGCGCGCAAGCGCTGGGAGCGGTCCGACCGTGACCGCATGGCAACCAGCGACGTGTGACGGTTACGCCGACCACGCGCCGAGAAGCTGCGCGAGGTCGTTTGCGCTGACCGCGCCGTCACCGTCAATGTCGGGGCCGTTGAGCGGACCGAACCGGCGGCGCACGACGTAGATGTTTGCGGGATCGGCAGGCACGAAACTTGGCGACCACGTCGTGAAGCTGACGAAGCGTCCGTCGACGCTGATCGACGACGGGCCGTTGATCCACGTCCAGTTCGGCTGACCCGGCAGCGCGGCGACTTCCGTGCTCGAGGGTGCCGGTCAACCGATCCTTGAGAAGGATGGTCGCAAACGGCGTGAGTTCGGGCGCGAACGTGTTGAACGAGACGAACCGGCCGTTGCCGCTGACGAGCGCGTTCCATGCGTGCGTCGAGCCCTGCGTGCCGTCCTGCGCCACGGAGATGCGCTCGATCACGCCCGTGTCCATGTCGCGTGCATGGATGTCGTGGTGCCGCCTGCGAGCGTGGTCGCGAGCACCGGTCCGGTCAAGGCAAAGATCACGCTGAGAACGACACAGTGGGGCGCGGTGAGCGCGCGGAGCACAGTCATCATGGAGGAGACATCTTCGATTCGTCCGGGCAGATTCCCTCTTCGACGAAATGGGTCAAATCCCTGCATCGGCGAATTCGATTCGCACTCCTGGGTCTTTCGTCGGAGCCCCGTCCCCGAACCCCTTTCACTACACTGCCCGACTTTCCCATGGCGACCATCGTTCAAAAATTCGGCGGCTCTTCGGTCGGTGACGCACATCGCATCATGCGCTGCGCCAAACGCGTGGCCGAGACACGTGCAGCGGGCCACGACGTCGTCGTCGTCGTCTCGGCGATGGGCGACACGACTGATGATCTCATCGCGCTTGCGGAGAGCATCACGACGGAGCCGGACCGGCGCGAGATGGACTCGCTGATGTCGACCGGCGAGCAGGTGTCGTGCGCACTGATGGCGATGGCGCTGCAAAAGCTCGGCGTGCCGGCGCTGTCGTTGACAGGGGGCCAGGTCGGGATCCGCACCACCGACGCGCATCGCAAGGCGCGCATCACAGCGATCGACCCCGCGCGCATGCGGCACGAGTTCGCCCACGGCCGCGTGCCCGTCGTCTGCGGATTCCAAGGAACATGTCCCGCTCCCGCCGGATTTGGCGGCGACATCACGACGCTGGGCCGCGGCGGATCAGACACAACGGCCGTCGCCCTCGCGGCCGCGTTGAATGTCGCAAAGGAAGGGGGCTACTGCGACATTTTCACGGACGTCGACGGCGTTTACACGGCCGACCCGCGCATCGTGAAGAACGCTGCCAAGCTCACAGTCATCAGCTACGAAGAAATGCTGGAACTCGCGACGCTCGGCGCCGGCGTGATGCACGCGCGGGCTGTGATGTTCGGTGAACGATACGGCGTGCCGATCCACGTTCGGCACAGCCAGAAGCCTGACACAGGAACCATGATCACGGACGAACGGTCCGTCCGGGAGAAGCACGGAATGGAAGACATCGCTGTCATCGGCGCGGCGCTCAAGGCGGACCTCGGACGTGTGAGCCTGCGCCGCATCCCCAACAACGTCGGCGTGCAGGGACTGATCTTCGAGAAGATCTCCAACGCGAACATCATGGTCGACGACATCGTGCAGACCGAGTACGGCGAGATGGCGTCGATCTCATTCACCGTCGATCACGCGGATCTTGCTGATGTCAAGATCGCCGCGAGTCATGTGCTGGACGCGCTCGGCACCGGCGAACTGGCGATCGAGATCGGTCTCGCGAAGGTCTCGGCAGTAGGCACGGGCATGAAGAGTCACACAGGCGTCGCGAGCCGGATGTTCTCGGCGCTCGGCAAGGCCAGCATCCCGATCCACAACATCACGACCAGCGAGATCAAGATCAGCTGCATCGTCCCGAAGGAGCACGGTCAGAAGGCGCTGCAGACCGTGCACGACGCATTCAACCTCGAGCTCGGGGACTCGGTGAAGGCGGGGATGCAGACGGACCGGAGTACCGAGCCGAGGACTGCCGAGATGCCGGTGATGCCGGCCATCCCCGGGATGCCGAAGTGAGAAAGGGCCACGGACCGGGCGCCGCCAGCGGATCCGGGTTCGCAGTTTTACATAACAGGCATTATAGGACCTAGGACCGGAATCGGCGTCTGGGTAGGGTCGCGTAAATGCCGGTTCGCTCGCCGGTTAGCCTCCGTGACCTCCAGCTCTCTGCGCCTCGGCGGCGAATGCGTCCCGCGCGACGCGCGACCCCACAGAAGGAAGCCGCACCGCTGCGCGTAGATCCAGCGCCACGACCCCGCGAGATGGCGACGGTAACGAGCCCAGATCGCAATCGGCAGATTGGCGAGCGACACGATGCCGAAAGCGCGCGACGGCAGGAATCGCTCGTATCGCAACGACAAGTCCCGATGCGGTCCCGATCAGGCTGCTCGCGACATGGATGAGCGTGAAGATATGGATGAGCGTGAAGATTGTGAGTCCGATGCCTGGCATGGGCGACTCCGTATGCTGACGGCGACTCCGCGCCGTGCGCGGTGAAACTGCTCCGTCGCGGGCGCAGTGGCTCTCCGACCCTGCGATCGGTACTCTGCCCGCATGCACGACATCTCGCCGACTGTGCAGGCTGGTTTGGCCGCCGCTGCCGTCATCGCGGTGTGGGCCGCAGCAACCGGACGCCGTGGTCGGTGCCGGCCCGCGTGTCGAGCGTGTGGACGGGATGCGCGGCCGTTTGCGTCGTCAGAAGAGCCGACATGTGCGTGCGGCGTGCGACTTGATCAACGCGGCGCGATTCGGTTGCTGCGCCGGCGAACCGTCCGCGGGGTCGTCGCGTCGCTTGTTCTGACCGCACTCGCCCTCAGCTTTCCGTTCTGGGCCGCCAACGTGCACGGCCGCGCCAACGGCTGGCGTGACGAACTGCCCAACTGGCTCTTCGTTCGATTGCTGACGTTTGAACCGAGCTACGCGGCGCAGCGCTCGCTCGAGCGCCGCATCGCGGAAACGCGCGACCGTGAGACGGCGACGGTTCTGCTGCGCGGCGCACTGGACGCAGCCGACGGAGCGGCGATCGGTTCGGTCGGGGATCTTTCGAACTGGGTGCAGCGGTCGTTTGCGATCCTCGGACCGCTCGCGTCTCCCGAAGGCGAACTGGGCGGGCGCCTTGCCGCGACAGCCTTTCGGCTGGTTGATGTCGTCGTCACATCGACCTCCACTGGTCCGACGCTGGAAGTATCCGTCCCCGGATCCATCGACACTGCCCAACGGCGTTTGTTTGTTCGCATCAACGAGATCATGGTGAACGGTGCAGCGGCCGAGTTCGCATTGACAGCGCGTCTGCGGCGCGGCAGCAGCGTCGCCGATCAACAATGGCACGTGCTCGCGCGCGGTCCGGTCAAATGGGCGGTCGAGGTGCCGCCAACGACGACCGCATCCGATGTCCTCGTCAAAGGCGAGGTGGTCTATTGCCCCGTCACGGTTCGCGCGGCGGTCGATCAGTTCCTCCCGCGTCCCGATCCGGCGGACTGGAACGCGCCCGTTGGCGTCGCGCGGTTCGAGCGCGTTGCGGCTGAGGTCCAACGCCGCAGTTCCGGCGCCATCGCCATCTCCGTCCCGCCGCCGATGGCTGCGCCGCGGGCGTCGTTTGTCGGACCAGACTGGTGGACGGCGTCTCCCGCGGCATTCTCCGCTCCGCGGTTGGTGGCGATGAGCGCCCTCGGCCTGTTGGCCGGCACAACAGCGTTTCTGCTGTGGAAGTTGGCGCAGCGGATTGCGCGACGCCGCGAGGCACTGACACGCCCGGTGTGCGACCGCTGCGGGTCGACCATCCTCGACACTGGCAGCGCGCGGCCCGAGCGATGCACTGAATGCGGTGCCGGATTGCGCACCGACACGGCGATGCGGTACGTCGCTCCGTCGGCCCTCGGCGCGCGATTGGCGGGGGCGCTCGCCGCGCTAGGGATCGCAGGGATCATTGCGGTTTTTGCCGGGCCGATCGGCGCGAGTTGGCTTGAGACAGCGCTCACCCCGACGCTCCTGTCGCCAGACGGATATGGCGCCTGGCTCGCGGACGAAGCGCTGTCGGCCAACGAATCCCAGATCCGAACACAGCTTCAGGCGGCGGATCTCCCCTCCCCCGACATGATGTCCGAGACGGCCGGCGAAGTGATGGCCACGGCGCTCGCACTGTTCGCACGTCGATGGCACGACGGAGTGGGCCTTGGAAGCTCAGCGGACAGAGTCAGATCAAAGCGCCAGCCGAGGTCGGTGACGCAGACCTCCGACTGGAGTGGGCGATGGTGGAGCCGGCGCGGCGCGAAGCGCTGCAGACGCTCGACGACGCGACGATTGAAGATCGTCTCGCGCGCATTCCGCTTCGTGGCACCAAGACCTGTCGCGTGCGCATTCTTCCCGAGGACGCACCCAGCGTCGTGACGGATCCCACGCTTGATCCGTTCACCGACCGGGCGCCGCTGCGGCTTCGCGTGAGCCCGCTCGGAGGGCGGATGGAACTGATGCTGTCCGCGCCGTCACTCGAGCGAGGCATGTCTTGGAATGGCCATTGGGCTCTGAGCTGGGACGGCGGCGGCGTCACGCTGACGCGCGCTGGGCGACAGACATTCTTCGATGCGCTCACCGATAGAGCCGCGGAACTTCCGGCCAAGCTCATGGCTCGATTCGTGCCGGCGGCGCCGCAGTCAGCGTCGGATGCGAAGCCCGGACCGCTCCAGTGGGGGCGCACAGTGGAATGCGAGCTGCGCCGCATCGAGCCAAATACAGGCGATCAGGGGGAGATCCAATACGTGCAGACGCCGTAGATCCGCGGATTGATCCGCGCGCCGTGATCCGGCAATCAACGCTGACGCGTCGGCCGCTGCGCGGCGGGGCGAATGACGACGGGAATCTGGCGCGGCGCGGGCTTGCCGACGCAGCCTGCGAGCAGCTTGGCGACCAGCGAACCGATGATGACAACCACACTGTCGCGACGCTGCGGAGAAGACCGGTTCATGAGCATGTGCCTCTGCGATGCCGACTGCGCCTCGGCGATGCCGAATGGATCTCCCGGGGGCGGAACACGCGCGTCCGGGACCGAGACGATCGAGTGTGCGGTGTGATCCGTTCACCTGCAACGCGAATTCGGGCGTTTTTGGGGCAGAGAAAAAGCGACGGCCGTGGTGGGACCTGTAATGCGATCTCTCGTCGGCGAATGACGGGCAATCCTCGGCTTGACCAGTGCTCACCTGCGGCATCAATCTCTTACGATGCCATCCAATGTCGACCTCCGGACTTCCCCAGCCCTTTCGCGCCACTCCCCTTCCGGGCGGCACGTCCATACCGGCTGCGAGCGGGACGCCCACCGTCATGGCGCCTCTCTGTTCCGTCTTTCGACGGTTCTTGAGGAGCCAGAACCTGAAGTACACGCCGGAGCGCGCGGACATCCTCAGCGCGATCATTGAATTCGGCGACGTCTTTGAAGCAGAAGAACTGCTCCTCCGCATGCGCTCGCAAGGACACGATGTCTCGAAGGCGACGATCTATCGCACGATCCATCTGCTGCAGGACTCCGGCATCATCACGCAGGCGCTCTTTGACAGCAAGCAGGCGCACTACCAGCTGATCTACGGCAAGGCGCCGCGCGACTTCATGATCTGCATGAAGACCGGCAAGCTCGTCGAATTCACGAGTCCCGAACTCATTGCTCTGCGCGACCGCGTGTGCCGTGAACTCGGCTGGCAGCCGGTCGGTCACCGATTTCAGATCTACGCGATCAGTCCGGAAGCGACAGGCGGCAGCGGCGAGGACGCTGATCCTGATGCTGGCGCTGACGCCGCTACCTCCGATGATTGACGCGCTCAGTCCGTGAGTTCTTCATCGCTCTCGATCGGCCTCGACACCGTGTATCGGCCGCCGAACCATCGGCCCAGATCGGCCATGCGGCAGCGCGAGGAACAGAACGGAAACGTCGCAGCGTCCGTCGCCACCGGTTTGCCGCACGATGGACACGTTGCAGCGCGCGCCGCTGACGGCGGCGCCGCGGTATAGAACGCCAGCGCGTCGCCCAGTTTGCGCCGATCACCAGGATCGTCGCGCCGATCGACAATCGTCACGCGGCGGTGGCCGTCGATCTCGTGCTCCAGCGTGATGTCAATGCGCTCGGCAGGAAGCGCCGCAGCAATGCGCGATGGCCACTCGACCGCGACAAGGCACCGTTCACGGCGGAGCACGTCATCCCATCCGATCGACTCCAGCTCTTCGTCACTGTGCACGCGCCACGCATCGATGTGCACGAGATCGATCGAGTCGGCGCCGCCGGTTCCGCGATGTTCGACGCTGATCACAAACGTCGGACTGGTGACGGCGTCCGGTTCGATGCCGAGCCCCGCAGCGAGTCCTCGCACAAGACGCGTCTTTCCCGCGCCGAGTTCCCCTTCCAGCGTGACAATGGCCGCGCGCCGCGCACTCGCCGCCACGCCTGCGGCCACACATTCGCCGATGCGGCGCGTGTCGCGTTCCGATGTGCTGATGCGTTCCCATGTCGAATCGATCATGACGCGTGCTCCCATCCGGCCCGGCTCACATCGACGCGATTCGATCCATCGCGTGCGAGCACAAGCGATTCGCCGTCGATTCCCCCGGCCCTCTCGATCACTGTCCCGATCCGCGTGACCGGCGTTCCGCACACGGTCGAAGGGACTTGGCCGGTCGCCGTGAACAGCAGCTCGTAATCTTCACCATCGGTCACTGCGCGCTGCCACGGCACACCGCGGTGCGCGGGGATCGCCCGTGCGTCGAGATCGATCATCAGGCCCGCGCACGAATCGTTCTCGAGCAGATGCGCGGCGTCGCGGCCCAGCCCGTCACTGATATCGATCATCGCGTGCAGCCGCGCGCCGAGATCCTTCAGCAGCGCGACACCTTCGTCCATGCGCGGGTCAAACGTGAGGTGGCGACCGCCGCCGTCCGGGTCCAGACTCCCGCCGAGGCGGCCGGTGACGTACAACCCGTCCCCCAGCTGCGAACCGCTCCGAGTGATCACCCGCGCTCCGGTCCACGCCGGCGACGCCATGATCGTGACGGAACACACGAGCGGCGCCCGCGGATCTTCGTGGAACGCCAGATCGCCGCCGACGAGCGGACATCCGAACAGATCCGCGGTCGCGCGCAGGCCTTCGAACAGCGCGAGCGCGCGGTCGGTGCCGTAGTCGGGCGGCAGCGCGACCGCCACCACGGTCGCCGTGGGCAGCGCGGCCATCGCCGCGACATCGCTGCAATTCCGCGTGATCGCCTTGCGACCGACGAGCGCCGCGTCCGTGTCGGCACGGACATGCCGACCCTCGATGATCTGATCGACGGCGATGAGCACGACAGGATCGTTTGTGCGCACCACGGCCATGTCGTCGCCGGGAGGCACGAGGACGTGACTCGGCAGCAGCGCGTTCTTCGCGAAGACGGATCGCAGCAGATCAAACTCACGCATGGGCGGTCCTCTCATTCAGCGGTTGCCCAGACGCGGTCCCAGACGAGTTGGAAGTGATGATCGCCAGCAGCAGTTCGGCATTGCGGCGCGTCGCCCCCTGCTGGGCGCGGATCACCTCACGCCCCCGATCCGCGAGCGCGCGACGCTCGTCGGGAGTCGCGAGCAGTCGTGCGAGCGCCCGAGGCAGCTCGGCCGCTTCCACTTCGACAATCCCGCCACCCGCACGCAGCAAATCCATCGTCTCGCGAAAGTCGCTGGTGCTCGGGCCGATCAGAACCGGCTTGCCCAGCGCGACAGGTTCCATCATGTCCGAGCCGTGCAATTCTCCGAACGATCGTCCGACAACGACGACATCGGCGAGTGCATACGCCATGCGCAGTTCGCCGATCGTGTCGAGCAGAAACCGGCCGGTCGCACTGCCGTGTTCATTTGTGCTGCGCCGTGCGCAGCCGGCCAGCGCCTCCGCGGTGTCAGCGAACCATTCCGGCCGCCTCGGCGCGACGATCAGCTGCACGCCGCGCGGCAGCGATTGGGCGATCAACGTCTCTTCGCCAGGCGCCGTGGAACCGGCAACCACAATCGGCTTCGTGCGATCGATGCCAAACGCCAGCGCCAGTTCATCGCTGCCCGGCACGTGATCGGCGATCTCCGCCGTGTCCCACTTCATCGTGCCGCCAACGACGACTCCGGCCGGAGCGGCGCCGAGTGCGCAGAACCGCTCCGCATATTCGGCTGTCTGCGCGCTGACCGCGCTGAGGCGGTGAAAGATCGGCGCCACCAGCGGGCGCACGCGCTCATAGCGGCGAAAGCTGCGGGCGCTCAGCCGACCGTTGATCACTGCTATCGGTATGCCTCGGGCTTCACACTCTGCGGTGAAGTTCGGCCACACTTCGAGTTCGACGAGCGCGACACAATCGGGACGCACCGCGTCGAGGAAGCGCCGGACCGCTCCGGAGAAATCGAATGGATAGCGGACGACGCGATGCTGCCCTGCAAACAGTGCTTTCGCCCGTGCGAATCCCGTGTCGGTCGTCGTTGCGATGACGACGTCGGGGGCGCTCGCGTCGGCGGCCAGCTGCTGAACCAGCAGACGGATCGCGTTCACTTCACCCACTGAGACGGCGTGAATCAGGATGCGCTTCCGCGCGGTCCGTTCCATCGGCGGCGTCACGCGACCGAACCGCGCGGGCCAGTCCGTGCGCAGCTTCCCCCTGCGACCCATGCGCCACAGCCACACCGGGCTCGTGAGCACGGCCGCGACGCCGAACGCAGAATCAATGAGCAATGACGACAGCAATCGCGACCGAAACGGCATCGGGGAGGGCATCGACGCTCGGCGTCAATGCGCTGCCTGGTCCTTGGACCCCGGGACTGCGGCGGGATCCTTGGACTCCGCTTTCTTCTGATCGGCGGCCTTCTGGTCAGCAGTCTTGAGCCCCAGATTCTTGAACATCGCCCGCATGAACGGCTCGGCTTGCCCGCCGACGGAGACGTCGAGAATCTCGCCCTTACGGCTGACGTAGATCACCTGCGGAATGGTGCCTGCACTGTTGCGGCGGCTGATGAGCGCTCGCACCTCCGGAGTCGCCATAAGGTCACGCACTTTCGATTCGTGCGGATTCGTGGCGCGGTTCTTCGTGATCCAGCTCTTGACGTGCTGCGCCCCTTTCTCGTCGACCGACAGCGCGACGAACACGCCATCCTCGTACTCAGTGCTGAGCCGGTGCATGACTGCACGCTGCTTGACGCACGGACCGCACCACGTCGCCCAGAGCTCGATGATCATCGGCTTTCCAGCGGCATCGGCGAGATCGACGACCTTGTTGTCCAGATCCCGATAGATCGCAGCGTGCATAGGACCAAGCGTTGGTGCAGCCGGCGTGGCGTCGGGCTTCACGTTTGGCTTCACGTCCGGACTCGCGGGAGGCTTGACGTCCGGCGTGCTGGCGGGCGGGCTGGCGGGCGATCCTTGCACCAGCGGCCCAGCGACGGCGGCGCCGTCTCCGCCACGGAACGCTTCGAATCCTGACGTCACGCTCGAACACAATCCAGAACAGAGCGGGCACGCGCCCGTGCCTCCCATCACAGCGACGATCGCCACGAGTGCGGTGGGGATCGCGAGAATCCGAACGATCACGGAGCGGTGCGAAGTGGGCTGCGAGCTGGGCATAGACGAGAGGATACTCTTGGCCCCCGTCGGGCACTACATCCGCCTTGCTCATTCTGCTGTTCGCCTCATGCCATCCGAGCTTCTGGCCGACTTTTCGTCCTCTCACCCCCTACAAGGCCCCCTCTTGCGAGACCCCCTGCTGCAAGTCGGGGCCTGCTGGCGGATCGCCCTCGACACGGGAGGCACGTTCACCGACGCGATCGCGATCGCGCCCGACGGTACGTGGCACCGCCGGAAAGTGCCAAGCGACGGCGCGATTCCGGCCCGTGCCGTATCGATCGATTCGATGACGATTCGCCTGGAGGTGCCCTCCTGGCTGCCCGCATCGACGCGATTTCTCGACGGATGGATCCTTGCGACGCGCGCGGGCGAAACGGCGCGTTTGGTCGCGTCGTCGAACGGAGTGTGGACAGTCGACCGGCCGATCACGATCGACGGCGCGGTGCGCCTCACGGGCGGCCTGGATGCGCCGATGCTGGCCGTGCATGTGCTGACCGGCTGTATGCCTGACGAGCCGCTGCCTCCGCTGGAACTTCGGCTCTCGACGACGCGCGGCACGAATGCGCTGCTCCAACGGCGCGGCGCGCGCACCGCGCTGATTGTTTCGCGCGGATTCGCGGACATCCTCGATATCGGCGATCAGAGCCGGCCGCAGCTCTTTGCGCTGGCGATTGAAAAGCCCGCACCGATCGCCCATATGGTCGTGGCCATTGACGAACGGCGCTGCGCCGACGGAACCGTGCGCGCTGCGCCGGATCCCGCTGCGCTGGATCTGCTCGCGGCGCACCTGAAGCAGCATGGCATCGAGAGTGTCGCGATCGCGCTGCTGCACGCGCTGCCCGATCCCGCGCACGAGCACCTCGTGCGCGCAGCCATGCAGCGCGGCGGCTTTAACGATGTGGCGCTCGCGTCCGAACTGTGCGACGCGCCTCGCTATCTCAGCCGCGCCGAAACGTCGGTCGTTCACGCGACACTCGCACCGGTCATTCGTCGCTATCTGGCGGATGTCGCGACCCGCGTCTCGTCGCGGTCGACGTTCATGCTGACGAGCGCCGGCGGGCTGCAGCGCGCCGATCGCTTTCTCGCACGCGACTGTCTCTTGAGCGGACCGGCCGGCGGACTCGCGGGCGTCGCCGAGGCAGGCCGGCGCGTCGGACGAACGCGGCTGCTCGGACTCGATATGGGCGGGACGAGTGCCGACGTGTCGCGCTTCGACGGCGACTTTACATATCGATTCGAGACGCGCGTCGGCAGCGCCCGTGTTGCCGCACCGGCGCTGGCAATCGAGAGCGTTGCTGCGGGTGGCGGCTCGATCTGTTCCTTCGTGCGCGGCGAGCTGCGCGTCGGACCCGAGAGCGCTGGCGCGCATCCGGGTCCCGCGTGCTACGGACAGGGCGGACCGTTCACGCTCACCGACGTCAATCTGCTGCTTGGCCGCATGGACCCGGCGCGGGCCATCGTGCCCATCACAGCGGCGCCTTCGGAACAAGCGTGCGAAGCACTGCGGGCCATGGTGAGTGCGTCGCGCGGAACTTCGATGACGCGGAACGAACTGCTGCTCTCCCTTGTCGCGATTGCCGACGAGCGCATGGCGATGGCCATCGCTGCGGTGAGTGTGCGCGAAGGTGCTGATCCGCGCGATTACACCCTCGTGCCGTTTGGCGGCGCAGGCGGTCAGCACGCCTGTTCGCTCGCCGAGCGGCTTGGCATTAGCGAGATTCTCTTTCCAGTCGACGCCGGCCTGCTGAGTGCCCGCGGCCTGCTCGGGGCCTCGATCGAACGATTCGCCGCAGAGCCTGTGTTCGCGCCGCTTTCGGCGATCGAGACGTCGCTGGACGCTCGCATGCGGGCAGTCGAAACGCAGGCGCTCGATGCGGTCCGCAGCGAGTCCGGCGACGGACCTGTCGCCATCGCGCAGCGCCTTGTCAGCATTCGCCTCGTTGGCCAGGACCAGGCACTCGAGATTCCGTTCGGTGACGCCTCGGCGATTCGACGGTCGTTCCGCGATGCGTTCGAACAGCGCTTCGGCTATCCGCCGCCTGGACGCGAACTCGAAGTGGAGGCGCTCCGCGCCATCGCCCGCGCCGAAGTGCCAGTGCTCCGGGAGAACGCGCGCGGGACCGCGACTGTTGCGCCCGGCGGCGGCGCCTTGCCCGTGTTTGATCGGCACAGCCTTCCGCCCGGCAGTTCGATCAGCGGCCCGGCGCTTGTGGTTGATGACGGCGCGACGGTTTCTCTCGCCAAGGAGTGGACCGCTGACGTCACTGATGACAGCGATCTTCTCGCGCGACGTCTGTCGCCCGCACTGCACCGCGACGAAGCGGCGGCGGAGCTCGATCTCTTTGCGTGCCGCCTCGAGGCGATCGCCACATCGATGGGCGAACTGCTGCGCCGCACCGCGTTCTCCACCAATGTGAAGGAGCGGCTCGACTTCTCCTGCGCGGTGCTCGACGCGCAGGGCACGCTGCTGCAGAACGCGCCGCATCTGCCGGTGCATCTGGGCGCGATCGGCGCCTGTGTCCGCGGCGTGGCGCAGACGATCGACTTGCATCCGGGCGATGTCGCGATCACCAATCATCCTGCGTTCGGCGGGTCACACCTCCCCGACGTCACGCTGGTGACGCCTGTCTTCGTGCAGGCGACGCTTATCGGCTACGTCGCAAACCGCGCCCATCACGCGGAGATCGGCGGCACACGGCCCGGTTCGTTTCCCCCCGCTGCGACGCGCCTCGTGGAGGAAGGCGTGGTCATTTCGCCCACGCTCCTCGTTCGCGGTGATGGAGGGCCCCGCGCCATGGAGGACGGCTTGGCGCAGCTCGCACGGATGTTCACCGAGGCGCCGTATCCGACGCGGGCGCTCGATGAGAATCTCGCGGACATCCGCGCGGCGCTTGCGGCGAATGCTTCGGGCGCCGCCCAGCTGCGCCGACTCGCAGAGCGGCACGGTGTTGAGCGGATGCAGGCGCTTGGGGAAGCGCTGCTGGCGCGCGCCGATCACGCGCTGGGGATCGCGCTCGCGCGGCTGCCGGCAGGACGTCGCGATGTGTTCGAACGCCTCGACGATGGATCTCCCATCGCGCTCACAGTGACGCTGCGCGCTGGCGGCACCGCGTGTGTCGACTTCACCGGTACTGCCGCAACGCATCCGGGCAACCTGAACGCTCCGCTCGCCGTCGTCCGCGCGGCGACGCTCTACGTGCTGCGCCTGCTCATCGGCGAGGACATTCCGATGAACGAAGGACTGCTGCGCCGCATCGAACTGATTGTGCCTGAGGGATCGCTGCTCAATCCGATCTTTGATCCCGATCCCGCGCGCTGTCCCGCGGTCGTCGCCGGCAATACCGAGACGAGTCAGCGCGTCACAGACGCGCTGCTGCGTGCATTCCACCTCGCCGCGTGCAGCCAGGGGACGATGAACAATCTCCTCTTTGGCAACGAGCACTACAGCGCGTACGAAACGATCGCCGGCGGCAGCGGCGCCACGCACGAACGCGCGGGCGCTGATGCTGTGCACACCCACATGACCAACACCCGCATCACCGACCCGGAGGTGCTGGAGCGCCGCTGTCCCGTACTGATCCGCGAGTTCGCGATTCGCCGCGAGTCCGGCGGCCGTGGCGCGCAGCGCGGCGGCGATGGTGTCACGCGCGAGATCGAGTTTCTCACGCCCGTGCAGGTCTCCTTTCTGAGTCAGCATCGAGTCGAGCGGCCGTACGGCGCCGAGGGGGGCGACCACGGCGCGCCGGGACAGCAGTGGCTCGTGCGCCGCGACGGCACGCGCGAACCGCTTCCCGGCATCGTCGCGCTTGACTGTCGTGCGGGCGAAGCGATTCGGATCGAGACGCCCGGCGGCGGAGCGTGGGGACCGGCTTGATTGCGACCAATTCCATGCGACCCATTACATACGACCAGTTACATACGGAAAGGCGGACGGCTCCGATCCGCGACCAGCTCGACGCGCTCGATCGAGCGCGCCCGTCCCGACGCGGGATCGACCTCGACGACGACGCCCCAGAGCGCCTCGCCCCCTTCGCCCATTGCATACGGAACATGCAGCGATGTGGTCATCGCCTTGATCACCATCTCCGCGTCACGGCCGATCACGGTGTCGTACGGCCCGCACATGCCGAGGTCCGTCTGAAACGCCGTCCCGCCGCGCAGGATGCGGGCGTCGGCGGTGGGGACGTGGGTGTGCGTGCCGACGACCGCGCTCACGCGGCCGTCGAGGTAGCGGGCGAGCGCGATCTTCTCGCTCGTCACTTCCATATGCGCTTCGACGATGACGATCGGGGATCGTTCGGGAATCGTCGCCAGGAGATCATCGACGGCGGCGAACGGGTCATCCGCCGGCAGCGGCATGTAGACGCGGCCCAGGACCGTGATGATCCAGACGTCGCGCGGTCGCCGTTCGTTGGCAGGCAGGCGGATCATCCGCTTGCCGGGCGCTTTGCGCGAAAGATTCGCCGGCCGCGCGATCGGCTCCAGTGGATCCTCGAGCAGCGGCACGATCTTTGGATCGCGAAAGACGTGATCACCCATCGTGCAGGCATCGATTCCATAGCCTCGAAACTGCCGGTAGAGCTCCGGAGTCAGTCCCGAACCGGCCTTGGCATTCTCGGCGTTGGCGATGATCACATCGGGTGCGAACCGCTCTTGGAGGACCGGCAACTGCTGGGCGACGACCTGACGACCGGGAGCTCCGTTGATGTCACCGAGAAATGCAATGTGCATGCGGAGCTGACTCCTCAAGAGAACCCGTCGCCACCGAATACGCCCCGGCACGACGGTCTGCTACACTCTAAACGTGGTCGTCCACATCATGGGTTGTCACGCTCAGATCGAGCGTTCCCCAAGTGAACGACCCCCCCCACGTCAACGACCCGCAGTCAACGTCGATAGTCAACGTCGATTCTCGACCTGTTCCATTCAAAGCGCCCGTCGCACCGTTCACACCAGCGGCGCGGCAGGCATTGCTCCCAACGCCGCCCCGTGAGGCGTGCCACGCTGGCACAATCCTCCGTAGACCAGCGCGCAGACCGCGAAGACATCAGTCAATGAGCACATTTGGCAATTCGTCCGTTCCCGGTGATTCCGTTCCAGATGCGGCGCTGCCGACCTACGCCGTCGGCGAGAAGCTGCGTCACCGTCAGCGCCCCGAATGGGGATTCGGCGCGGTGACGAAGATCGAGACGGTCACGCGTCAGGGGCAGCGGGACCAGCGCATCTGGATCCGCTTCCCGAACGCGGGTTTGAAGACCGTGCTTGCAAGCATGGCCGAGCTGGAGCGGTCGAACGGTGAAGGGATCGATCGCACCATCGCCGTCCCGGAAACGTTCATCGCCCGCGAGGCGCGGCACGAGGGCGGCTGGCTCGGCGGCATCGCCAAGCGGAAGCCGGAAGAAGCGATGACCTCCCTGCCGTCCAATGCATCCGATCCGTTTCTTTCGATCGAACGGCGTCTTGAATACCTTCTGTCGCTGTACCGATTCGAACCTGCCGGCGGCAAGCTGATTGACTGGGCAGTCGCTCAGAGCGGGCTCGACGATCCGCTGAGCCGCTTCAATCGCCACGAACTCGAAGCATTCTTTACCCGATGGAGCTTCGAGCGAGATGCGACGCTGTCGCGGCTGGCGCAGGAAGCCCGCCGCAGCGGAACGCCGATTGAGAGTGCGGTCGCCAAGGCGCCGCTCGCCGCACAACGTGCGTTGCGAAAATTCACCGGCTCACGTTGAGCGCCGGCATCAGCCGTCGCAATTGGCGGCCTCCTGGCGCCGAGAATCCGGCGTTCCTCCGATAAGAACATGCTCGACTTCGATTCGGCGGGAATCGCAGGCGATGGCACGCCGCCGTGCAGAACCGGGCGCGGTGATTGTTCCTACTGCACACTGACGGAGGCGATTACAACTACGAAGAGAAGAGGAACTGCCATGGACGAGATCAGCTTTCAGCAGAAGATGACCGAGATCATGAACCGCATCCGCGAGCTCCCGGAAGAGCAGCGCGAGCACGCGGGCGCCGCCGCTGACGCGGTGACGGGCCGACGCGAGCGCATCACCCGCTCCGTCGCCGAGCTGCAGGAGTCGCTCGACTATCTGCGCCTGAGCGTCAAGTACCTCATCTTTGATCTCGAAGCGACTCGTCGCGAGAACGCGTACCTCCGCAAAATGATCGAGCAGAGCAACCGCGAGGCTGAGAAGCGGCGCAGCGAATCGGGCGAAGACGAACTCGATTGATGCGCCTTCTCACGTCGCCGATGACCCGCTTTCGATACACGCGATGACCATCGTCATCGCAGGGGCCGATCCAACGACGCCGTCATCGACGACTTCCCACGTACTGCACGGACACGAGGCAAGTGTCTGCTGACATTCAACACCGCGACCCGCGCACTGTGAGGAGGATGCGCGGGTCGTTGGTGTTTTGAAGATGGCCCTGTGCGGAGGTGCCGCCGCGTGCGCCGGTCAGCTCAGTTTGTCCGACACCTTGTAGCGGCTGGCGAGTTCGCGAAGCGACGCGGCCTGGGACGCCGTTTCTTCAGCGGCGGCGGCCATCTCTTCGGTCTGGCCTGCGGTGCGATTGATGACTTCGTTCAACGCTTCGACATTGCGATTGATCTCGCTGATGCCCCGGGTTTGCGAGTCGCTGGCTTTGGCCACGACGATGAGCAGGTCCTTGACCTGAACCGTGGCCCCGTTGATCGCGGTCAGTGATTCCACCACGCGCGTCGCCAGTTCGGCACCGCGCTGCGCCCGTTCGACGCTGGACTCGATCATGGTCGTCGTACTGCGCGCCGCATCGGCGGAGCGCCGCGCGAGGCTGCGGACTTCTTCGGCCACGATCGCGAATCCCTTGCCTGCTTCGCCCGCACGCGCCGCTTCCACGGCCGCGTTGAGCGCGAGCAGATTCGTCTGAAATGCAATCTCGTCAATGACCTTGATGATGCGCGAGACTTCGTTGGAACCCTGCAGTATCTCGCTCATCGCGGCATCCATGAGCTGCATCTGCTCGCCCCCCTTCGCGCTCGCGGCCTGCGACTGGTCACCCAGGGCGCTCGCCTGCCGGACGACATCGTTGGTCTGCTCAGTGTTCCGGTCGAGTTCGCGAAGCTGGGTCACGATCTGATCAAGATTGCCTGCCGGGTTCGTGGCGTCTGCAGCGACTGCCTGCGTCGAGGTCGACACGAGGGAAGCGCCGGAATCAATCTGCGATGCGCCGCTGCGGACTTCGGCCACCGTGCCCTCGACCCGCGCGACGAATGCATCGAACCACTTCGCGAGATCGCCGATTTCGTCGGAGCGGCCGTCGAACGCACGCTTGGTGAGATCCGCCTCTCCCTCTGCGATGTCGCGCAGCCGGCCGGTGAGCCGGGTGATCGGCCGGACCAGCAGCGATGCGAGCATGAGCGCGCCCAAAAACATGAGCCCGCCGCAGACCGCGACGGAGGTCACGACCTGACGCTGGATCGAGGTGATGCCGCTCATCGTCTGGTCCGTGTTAGCGAACACGAAGCCTGACCAGCCGAGGCTGGCGAAACCGTTGACGCCCAGTTGCGGCGCGTAGCCGCCGTGATACTCGCCGGTGCGACCGGGCGGCGTAAAGATGCCGCTGCCCGACTCGCCGCGCATCGCGAGTTTCGCAGGCGCCCATCCTGCATCAGCATAGTTCTGCTTGAGGAGCACCTGCATATCGTGAACGGGCTTGCCATCCGGCGCCGCGGACGGGTTCCAGTCGCAGATGACCGTGCCCTTTCGATTGGCAAAGACGATCGACGTCGAATCAAGTCCCGCGGTTACGAAGCTCTTGTATCCCGCGTGGACGATCTCCTCGATCGAATCCCAGCGCATGTAGTTCTTCCACACCGCGATCGTCTCGCCCTCGGCGTTGCGAAGTTCTGGGACCAGACTGCGGCTGTGTCAAGCGGTTTGCCGAAGCCGTCCACCGTGTTCACCGCAATGACTTTGCCCTCGGTGTCAACGAGCAGCATCACGCCGTAGATGCTGTAGGTCGTCATGTACGAGTTGAGCCATCTCGTCAGAATCGGATCTTCCGGCGTATACCAGCGCTCCTGATCCTGAAACGCGGCGTTGAATCCGAACGCCTGCACATCGCCGTAACGCTCGAACAGGCAGCGGTCGACCTTGTCCAGCACGTCGACGCTGCTCTGCTGAAACCGCTTGCCAATGTCGTTGGCGATGGTGTTCGTCGCGCCGCGGTACCCGATGAACGCGCACGTGAGGGCAGGCAGCAGACCGGCTGCGAGAAACGACAGGCCAATCTTCGTTCGAAGTCGCATGGCGCAGCAATGCTCCGGTAATGAGTGATCGAGAGCCGGCAACCGTGTCGCGGGACCCTTGTCCGTCACCCCAAGATCGGAAGGGAAGACCCGCCACGTGAGTCGAAAGCCCAATCTGACGAGCCGGCCCGGCATTGGACGTTTGGCTGCGGGTCTATGACGCGAAGGGCTGACGGTATAGTGCGGATTCCACCCCCGATGCCCCCCACTGCTCCGTCGACACCCCAAGCGCCCGCACTCGAGATCCGCGAGCTGTTCTTCCGCTATGGACCGCAGAGTGCAAGGGGGCTGCAGGACGATGCGTCGCTCGACCAAGACGGCAGCGGCGCGTTCGCGCTGCGGCTGAACGGCCTCACGCTCGATCGGGGCGACCAGCTGCTGCTGACTGGCGGAAGCGGCACCGGAAAGAGCACGCTGCTGCAGCTGATTGCGGGGCTGATGGAGCCGGCATCCGGCACGGTGATGATCGGCGGCACGCCGATGCACGCGTTGCACGGGGCAGTCCGCGACCGTTTTCGCGGACAGCAGATCGGGATGATTTTTCAGACCTTTCAGCTCGTGCAGGGGTTCAGCGCCATCGAGAACGTGCTGCTCGCACTGCTGTTCGGCGATCCACCGGCCGCGCGGGTCGGCGCGCACCGAACGCGGGCGGCGGAGCTGCTTGATGCGCTGGCCATCGATCGGCCGGATGCCATGGTCGAAACGCTCAGCGTCGGTCAGCAGCAGCGCGTGGCGGTGGCGCGCGCACTGGCGTGCCGGCCCGCGCTGGTGCTGGCTGACGAACCCACGGCGAGTCTTGACCCAGCGAACGCGGCGAAGGCCGTGGCGCTGATCCGCGCGACCGCGCGCGATCAGGGCTCTGCACTTCTCTTTGTGAGTCACGATCCGTCGCTGGTTACCCAGTTCGACCGCCGCGTTGATCTGGCGGCGCTCGTCGAGCAGGAGAGCGCGTCATGAGCGTCATGAGCGGCACGCGAGGCATGAGCGATTTCACGATCGTGCTCCGTTCGCTGCAGGCGCGGTTGTTTTCAACGATTGTGACGATCGTCACCGTAGCCATCGCCGTCGCGCTGCTGCTGACGCTGCTGTCATTGAAGAATGCAGGCAACAAAGCGTTTCTGCGCGGCAGCGGCAATGCGCATCTGCTCGTCAGCGCGGACGCGAGCCCGATGGACTCGGTCTTGAACGCGATCTTTTACAAATCCGCGCCGCAGCGGCCGATCGAGCAGGCCAAGTTCAACGAGATCGCCACGAGCTTTCCATGGGACTCGGTCGTCCCGATGCAGCAGGGTGACAACTACCGCGGCTTTCCGACGCTTGCGACCGAGCCGGAGTTCTTCAGCCGCTTTCAACCGGTCGAAGGTGAACCATGGGTGTTCAGCGAAGGCGAACCGTTCGCGAAGAACTTCGAAGTGGTGCTCGGTTCGACGGTCGTCAGCGAGACTGGCCTCCGCCTCGGCGCGAAGCTCCTGTTCACGCACGGCGCGGGCGAGCAGGGTCACGTGCACCGGGAGTACGAGTTCACCGTCGTCGGCATTCTCGAGCCGACCGGTTCGGCGCATGACCGCGCGATCTTCTGCAGCCTCGAATCGAGCTGGATTCTTCACGCCCACGATCGTCACGAGCGCGACGCGGCGCTCGCAGGTGCCGGGCACGTGCACCGACCGCCGCTGACCGAGGCCGATCTGCTCGATGAGGACCGCCTGATCACCGGCATCCTGCTGCGCCTTCCGACTCGAGCCGGTTCGACCGTCTCATCGGCGATGCAGCCGCAGTTCGATCGGCTGCGCCGTGATCCCACGATCACTGTCGCCAGTCCAGCGCACGAGATCGGGAAACTGCTGACGATCGTGTCGCGCGTCGACGTGCTCTTTGTCGCGATGGCGATCGCCATCTTGGTCGGCAGCGCCGTCTCAATCCTCGTCGCACTCTATAACTCGATGCATCAGCGGCGCCGGCAGATCGCCATCTTCCGCGTGCTCGGATGCAGCCGATTGCGAGTCATGGCGCTGGTCCTCACCGAGTCAGCCCTGATCGGCGTGCTCGGCGCCGCCCTCGGTCTGGTGGTCAGCGTCGTCGGTACCGCGCTTGCTGCGGCGTATCTCAAGAGCCAGGTCGGACTGGTGCTTGGACTTTCAGTCGACATGCGGAGCGGCGTCATGGTGCTCGCGGCAACGGCTTTGCTCGCAGCAATTGCCGGTATTCTTCCCGCGATTCTCGCATACCGCACGCCGGTCGGCGATCATCTTCGGCCGGCTGCCTAGCACGCAGGCACGCGGGGACCCGCTCTATGAAGTGGTTCTGGATCTTTCTCGGAGTTCTGATCGCGATCGCCATCGTGGTCACATTGCGGCCGCCGCGGCACTCGCGCATCGACCCGCGGGCGTTGCAGGCAGGCGAAGCGCTGGCCGAAGAAGCGGCGCGCGCTGTGAGCGCATCGTCCAGGCCGGTCTCGCCCCAGCCCGTTACAGATCCCGGGGCGGCAGCAGTTGCACCGGCTGCGTCCGATTCCGCGCGCGAACTCGTGCAGGATCTCCTCACGCCGCGCGCAAAGGCGGCAGGCACAGCCGTCATGGCAGAACTGCCTATTCCGACGCCTGACGGCGAGCGGATCGAGGAAGGGCTGGACCGCGTCCTGCCGAACGCCACGGTCGTGCGCGGCACGCTGATTCGGGCCGCGGACGGATCGATTGTCGCCGACAGAAAATTCGTACTGCGCGGCAAAGGGACCGAGGACGATCCGATCGTTGTCCCTTGGGAACTGCTCACGAGCGCGATGGACACGTACCAGCCGCGCTCGGGCCTGAAGGAGATTCCGCAGCGGATCGCGTTCCTGGACGGCAAGCGGATCCGCATCGACGGCTATCTGGCGTTTCCGCTCATCGCGCAACAGGCCACTCAGCTGCTCGTCACGTTCAACCAGTGGGACGGCTGCTGCATCGGGGTGCCGCCGACGGCATTCGACGCGCTTGAAGTCACACTGGCTTCGTCGATTCCCGTCAACCGCCGTCATGGTTTGCTGTTTGGTTCTGTGACGGGAATCTTCAAGGTCGAGCCGCTGCTGTCAGGCTCCTATCTCATCGGCATGTATCTTCTCGATGACGCGTCGATCAAAGTCGACCTGTGACCCCCTCTTTCAAACGATCCACTTCCACCTATGCAGTTCATGCAGATCATGCAGATCATGCCAATCCTGAGCGCTCTCCTCATCGCTCTAGCGCCCGCATCCGTGACCGACGGCTACCGCGACAGCGCCGCACTCAGCGCCGACGCGAGGACGATCAGTGCCGCATCAAATGGACTGGCCACCGTCGTTCCACTCGGAACGTCGCGCGAAGGCCGCGAACTCGTTGCGCTCCGGATGGGAACGGCCGGCGACACGAAGCCCGCGCTGCTCATCACCGCCGGTCTGGACGGCACGCATCTCTGCAGCAGTGAAGTCGCGCTCGGAGTCGCGAAGGAACTGCTGAGCGAAGAGTCGCGCACCAAGCATCCCGATCTGTTCGATCGCGTGACAATCTGGATCATTCCGCGCGTGAACCCCGACGCGCTTGACCGCACACTCCAAGGGCCCGTGCCGCAGCGCGGCGCGATCCGGCCCTTCGACGATGATCGTGACGGTTCGATCGATGAGGATCCTCCGCAGGACCTCGACGGCGACGGTGTGATCGTGCAGATGCGCGTGAAGGATCCGCCGCCACCCTTCGTCGCCACGATGATCGCTGATCCGGCGGAGACACGGCTCCTCAAGAAGCCGGAGACCGGACCGGCCGCGAAAGTGCTTGCAAAGCCGGAATACGCGGTGTTCACGGAAGGAATCGACGCGGATGGCGACGGGCGCATCGCTGAAGACGGACTCGGCGAGGTCGACCTCGACCGCAACTTTCCGCATCGCTACCCGGAGTTTGCGCGCGATGCCGGTCCGATGCAGATCTCAGAGCCCGAGTCGAAGGCGCTCACGCAGTTCGTGCTCGCGCATCCGGAGATCATCGCGGCCATCACGTATGGCCGGCACGATTCGCTGGTGAAGGTGCCAGACACGCGCGACATGGACGCGACAGGGCGCACGCCGCTCGTACATCTGCCTGCGGATCTTGAGATGTACCAGGCGCTCGGCAAGGTGTATCGCGACACCAGCGGTCAAACCCGCGCCGCGAGCGCCGATCACGCCGGTTCCTTCTGGCTGTGGCTTGCCAATCATCGCGGCGTGCTGAGCCTGGCATCGACCGTGTGGGGGCGGCCGGATGTTCCGAAGGAGACTGAGCCGGTGAAACCCGAAGCGCCCCAAGCGCCCGACGCGCCGGAAGACGCTGCCGCGCCTGAGGCAACGCCGCTCGCTGCCATGGGCGCGCTACATGATCTACACGATCCACATGATCCAGCCGATCCAGCTGATCGGGCGGATGACCACGCACTGAATCCTGCGGGCCTGCAGACGGTCCCTCTGGCGCCGCAAGGAGGACCGCGCCGCCGTGGCCGCGGCGGCGCAGGCGGCCCCGGCGCGCCTGCCCGCCCTTCGGAAGCGACCGCTGCGCCGACTGATGAAGAAGCGGTGCATTGGCTCGCCTACAGCGACGCCGTGCGTGACGGCGCGGGCTTTATCCCCTGGCACGAGGTTGCGCATCCGTTGTTCGGCACCGTGGAAGTCGGCGGCTTCGATCCGCTCTTTCGCCTGAATCCCCCCGCTGCGGAACTGCCAGAAATCGCGAAAAAACAGACTGCATTCCTCCACGCCTTCATTGACCTGCTGCCCGTCCTCGACGTGAGCACGCCGGTGGTGACGAAACTGAGTGACGGCGTCTATCGCATCGAATCGTCCGTCATGAATGCGGGCCGGCTTCCGACGGCGAGCCAGATGGGTGTGACGACCGAGGCGCGGGCCGCAGTCATCGTGCGACTGTCGGCACCGCTGGAACGGATCGTCAGCGGCGAACGGGTGCGCCGCATCTACGCACTTGAGTCCGGTGAACGCGTCGAACTCGCGTGGGTGGTGCAGGCACCGTCGGGCAGCGAACCGATCGAGCTGACGATCGGCAACAGCGAATTTGGCACACGCCGCTTTGTCATCCAGAACGGCGTCGTACAGGAGGCGGCTCGATGAAACTCGCACGTACTGTTCTTTTCCTGCTCGCTGTGGCCGTGGCGCCGCTGTCTGTTTCCTCAACGGCGTTCGCGCAGCAGCAGCTCGAGAGCAAAGTGCCGATCGCGTTCGATCGCTATTACGACCACGAGGAGCTCATCGCGCTGTTCCACGCGCTCGCCGCGGCCTATCCCGAGTTCGCGTCGATGAAGCAGGTGTCCACATCGGTGCGTGGTGAGCCGATCTGGGTCATGACGATCAACAACCCAAGGACCGGCGCCGACACCGCCAAGCCGGCGATGTGGATCGACGGCAACATTCACGGCAACGAGATCCAGGCGGGCGAAGTGGTGCTGTACACCGCGTGGTACCTCCTCTCGGCCTACGGCAAGGTCCCCGCGCTCACCGACCTTCTTGATCACGCATCGTTCTATCTCGTGCCGTCGATGAATCCCGACGGACGCATTCACTGGTTTGCGGAGCCGAACACCTCGAGTTCGTCGCGCGGCGGCGTGAAACCGACGGACAATGATCGGGACGGTCTGCTCGATGAAGACGGACCGGACGACATCAACGGCGACGGGTCGATCGGCGTCATGTGGCGCATGGATCCGAACGGAACGCATCGGCGCAGCGAACTCGATCCGAATCGCATGGAGCCGATCAGCGCCGAGCCGCTCGCCGACGGAACGGTCCGCCGAGGTGACTGGTCGTTCGCCGGCAGCGAAGGCATCGACAACGACGGCGATGGCCAGGTCAATGAAGACGGCATCGGCGGCTACGACCCGAATCGCAACTGGCCTGCGGACTGGCAGCCGAATCACGTGCAGGACGGCGCAGGCGAGATCCCGCTGTCGCTGCCGGAATCGCAGGGCGTCGCGGAGTTCGTTCTCGCGCACCCCAATATCGCGGCCGGCCAGAGCTACCACAACGCCGGCGGCATGATTCTCCGTGGCCCCGGCGCGCAGGACCGCGAGAGCGCGTACGGCGCGCGTGACCGCGCGACGTACGACGCCATCGCGACGGCCGGTGAAGAAATGCTCCCCTTCTATCGCAAGATGGTGATCTGGTCGGATCTGTATCCGGTGCGGGGCGGCTTCGTGAACTGGCTCGCCGAAAGCCTTGGGATCGTCGCGTTCACCAACGAATTGTGGAGCGACAATCGCATCCTGCAGAGCGGCAGCGGTCCCAACGAGGAGCAGACGCGCCGCTGGCGCGAGCGCGTGCTGTTCGCGCAGACGATTGCACCGCTGAAGGAAGTCGATCATCCGACGTATGGCCGCGTGCTGGTCGGCGGCGGAACGAAGTATTCAGGGCGCATTCCTCCACCGTTCATGGTGCAGGAAGAGCATCACCGCAACTTCGCGTTCACCATGTTTCATGCGGCGCAAATGCCCCGATTGCGCTTCGCGAGCGTCGCGACGAAGGATGTCGGCAGCGGGCTGTGGCAGATCGACGTCGAAGTTGCGAACAACACGCTCATCCCGACGCGCATCGAGCGGGCATCGAGCAACGGCATCGGTCAGCCTGATCGGCTGACCATCAACGGCGTCGACGTGGTGCTCGCCGGCTCGCTCGAGAACCGCTTTGACCGCACGATCAATGAGCAGCGGTATCGACCGGCGACGCTCGAGAACGATGCAGGAATTCCAGGGCGCGGCTCGCGATTCTTCCGGTTCATCGTGAAAGGGACGGCCGGTGCATCGATCGACCTGCGCTACAGCGCAGCGAAGGCGGCGACGATCACGACGAGCGTGCCGTTGACGGCACCTGCAGAGGAACCGGCGGCCGGCGAACTCGCTCATGACCGCGGATCGCGCTGACGTTGTCATCGTCGGCGCCGGCGCTGCGGGTCTCATGACCGCGATCCGCGCGGGGCGGCTCGCACCCGGCGCGTCCATCGTGCTGCTGGACAGCGCGCGAACACTCGGCGCGAAGATCCTCGTCGCAGGCGGAGGACGCTGCAACGTCACGCACGATGTGGTCGATGATCGCGCGTATGCGGGCTCGACGCGGCCGGCGATCCGCAACGTTCTGCGCCGCTTTGACATCGAGGCGACAGTTGCGTTCTTCAAAGAACTCGGCGTGGAGCTGAAGCGCGAAGCGACGGGCAAGCTGTTTCCGACGACCGACAGCGCCCGCACCGTTCTCGATGCCTTGCTCAGCGCGGTGCGTGACGCGGGCGCGGTCGTGCACCATCCGTGCCGGGTCGACACCGTGGGGTGCGATGGAGCGGACTTCGTCGTCGAAGGTCCATGGGGCGCGCTGCGCGCCGGCATGCTCGTGCTCGCAACCGGAGGCAAAGCGCTGCCCAAGTCCGGATCCGATGGTGCCGGCTATCGGTTCGCGCAGACGTTCGGCCATTCGGTGACGGAGCGCATTGTTCCGGCGCTTGTTCCCCTGCTGCTGCCGGACCGTCATCCGCTGCGCGAGCTTGCCGGCATCACCGTGGATGCAGACATCCGGCTCGTGTCAGGAACCGGCAAGACGCTCGTGACGTTCAGCGGCTCGATGCTGTGCGCGCACTTCGGCCTGTCCGGTCCAGTGATTCTCGACATCAGCCGTTACTGGTCCGAAGTTCGGGCGCGTGATGAACAGGCGGAACTGCGGATCGGATTCGTGGCTGGCGCAACCGTCGAATCGCTCGACAGCGAACTGCTTCAAGGCGGCCACGCGACCCCGCTCGCATGGCTGCGTGGCCGTATGCCGGAGCGCCTCGCACGGACACTGTTTGCCATCGCCTCGGTCGATCCAGGCGCGAGTCTGCGGCAGCTGTCGAAAGAACAGCGGCAGCGGCTCGCCGCAACGGTCGCCGCGCTGCCCGTACAGCCCACCGGCGATCGCGGGTTCACCGTCGCCGAAGTCACGGCGGGCGGCGTCCCGCTTGCGGAAGTGCATCTCGACACGATGGAGAGCCGCTGCACGCGCGGCCTGTATCTCGTCGGCGAACTGTGCGATGTCGACGGTCGGATCGGCGGATTCAATTTTCAGTGGGCGTGGGCGAGCGGATGGGTTGCGGGGGCGGCGATCGCCAAACGGAGAACGTGAGGAGTCGTATTGCACGGATCGATTCGGCGGTGTGCCCGTCATCTCGAATGACGCAGCGCTTCCAGCTGTTTCTTCAACGGCCGCCAATACGCAGCGTCGATAGCACGCTCGGCATCCTCTTCATCGCGCAGCGCCTGGCTGATCGCTTCTGCCGTCGCGCCCTGAACAGCCAGTTGGACGACCGGCCTTGTCTCTCTCGACGCCTCGATCGGATGATGTGCCACGAGGTTCTGAAGCAAAGAGGGCGTACGGCATTCGCGCAGCCAGAACGATGGCGCAGCGTCGCCCACGCTCGATCGCGGCGCAAAGTAGTCCGCCTCGATCAATCGTCGCACCATCGGCCAGTCCTTGTCGCGCTGTGTCTTTTTTGCCAGGACGAGATCAGGCAGGGACAGGACCCCGACGCCGTTCGCAAGGAGCGTGCGCCGTTCCCACAGCACCGGGAATGGATCGACGCCCCGCATCCGGCTCATGATGTCGACGCGTAATCCCGACACGGCCGGCGCTGCGCACCGAAAGTGCACCGCATGGCCCGCGTCCAGCAGCTCCTTCATGAACGGGGGCACCGCAATCACCTGCGCTTGAAGTTCGCGCATCGCCGTTGACAGAGCAGCAAGATTGCTCGCGTCGGACAGAATCGCGACATCGACATCGCGCGTCACTTCACTCGCCCCGTAGTACACACACGCCTGCCCGCCCATCAAGATCGCTTGCACGCCGTGCCGCTCAAATGTCGCGAGCACGAGCTGGACCGACGGCTGCATGCTCACGGCTGCTCGGCCCCCCCCGGCTCTGCTCGTGACGCTCGGTGCACTGGAATCGCGCGGGCGAAGGAGGCAAAGTCTTCGTCACTCCAGAACGGACTCTGCGTGTCGATCTCCGGTTCAAGACTCCCGCCCATGGCTACATACTCGGCGAACAGCCGCTGTCCTGCCTCCCATCGCTGCATCGGCGTCAGCGCGTACCACGCGGCCCACTCAGGCCCCGCGACTTCCTCGGCGGTAGGTCGGGAACGCATCACGGCCTGCATCGTATCCATGTCGTCGCGCGTGTCTGCCGCGCGGGGCCCATCACTCCGTCCGCGCGTGATGTCGTCGCGGGATCCGGAGGCGGGCTCGCACATTACCGTCTGGCCGGCACAGTTTCGGCGATCACCCGGCAAGCCTTTGGGGTTCCGCCGACACGATCTTCTGCAAATTGACAGCACCTACCCAATTGACGAGATCTTCCCCGGTTTGTAGCGATCTGCTTGCGGCGCGCGTCCCGGGCTGCGACCATCTGCAGCTTCCCTGACAGATGGCTCGACCCAGTTCGAGTGGGCGGCGGTTGTTCTGGACACCTTTTCGAGAGGACTCGATGCAGTTTGAGTCACCCGTTGTCGTCTACGCGCCTCCTGGATTCGTTGTGCAAGCTGACATCGACCGGAGCGGCCTCGCCTGGGACATCACCATCCTGAATATCGGCAGCGAAACAGTGTCGGGCTGCGTCGATGTGCAATGGCGCGTGCCGGAACGGGCGCGTGATCACATGCTGGCGCTCAGAGCGTTTTCTGCCTCGGATTCGTCCATCGAGATGGATCGCAGCTTCCGCGTCGACGAACACATCATTCTCCATCCGGAAGCATGGCTGACGCTCTGGCTTGGCGAGCGGATCTGCCTTGAGCTCAAGGTCGGTCAAGAGGTTGTCATCAGCGGCGCAGCTTCGTCTGTCTTCGATGTCGATGGCGACGGAACCGTCGCCGCGAATGACCTCGCCGAAGTGCTGAGTGCCTGGGGTCCCTTGTGCGGACCCGCCGACGTGAACATGGACGGTGGGATCAACCTGCTCGATTTGATGCTGGTGCTGGATGCGATTCCGGCGTCCTGACGCGTGGTAGCGTGGAGCCGGCCAACGGTTTCTGCGCTCAACGGGTGAGCCCCTCATGCTCCCGCGCGCCGTTGCCGCTACGCTGGTCGCCACCACCACCTGCGAGCCGCTACACCATATGAGCGTTCACCACGAAGCATCGGATTCGGATCGACTGCGTGCGCCTCCGGTCGATCGATTTGCGGGGCTGGCCCATCGCGTCGACATCGCGGCAGCACTGAAGGCATTGCGTGACGAACCGCAGCCGCCCGCGAACGGCCGCCGGCAGATCACGGTGTATCACCGTGTTCCCGTCACCACCGCCCTGTTCGACTTCGAGGCCGGCGGCGCGCTCAACCAGCACACGACCCACGGCCTCGTCACGATTCAAGTGATCGAGGGGCGCCTCGTGATTGAGGCCGATGGCGGCACACATGAGCTGCGGTCTGGACAGCTGCTCATCTTGAATCCGGACGTGCCCCACTCGGTCCGCGCGCCTGACGCGGGCGTCATGCTGCTGACAGTGCATATGGAGCGCGATTGACTTTTGTTCATGTGTTCATGGCTTGCCACGTGCCGCGTGAGCGCACTCCATTCGGCTGTGCCCCCCGGGGACTTGAGCGCGGAACCCTGTGATGCCCGATGATGTGACTGGAGAAAGAGCCGAAGGCGGTACCGCTCCCGAGCATGCGGTGTCCGTGTCGCAGAACATCAAGCCGCGCAAGCCGTGGCTCATCGCCGCATGGCCAGGCATGGGCAACGTTGCGGTGATTGCAGCCGGCTACCTCATTCAGCAGCTCGAGATGTACGCGGACGGCGAGCTGCTCGCGTTCGATCATTTCGACGTCGAAGAAATCGATGTCAAGGACGGACTGACAGCGCCAGTGCAGCTGCCGCGCGGTTACTTCTTTCGATCGAATCTCGCGCAGGGAGAACGTGATCTGCTCGTGTTCGTGAGCGAGAAGCAGCCGACGCAGCAAAAGTTCGGCTATGCCCGCGAACTGATCGCGGAAGCGTCGAACCGCGGCGTCGAGCGCGTCATCACGTTCGCCTCGATGGCGTCGGCGCTGCACCCGGCCGAGAACTCGCGCGTTGCCGGTTTCGCGACGTCGGTGGACGCGCTGGCAGAACTGCGCCGCGCGGAAGTTCGTCCGCTCGATGAAGGCCAGATCGGCGGACTGAATGGCATCGTGCTCGCAGCGGCAGCCGAGCGCGGCATGTCCGGCGTATGTCTGCTGGCCGAGATCCCCTTCTTCGCGGCTGGTGTTCCGAATCCCAAGGCTGCTCGGTCCGCGCTGAGCGTCTTTAGTGTCCTCGCAGGAATCGATGTCAGTCTGGACGACCTCGACCGGCAGTCGACCGCGATGGATCGACTGCTCATTCAGGTCTATGAAAAGCTCGAAGCGCAGTCCGGCGGCGACTCCGACGAGTCGGACGATGCGTCGGAGGAAGACGACGGCGGCGACGACGACGAGAACGGGGACAGCATCGACGAAAGCGCACCGGCGCCGACCGAGAACGAAGCTCCTCCAGCGCAGCCAGAGGACCCGACAGCAGCGCCGTCCGAGAGCGATGAAGCCCCGGCCGTGCGACCAAAGCCCCCTCTCGAACAGACGAAGCTCAGCGCGGCCGACCGGCAGCGGCTGGAGCGGCTGTTCGACGACGCGCGCAAGGACGCGAGCAGGGCGGTCCGGCTGAAAGAGGAACTCGACAGACTCGCGGTGTTCGCCGAGTATGAGAACCGGTTCCTCGACCTGTTCCGCCGTGGGACGTGACGGGAAAGGAAGAAGGATGAAGTAGGACCGCAGAATCGACGCGAATTCATCCTTCTTCCTTCTTTCTTCTTACTTCCTCCTTCCCCCCACACTGTCCCCACGTGCCCAGCAACTGAGCGAGGTCCGCGGCGTCGACCGCGCCGGAGCCGTTGATGTCGGCCGCGCCGCCGTTGGGCCCCCACGCACCGATCAGTATTGCAAGATCCGCAGGGCCGATCAGGCCGTCACAGTTGAGGTCCGCCGCGCAGTTTGCCGGCGGAAGCACATCGACCTTGACGCGCCGGTCAATCTCGAGCACGAGCGGCAGCTGCTCGCCTGTGGCGCCGTACGCAACCCAGCTGTTGAGGCTCGCGATCGGCGGTGTGAGCACGTTGTCGTCGACCTCTGCAAACTGCACGATCATGGACTCGCCGCACTTGAACTTGCCGATCGCGATGCCGTCGCTGCAGCACTCGCCCCACTTCTGCCGCGCTGTGAACAGTCCTGATCCGGGCAGACCCGTGTAGAAGTCGGTCGACTCGCTGATGTTGGGATCATCCTGAACGAGAAACGCAGCCTGGCTCGCGTCGTCGAGCGCCTCGATCTTCATCTCGGCAGATCCGCCGTCAGGGTTGTCCGGTTCCGCGCGATCGTGCACGATGAACAAGGTCACCTCGTCCGCGGTGACCGCGCCGAAGAGATGCGATCGATCGGCTTCGAGCGACAGCGCTGCGCCGTTCCATGAGGCGCTTTCAGGAACGCCGTAGCCGTAGAACGCAGCGGCCGATGTCCCGACCGCAGACCACAGCGGTACCTCGCCGAGAATGTTGCGGCCGAAATCACCGGCGCCTGGCGCCGACTCTTGCGAGAGTCGAAACCGCGGTGTGCACTGGGGCGACGGACAGGGACGGGCGACGGAGACGAAGTCGAGCGCCCATCCGATCAGGCCGGTCGTCGCGTTCGGCGTCACGTCGACCAGGACACTCGTGATGCTGCTGCCGGCCAGCGTGACTTTCACGCTCTTCCCGTCATTGACGAGCGTGCCGACGACCGTCGTGGAGTCGACGACGGCCGCTCCGTCGAATGCGGTCACCGTCACGACGTCGCCGTCAGGCGCTACGCCGTCGATATCGATAACGTAGAAACTGACCAAGGTGACCGGCGGATCAAATTGGATACGAATATCATTCGGCACAAAGTAATTGCCGCCGCCGACGGGCGGGTCGGTCAAGCCGGCAGTGCCCGAGCTCATGCTCGCATCGGCGCCGTTCGCGCTGAAGAAGGCGCTGGCAATCGGAGTGCCGGCGAGCGTGATGATGGGGAAGAGGTCTGGCCGGCCCTCGATCGCGAAGGTCACTCCGAACTCCTCGTACTGATTTGATATGGCGGTGTTTTCTGCGAGTCCCTCGAAATCAATCACGTACAGCAGCGAATCCGTTCCCGAGTGCGCAGTCGCGGCGACCACGGCGAGTGCCGCGGTGCTCAACGCGGCGAACTTCCACCGGCGATTCATGTCGGATGTCATGGCGGTCCCCAGATTGCATGGTGGCGCTGTGTCCGGCGCGCAACGGAGCGGCGGATTTCGCCGAGCGGAGTCTACGGCTTTGGGGAATGCCCGCTAATCCCGAAGTGCGAGTGCAGCAGCGGTGCGCGGCGGGCCCGTGCGAAGCGATTCGATTCTAAGAAAATGGGCCGGGTGGGATTCGAACCCACGTCTTGGTAATTATGAGTTACTGGCTCTGGACCGCTGAGCTACCAGCCCTGCACGTGCCGCCGCGGCCACGTCCCCTTCACGAACCTCCCGGCGACGAGGATACCGGCGCATCTCTCGCGTCGGAGAGCAGTTGCCGCTATCTTCCGAAGGCGATGGCGAAGTCGTCTTCGGGAACCTTTATTCGACCCGTAGAGCCTTGGCAACCAATGCTCGAGGTCCGCGGGATTGAGAAGTCATTTCCCGCCACGAAGGCCCTCGATGGCGTTTCGCTGCGATTCGGCAAAGGCGAAGTGCACGGACTGGTCGGCGAGAACGGAGCGGGCAAGAGCACGCTCATGAAGATTCTCGCGGGCATTTACCTTCCGGACGCGGGCACGATTCTCGTCGACGACAAGCCGCGCGTGTTTCGCTCGGTAAGCGAGGCGGGCGCCTGCGGCATCGCGATGATCCACCAGGAACTGAATCTGGTCGGAGCGCTTTCGGTCGCCGAGAACATCTTCCTCGGCCGCGAGCCCCGTCGGCCGCTGTGGAGCGGCCGCCTGGTCGACCGCCGTCTGATGGAACGAAACGCCGCGTCGCTGCTCGTCAACGTCGGTGCCGGGATCGATCCGACACGTCTCGTGGAATCGCTCTCAGTCGCCGAACAGCAACTCGTGGAGATCGCCAAAGCGCTCGCCTCGAACGCCCGCTTTCTAATCATGGACGAACCGACGGCCGTGCTTTCGGAACGGGAGACGCGTTCACTGTTTTCGCTCATCCGCCGTCTTGCAGCCAATGGCGTGGCGATTGTCTACATCTCGCATCTGCTGCCGGAAGTGCTCGCGATATGCAAGCGCATCTCCATCCTTCGCGACGGACGGCTCGTCGAGACGGTGTCGCCGCAGGACGTGAGCGAACGAAAGCTCGCGGAGCTCATGGTCGGCCGCGAGCTCACGCACGTGTTTCCCGAGAAGCGGCCGGCGCCCGATGCGGCGCCGGCGCTCGAAGTGCAGGGCATTGCCGCGGCGCCCAACGTCCTTGATGTCTCGTTCAGTGTGCGGCCGGGCGAGATCATCGGCCTCGCGGGCCTGGTCGGCAGCGGCCGCACTGAGGCGGCGGAGGCGATCATCGGCCTGCGACGGCGGGTGCGCGGTACCGTGCGGGTGTTCAACACGCTGGTCGACTTCCGCAGTCCGCGCGATGCACTCGCTGCACGCGTCGCCTACGTCTCCGAAGACCGCAAAGGCCGCGGGGTGCATCTCGACATGAACTGCATCGAGAACACCACGCTGGCGCATCTCTCCGCATACGGCGCGGTGTTTCCCAGCCGCTCGCGCGAGCGGAGAGCAGCGCGCGGGTGGATCGAGCGACTGGCGATCCGCTGCCCTGACCTCCTAGCGCCGATCCGCACGCTCTCCGGCGGCAATCAGCAGAAGCTCGCGGTGGCAAAGTGGCTCGATGGAAAACCGAGCATCATCATTCTCGACGAGCCGACACGAGGTATCGATCTCGGCGCCAAGCGCGAGATGTACCGGCTGATCGTCGACCTCGCTGAGGCGGGCCTCGCGTGCGTCGTCATCTCCAGCGAACTTCCCGAATTGATCGGGCTGTGTCATCGAATCGTCGTGCTGCGGCAGGGACGCGTGGCCGGCGAACTCGCCGGCGCCGACGAGCTCACGGAACAGCGCATCATGTATCTGAGCGCCGGCGTCGATCGCTCCCCCCGCTTCCCGCCGCCGACCCCGACGCCGCCGACATCGCCACCACCATCATCTAACGAAAGCCAGCAAAGGAAGTCCGCATGATGGTCGCCGCGGAAACTCTCGCCGTCTCCCATGCCCACCGTGTCGCGACGTTCCTCGAACGGCACGGCGTGCTCGTGGCCTTTGCAGCGCTGTTCCTGTGGAACGCGGTCGTTGCCGACACCGCCGAAATCTTCCGCAACCCCGAGAACCTTCGCAACATCATCAATCAAAACGCGACGACCGGCATCGTCGCCATCGGCATGACCCTCGTGATCGTGGCGGGAGGCATCGACCTTTCGGTCGGCAGCATCATGGCGCTCGCCGGCGCGGTGGCGCTGCTCACGGTGAACTATCTGCTGACTGCCGGTGAGGACGGCGTCGTCGCATGGAGCGAAGCGTTCGCCGTCATGGCGGGCGTGGGCACGGGGCTCGCGACCGGACTCGCCTGCGGGCTCATGAACGGGTTTCTCGTGACGGTCGGTCGGCTGCCGGCATTCATCGCGACTCTCGGCGGTCTCTCGGCCTACCGCTCGATCACGCTCGCCCTCGCGGACGGCGGCGAGATCCGCTCGGCCTCGGCCTCCGTCCTTTCGGCGATGGGGCGCGGCAGCGTGACGCTGGTTCCGGCGTCAGTGCTCGGTCCGGAGGCGCGGCCGATCACGGTGACGTGGAACATCCTCCTCTTCATCGCCATCGCGATCATCGGTCACATTCTGCTCACCCGTTCCCGCTTCGGCCGCCATGTCATCGCCGTCGGCGGCAACGAGACCGCCGCACGCTACTCGGCCATTGCCGTCAACCGCGTGCGGCTCGCGACGTTCGTGATCGTCGGCCTTTGCTCGGCGATTGCCGGGCTGATGGCGACGGCGCGCATGAATTCCGTGTCCTCGTCCCAGCTCGGCAGCTTCATGGAACTCGATGCGATCGCCGCGGTGGTGATCGGCGGCACCAGCATGGCGGGCGGCCGCGGGCGCGTCTGGGGAACTGTCCTAGGTGTGATGATCCTCGCCATCATCAACAACATGCTCGTGTTCGCGGAGGTTTCTCCGTACTGGCATGGATCGGTCAAGGGTGTCATCATCATCCTCGCCGTCCTCATCCAGCGCGGCCGCCGCGCTTGAGTGTTCCACGCACTTTCCGGAATCCCATCATGTCGATCTCCCGTCGTCAGACCATCGGTGCCTTGGCCGCTTCCGCCTTCGCTCTTCCGGCCGCGGCAGCGCAGTCGGGCGGCACGCCAAAGAAGGTCACGATGGGCGTGAGTGTCCCCGCCGCCGATCACGGCTGGACCGCGGGCGTCATCTGGTGGGCGAAGCGGGCGATGGCGCTGTATCCGCAAATCGACTGGGTGTTCTCGCCCGCGCAGAATCCGGAGAAGCAGGTCGCTGACATTGAAACGATGATGGCCCGCCGAGTCGACGGACTGGTGATCCTCGCAACGGAGAGTGCGCCGCTGACGCCGACGGCCAAGGCCGCGTCGCAGAGCGGCATTCTTGTCGTGAACGTCGACCGCGGATTTCTGGAGCCGGTTGCTGACATCTTCATCGAAGGCGACAACAAGGCGTTCGGTCGCAAGTCCGCGCAGTTCATCGTTGATGAACTGAAGAAGCGTTCGGGCGGCAAAGGCAAGGTCATCGTCCTCGAAGGCATTCCGTGCACGGTGAACACGGACCGTGTGACGGCGGGTCTCGAAGTGTTCAAGGCGAACGGGATCGAGGTCGTCGGTCAGGCGAGCGGACAATGGAGCCGGCAGAAGGCGCTGGAAGTGACTGAGACGCTGCTCGTCAAGAATCCGAAGATCGACGTGATCTGGGCGTCCGATGACGACATGGCGCTCGGTGCCGAACAGGCGATCCGCGAGGCCGGCCGCGAGAAGCAGATCTGGATTCTCGGCGGCGCGGGCATGAAGGACATCGTGAAGCGCGTGCGCGACAAGGACCCCATGTATCCCGCGGACATCACCTATCCGCCGTCGATGATCGCCACCGGCATCCAGCTCGCAGTCGGCGTGCTGCGCGACGGCGAGCGGAAGAAAGTGCTCGAGTTCATGCCCAAGCACATGATGATCGACGTCGAGCTGATCACGCCGGCGAATGCGGCGCAGTATTACTTTGAGCAGAGCGTGTATTGACGGCTGAGTTCCAGGATCTTCCGAGATCGATCGGAGTGTCCGTTCTCTGCTGGATCTCGCTCGACGTCGCGGCGCACGCCGACGTGACGAAGAAGGAGTATGCCCACGCTCAGAGCGGCGGCAAAGTGATCGCGATCGAGCAGCAGACGGACGGCGCGGGCGTGCTGAAAGAGTGGGATCCCGTCACCGGACAGGCGTCGGCTTCGGCGGACCCGCGGTCTCGATCATCACGGATCCGTCGCTCGTCGATCCGAAGGGACTCGCCTTCGATGATGCCGGGCACCTGTTCGTGTCGACATTCAATGGCGGCAATCGTGCCATCATGGAACTCGAGAACATCAAAGGCGAGTGGGCGCCGCGCGCGGGGAGCGTCTTCACCGGGCTGCCGAGCGGGGATCGGTGCGACATCACACGGAGCCGGTCGAACTTCGATCCGGAAACCAGCGAACCGTTCGCACCCAACATGGATCCGTCGGAGATCCTCGTCAGCATTGGGCACGGATTGTGCGACACCGATCTGGACGGGTCCGACAGTGTCGACGGCGCGGATCTCGCCATCCTGCTCGGAAGCTGGGGCACGAACGCGACGCTCGCAGACATCGATCACAACGGCGTGATCGACGCCGCCGATCTCGCGGCGCTGCTCGGCGCGTGGGGCGCGTGTCCGTGATCGCGATGGACACTCCGCCGGCGACGACCAAAGCGGGCTTAGCAGTCTCGTGCGCGGGATACCAGGCGATCGCTGGCCTGCTCGAGAATCGCTCTCGCGACCTGTTCCGGGTTATATCCCGCCGTGAGGAGCACGCATGGCTTTCCTGCGGCATCGGCGGCAGCTCTGGCCTCCGCCGCGTACAGGTGGCCCGTCAGCTTGATGATGACCAGCACCAGCGCCGTGTCACGACGCTGGATCGCCGTACGCATCGGGGACGCGGAGCCGTGCTCTACAAGCGAAATCCAGTCGGCATCCGCCAACTCGAATGCCGCGTTGAAACGTGAGATCGCCGCCGGATTCGGTTCGCCGCCGACGATCACCATCCGTTGTCCGCGCACGCGGTCCCGCACGTCGAGCACCAGCTGGCTCCACTCCCGCGGCTCGACCGAAGCCGACGTGTTCTCCTCCTTGGCCGTCCTTTCTGCGAGGAGCCGCGCGCGGCCAATGATCGCGGCGACCTGACCTGCCGCGGGCGACTGGGCGGAGTCGGAGGCAGCCGCACGGTGACCAAGCGCCTCGGTGATCCGGCGATCCGTCTCTGGCACGTTCATTGTGGCGAGCAGCGCGACTGCTGCGGCGATCTTGTCCCAGTGCTCTGATGTCTCGGCTTCGGCGCATTTGATGATCCGTCCCGCGTGATATCTGATCTGGCTGAGCGACCGCGCGATCCCGCTCGCCCTCCTGATGCGAGCGTCGATCTGCACATTGAACTCCCCGATGCGCCGCCGGAGCCCGGCGGCCACGCCAGGATCTGCGGGATCATCGGCGGTCATGTGACGACTGATATAGATGCGGCGCGAACTCGTGGCGTGCTTGAGCCACATGTGCACATCAGCCTGATCGTGGTCATTCCCCGCGAGCCAAGTGTCGCCCAGAGCGGCGCGAAGCGCCGAGTTCGCTTCCGCCAGCAGGTAGATCGCATCCTCTTCATCGGACGCTGTTGCCGCACCGGCGCCCTCGTCGATTTTGCCCATCAGCGCCACCGCATCAGCATGCGCATCGTAGTTCTCGGCGATCTGGGCAAGATTGGCGTCATCGGGCGGCGTGCGCTCGCGCCAGTACACCCACAGAAAGCAGTTCGCCATCGACTTGGCGTCGGCGATCATCTCATTCATTCTGCGTCGAGTGTCGTGCTCAATGTCGGGAACGGCGGCACCGGCCCGCCGTTCGATGAACAGTCGACACGAAGCGGCCTTCAGGCGGCACCGGCGTTCCACAAGGTGCAGATCCGGTTCGCGTCGATGGAGCGATGTCGCGGAAGTCTCGGCGTGGCGCGCGGGCGACCACCCCAGTGCCGACTGCTGCGCCCGCGCGAGTTCTTCCGTCGTTCCTGAAAGCGGGACGTGGACAAATGCATCACCAAGTCTCAAAGGCACAAGTCTCGTCGACGCCGGCGCTGACGAAGCGAACGGTTCCGGTTGGGGCGGATCCGCCTGTGGGATGTCAACGCTCGTCGCAAACTCCGGCGCATTCGAAGCGTACGAGGCGATCTCATGGACCGTGTCATCGGTCCGCCCTTCCTCGTCGGGACCCTGCGCAGCGGTTCCAGAAGCTGCGCGGGCTGCTTCATCGCAGAGCAGCCTTCCGATCAGCGCGACCATCTGCCGCAGCGGTTCGGACCGCTGAAGCTGGGGACGAATGACGCGCATCACTGCATCGGCCAGTTGATGAAGTTCGGAGTCATTCATGGCGTCGTCTTGACAGCGTACGGCAATCACACGGGCGGACGTATCGCCGCTCGCCTCGTTCACTGCCCGTTACCCACTCCTGACCAGATTCCACCCCTCGACATCCACACCATCACTGCACATCGCGTGGGGTGCGCCCTCCGGCTCGACGCCGGCGGCGCGGATGAGCGAGTCATCCAGCTGCGTGATCGTCGCTGCGCACAGCGGCCAGTGCTGATGATGCACGCGGCCCCGTTCGATGCCGCCGAAGCGGCGCGTGAACAGCCAGTAGCGCTCGCTGAGAAAGTATTCGAGCGAGCCAGGCTGCGCGAGTGGCATCGCCCGGCCGACCTCCCACGTGACGTGCGTATGCGCCGGCGGATGCGACGGCAGCCGACGGCGGGTCAGGCGGTAATCGATCGTGTCGCCGCGCCGCTCCACGGCAAACCTGCTCCACATGTACGGGAGCCGCCACAGCGCGCGTGCTCCGAGCACGGGCAGCAGCCGTTCCGCGTCGAGCGAGAAGAACCAGACGCCGACCGCGCCTGCGTGCTTGGCGTATGTCCTGACGTTGCATTCCTGGAAGTGACTCAGCGACCCCAGCTTCGGAACTCCGCGGAAGCGCGTGTTCATCATGGTGAAAGGAACAAGTCCGATCCATGCGCTGCCGTCGAAGCAGTCCAGTTCGAGCTCGCGTGGTATCAGGCGCCGCATGTGATCGGCGGGGACGCGCCAATGCAGAAAAAGCAGGTCGTGCCATCGCATGTGGATGGCGGGCGGACGATCATGAATGCGATGAAGCGTTGCAGCGTCGGAAGGCATCGAGCCGAAATCGTACCCAGCATGACTCGAGGCAGTCTCCTCGGCGCGCTGTGGCTGATCACGCTTGCGTGCGTTCTGTGCGCGTGCGCGTCACCCCCGATCGCCCGAGACGCTGCGCACCGCTCCATCGCCGGCTGGCGGGCGATCGGAGTGTCGGTCGAAGGCCGGTCGATTGATGCGATCACCGTCGGCTACGGAACGCGCCGGATGCTGCTGATCGGCGGCATTCACGGCGACGAGCGCGAAGGACTGACCGCTGTCGACCGGGCCGTCGAGATCGCGCACGCGCACGGCCACTCCTGGACGACGACAATCGTGCGCGACATGAATCCGGACGGCACAGCACGCGGCACGCGCACGAACGCGCGCGGCATCGATCTCAATCGCAACTGGCCCGCCGGCAACTTCAAGCCGGGCCGCGCCCGCGGCGCGCGGCCGCTGTGCGAGCCCGAGACATCGGCCGTCCACGCGCTTATCGAGGAAATGCGCCCGTCGATTGTGGTCGTCTTCCACTCGATGCGCAGCGGGCCACTCGTGAACTTCGATGGTCCGGCGCGAGACTACGCCGACGCATTTGCCCGCGCCGCTTCACACGACGGAACAACGTGGCGCGTGGAACCGAGCATGGGATACCCGACGCCTGGTTCGCTCGGCTCCTGGATCGGCATCGATCAGTCACTGCCGATCCTGACCATCGAGTTCCGCCGCGGCGCTCGTGATGTCACCGACGAGACAGAACGCGCGCTGCAGGCGATCTACGCCACGGCACTTCGAGAGAACCCGCTCAGCTCCACGCGCCGAGCAGAACGCTGAGATCGAGAGCATCGATCTGACAGTCGCCATTCAGGTCGCTCGGACACGCCGCACAATCGCTGCAGGTTCCCCACGCACCGAGCAGGATCGCGAGGTCCGCGCTGTCAACACTCGCATCGAGATTGATATCGCCGATGCTCCTGCCCACACCGGCCGCCGCATCCGCCTGCACGATGCCGTAGCCGCGGATAAAGAGAGGATCGGGCATCCCGGTGATCACCAGGTCCGTGGCCGTCGCGAAGAGCGCCCCGCGGAGTGCTCCGACCCTGAATTCGGGTCGCGCCTGCAGAATGCACGCGGCGGCGCCTGCAATGATCGGTGCTGAGAAACTTGTGCCGTTCACGCTCGACAGCCCCGTCGGATCGGTCGAATGAATCGTGGCCGTCTCAACGCCGCGCGCCAGCAGCTCCGGCTTGACTCGACCGTCCGCGGTCGGGCCGTCTGATGAGAAGTCCGCGATGTCACCGGCAGCATCGACCGCGCCACATGCGATCACGTCGAATGCATCGGCCGGTGCTCCGAGGTGATGCGTCGAGGGATCATCGTCATGACCTCCGTTGCCGCCCGACGTGACGCAGACAAGTCCGAGCGATGTCGCGATGTTCACCGCGATCGTCGTGACAGCCGTCGCGCCATCGAAGTCCTCCGGGTCGTACCAGTCGTTGTATCCCAGTGATGACGTTGCGAGGTCGGCGCCCTGCGCCTCGATGAATTCGAGTCCGGCAACGTAGTAGTCTTCCTCGATCTTCGTCTCCGATCCGACCACTTCCGTCTTCGCGAGCACGTACGACGCTTCGTAGGCCGCACCGACGAGCTGACCAGGCAGATATGCGGCGAGCACGCCGAGCGTCCACGTTCCATGCCGATGCTGGAACCATTCATCGCCGCGCTCGATGCCGGTGTTGGAATCGTTGTTGATGAAGTCCCACTCTGCAATCACTTCGAGCGGATGTTCGTCGCTGTGAAACGCTTCGTGCACGCGATTGAATCCTGTGTCGAGCACGCCGATCACGATGCCTGCACCGCGGAAGTCCCGCGCATGCAGCGCCAGCAGATCGGCCTGCGCGATCTGGTCGTAGGACGCGCCGTATGCGATGTCAGCGACTCCGCCTGTCGCACGTTCCGTTGGCGGCAGTCCCCGGCGTGCGGAGCGAACGGGCGCGACGTGGCGCACGAACGGAAGCGATTCCAGTGCAGCGCGCTGCGCCGGGTCGATCGCGACGCTCACGGCGTTGAGCCAGCGGCTCTCGAGACGGACCGTCCCGCCGAGCGCGGTGACGGCCGCCACACAGCCAGCATCCACTGGCCGATCGTGGTCCCGTGGCACGGCTGGCGAGCCCATCCGTCGCTCCCGTCGCTCCCGTCGCTCCAAGGCGCGCGGTGTGACAAACGCGTCGGCGAAGGGACTCCGCTGCGCCGGACGGTCGTCAAAAAACACCCACAGGTGTGCGTGCTGCGGCCGGTGCTCACCTGGCGGAACGGCGAATGCCAGGAGGGACGAACTGACGAGTGCCGTGAGCTGCATATCCCCATTGTGGCCGCGCGAACGGCCGTCGGTCGAGCCTCTCGCCCCCTTTGCACGAGATCGGGCCCCCACGCGAGACTGCTCGCCACAGGCACACCATTCGCTAACCCTGAACCCTCTCCTCGACTTCGGCTCTCCTTTCTGGTTGCCTTCGAGCCTCGATCGGCCGATACTCCTCGCTCGCCATGCTCAGCCTTCGACCCTGCAACACCGCCCCTTTGCCCGTCGCTACAGCGATGGCGGTGGCGATGCTCGTGGCGATTGCCTCGACTTTGGCTGCGACGTCGCCCGCCACAGCGGCGGGCCCGGGCTCCGCGGCGCTCACCGATGGCAAGCTGCCAGGCGCGCTATCGGACGGGATTCGGGTTCCCTCGTCGCTGAAACTCTCGGGCCGAGCGCTCGCGAGCGTCCTTGCGACGGTCGCGGAACGGCTGGAGGAGGACTGGGCGACCAAGGCCGGCCGGCACACAGGTTTGTACTCAGGGCGACCCGCCGGCGATCTGGGCATCCCCTGCTTCGCGCACAGCGTCCGTCACGGTGTCGATCCGTCGGCGCGGATGCTCGTCGTCCGCACGCTCGATGAACACGACGACCGATGCCGAGATGGCCGACGAACGGCGCATCGCCGCCTGCTGAATCTGCCGCCACCTCGCGCGTGAACGTGATTCGCGTCACCGGGTCTTCGCGTCACCGGGTCACCGGCCGGCGCCTCAGCAGTGGTCCTCTCATTTCTGTTTCATTCCACATGTGATCGCGCGATCGATCTTCCGATCGCGTTTCGACACCGCGTGAGCGACATGTTCAGCGCGTTGTCCATCGAAAGGCAGCCCTCCAATGGGTGTTCCGTTTTTTGGTCCGTTGATGAAGAAGCTGTTCGGTTCGCGCAACGACCGCATGGTCAAGCGCTATGAGCGCATCGTTGATCAGGTCAACGCGCTCGAGGATGCGACGCGCAAGCTCACGGACGCGCAGATCCTTGAAAAGACCGTCGAGTTCCGCGCCCGGACGGAGAAGGGCGAGAAGGCATACGGCATGATCCCGGAGATCTTCGCCGTGGCCCGCGAGGCGATGGATCGCGCGGTCGGGATTCGCAACATCTTCGACCCCGCGCAGGCATTCGACGCGTCGCGCCTCCCCCCTGCCGTGCGCGCGATGTATGACGAAACGCGCCGCGTGATGGAGTCGTCCGAGCCGCGTCCGCCCGAAGGCGACCTTGCCGGATGCGCCGGCGCCGTGGCCGCGTGGCAGTGGATCGACATTCCCAACGCGATCTATGTCGCCGTCCGTGAGCTGTATCCCGACAGCCGTCCACCGTTCCGCGCCCGGCCGTTCGATGTGCAGATCATCGGCGGCACGGTGCTTTCGGAAGGGCGCATCGCGGAAATGAAGACGGGCGAAGGCAAGACCATCGTCGGTCCGCTCGCCTGCTATCTCGCCTGCTGCGAGAACAAGCAGGTGCACGTCGTCACGGTCAACGACTATCTCGTGCAGCGCGACCGTGACTGGACGTTTCCGTTCTTCCGTGCCGTCGGCCTGACCGTCGGAGCGATCCACCCCATGCACATGCAGCACCCGGGTGAGAAGGCTGCCGCGTACACGTGCGACGTGGTGTACGGAACGACGAGCGAGTTCGGATTCGACTATCTCCGCGACAACATGAAGGTGCGGCCCGAAGAACAGCTGCAGAAGAAGCGGAACTTCGCCATCGTCGACGAGGTCGACTCGATCCTTATCGACGAAGCACGCACCCCATTGATCATCTCCGGACCGGCGCACTCGTCGACGCCGCGCTATGACCTGGCCGACCGTCTCGCACGTCATCTTGTGGCCCGCCAGGCGGAGTGGAACACCGCGGACGAGAAGGTGCAGGCGTGCCGCGGCGAAGTCGCAGCATGCGAAGGCGACATCCGCAACGCGCGTGATCGCAGCACAGTGCCCGAGATCAAGGCACGGATGGAGGCGGCGAGGAAGCGGCTGCCGGTGCTCGAAAGCGAGCGCGACCGGTTCACGCAGTTCTACGAGCTCGAGCTCGACAAGAAGAAGGCGACGCCTACCCACGACGGCATCACCGAGGCGCAGAAGGTCGCAGGCATGGGAAGTTTCTATGTCGGTGACAACATCGACATGCCGCATCTGCTCGAGCAGTCTCTCCGCGCCCACACGGTCTACATGCGCGACCGCGACTACGTGATTTCGCCGGACGATCAGGGTGTCGAAAGCGTGATCATCGTCGATCAGTCGACCGGGCGCAAGATGATCGGCCGGCAGTGGTCCGACGGTCTGCATCAGGCGGTCGAAGCCAAGGAAGGGGTCCGCATCAAAGAAGAGACCCAGACGATGGCGACGATCACGATTCAAAACTACTTCAAGATGTACCCGCGGCTTGCCGGCATGACCGGCACCGCTGATACCGAAGCGACCGAGTTTTACGAGATCTACCGCCTCGACGTCGTCAGCATTCCGACGAACGTGCCGATCCGGCGCGCCGACATGAACGATCTCGTCTTCATGGCGGGCAAGGACAAGTGGGAGCACATCGTCGACGAGATTCACCGGTATCACGACTCCGGCAGGCCGGTGCTCGTCGGCACCACGAGCGTCGAGAAGAGCGAACTGCTGGCGGCGATGCTGCACAAGAAGTATGGCATCAAGTACGAGATCCTGAACGCGAAGCAGCACGATCGCGAAGCCGAGATCGTGGCCGGCGCCGGCCA